>CACIOP010000001.1 GCA_902588315.1 uncultured Pelagibacteraceae bacterium
ACTCTTGGCAATAATGAAAATGATAGAAATTTGTCTCCCTATGCTTTTACTAAATTTAAGAATTTGGAATTGCTCGAAAATTTAAAAAAATGGTTCAATTTTAAATATGAAGTAATTTATTTTTATAATGTTTACGGTCCAAGACATATAAAAGAAGGTAAAATGGCAACGGTGATTGGTATCTTTGAAAATCAATATAAAAAAAATAAACCATTGACCGTCGTTAAGCCTGGTAACCAGACAAGAAGGTTCACTCATATTTCTGACACGATAAGAGTATGTTATGAAGCTTGGAAAGAGAATAAATGTTCACATTATAGTATTTCTCATAGACAGTCTTATTCAATTTTACAGGTTGCAAAACTTTTCAAACATAAAATTGTATATTTAAAATCAAGGCCAGGCGAGAGATACGCTTCTGCTCTAAGAGATATTTCCCTTAAAAATAGAATAATCAAAAGATATGGAAAAATAAGTTTGAAAGATTACATAAGTTCGTTTATTAACATCTAAAAATTATGAAAATCAAAAGTTCACTTAAATCTATCAAAAAAAGAGACCTTAACTCTAAATTAGTTAGAAGAAGAGGTCGTGTTTACGTTATAAATAAAACTAATCCAAAATTTAAAGCAAGACAGAAGTAACTTTTATGGACAATGAAAACCATAAAAATACATGGAATAATTTTACTAAATTTGTTCTTTGGGGAACAATTGCGGTAATTTTAGTTCTTGTTTTAATGGCAATTTTTCTATTATAGTTTTTAATGCATTTGGTATCTATTATTGAAAATAAAGAGATAGAAAAGAGGATAGCCTTAACTCCCGAAATATCAAAAAAATATATTGATTTAGGATTTAAACTATCATTAACAAAGAATTATGGAAATCACCTAGGTTTCGAGGATGAACATTATAAAAATGTTGGAGTTAATTTTTCAGAAAGTGAAGAAGAAATAATTAATAATGCAGATATCTTTATTCAATTAGGATTACCAAAAGACGATAAGCTATCTTTATTAAAAGAAAATCAAACATTGGTAGGATCATTAAATTCATTCTCTAATAAAGAAAAATTAGATGATTTGAAAAAAAAAAATATAAACTGCTTTTCCTTGGAATTATTGCCAAGAATTACAAGAGCACAATCAATGGATATATTGTCATCACAAGCTAATTTAGCAGGTTATAAAGCTGTCATAGAAGCTTTCCAAGTTTATGAAAAAGCTATTCCAATGATGATGACTGCAGCCGGAACAGTTCCGGCAGCAAAAGTATTAGTGGTTGGGGCAGGGGTTGCTGGCTTACAAGCTATTGCTACTGCCAAAAGAATGGGGGCAGTAGTTTTTGCTACCGATGTTAGAATGGCTTCCAAAGAGCAAGTCGAAAGTTTAGGTGGCAAATTTTTGACAGTAGAAGGGTCTGAAAATTTAGAAACCGAAGGTGGCTATGCAAAAGAAGCCTCAGATGAGTTTAAAAAGAAGCAAGAAGAATTACTTTCAGAAACATTAAAAAAAATTGATTTAATAATATGTACAGCTTTAATTCCAGGTAGGGCAGCGCCTAAAATTATTAAAGAAGATATGTTTAAAAATTTACAACCAGGTTCGGTAATTTATGATCTAGCAGCAGTTCAAGGTGGAAATACTGTATTTACAGAAGTTAACAAAATCGTTGAAAAAGATGGAGTAAAAATTTTAGGTGAGGCAAATATATTAAATAAATTACCAGTATCAGCTTCCAATTTGTATGCAAAAAATATATTTAATTTTATCTCAAATTTATATGATAAACAAAATAAGAAATTAAATATCAATCTAGAAGATGAAATAATAGAGAAAACACTTATTAAATAATACTATGGAAATAGATCCTTTTATATTCAGATTAAGCATATTCATATTATCAATATTTGTTGGTTATTATGTGGTTTGGAGTGTTACACCTTCTTTGCATACTCCTTTAATGTCAGTCACAAATGCTATTTCATCTGTAATAATAGTAGGGGCAATCATTGCAGCTTTATCCGCAAATGATGGAGTTGTTTTCTCATCATCTAGTATTTATGGTTTTTTAGCGATTGTTTTAGCAGCAATTAATATTTTTGGAGGATTCTTGGTCACCCAAAGAATGTTAGCCATGTACAAAAAAAAGAAAAAAGATAAATAATTTATGTCTGCAAATATTTCAGCAATTTTATATTTAATCTCTGGAGTGTTATTTATTTTAGCTTTAAGAGGTTTATCTTCCCCAGAAACTTCAAGACAAGGAAATTTATTTGGAATAATTGGTATGGTAATAGCTGTTGTGGTTACTTTTCTTTCAGTAGGTAATTTTACAGCTGGATTTATTTATGTTTTAATTTTTCTCGCTATTGGAGGTAGCATTGGTGCTTTCATAGCATATCGTATACCAATGACAGCAATGCCAGAATTAGTTGCTGGTTTTCATAGTTTAGTTGGATTAGCTGCCGTGTTTGTAGCTATATCAGCATTTATTAATCCTGCAGCTTTTAATCTTGGAACACCAGGCAATATTTATCTTGCAAGCTTGATTGAGATGGCAATAGGAGCAGCCGTTGGTGCAATTACTTTTTCAGGATCTGTTATAGCATTTTTAAAGTTACAGGGAATAATGTCTGGTGCACCTATTACGTTTAGAGGTCAGCATTTATTAAATGCTTTGCTATTGATTTTGATTGTAATTTTAACTTTTTATCTTTGTTCAACTCAATCATCTAATTTATTTTGGGTGTTAATTGCAATTTCTTTTTTAATTGGTTTTCTAATTATTATTCCTATTGGTGGTGCAGATATGCCAGTAGTAATTTCAATGTTGAATTCATATTCTGGGTGGGCGGCAGCAGGTATTGGTTTTACCTTAGAAAATACTGCATTAATTATAACAGGCGCTCTAGTTGGTTCATCTGGTGCCATTCTTTCATATATAATGTGTAAAGGAATGAATAGATCATTCTTTAATGTTATCTTGGGTGGTTTCGGAGCAACAGAACAAACTTCTGGAGGTGAAAACAAAGAGCAAAGACCTGTGAAAAGTGGTAACGCTGATGATGCAGCCTTTTTAATGAAAAATGCCTCTTCTGTTATAATAGTCCCAGGTTATGGGATGGCGGTAGCACAAGCTCAACATGCTTTAAGAGAAATGGTAGACACATTAAAGAAGAATGATATTAAAGTATCTTATGCTATTCATCCGGTTGCTGGACGAATGCCAGGACATATGAATGTTTTATTAGCAGAAGCTAATGTACCATATGATGAAGTTTTTGAGTTAGAGGAAATAAATAATGATTTTGCAAATGCAGACGTTGCTTTTGTTATTGGTGCAAATGATGTTACCAATCCGGTTGCAAAAACAGATCCACAAAGTCCAATTTATGGAATGCCAGTTTTAGATGTGGAAAAATGCAAGTCAGTATTGTTTGTAAAAAGAAGCTTATCACCTGGATATGCAGGAATAGATAACGATTTATTCTATAAAGAAAATACCTTGATGTTGTTTGCAGACGCAAAAAAAATGACAGAAGATATTACCAAGAATTTGTAGATATATGAATATAAAGATTTTTTGTGACATTGCAGACATATCATCAATAAAAAAATTTAATAGTAAATCAATTGTAAAAGGATTTACCACAAATCCAAGTTTGATGAGAAAAGCTGGAGCAAAAGATTATAAATCATACTCTAAACAAATACTTAAAGTTTGTAGAAATAAACCTATTTCCTTCGAAGTATTTGCTGACGACCAACATTCTATGATTGAGCAAGGAAGAAAAATAAATAGTTGGGGAAAAAATGTATATGTAAAAGTTCCGGTAGTTAACTCAAAAAATAAATTTTCAGGAAATGTAATTAAAGAGTTAAATAGTAGAAATATTAAGTTGAATATAACAGCAGTATATACTGCCAAGCAAACCGCAAAAATACTTAAGGTAATAAATAAAAAAACAAAAGTAATAATTTCAATTTTTGCAGGAAGAGCGGGAGATACTGGCAAAGATCCAATACCAGAATTTACTAAAAGTATAAAATTAGCAAAGAAATTTAAAAATGTAGAGATTTTATGGGCCAGTGTTAGAGAACCGTATAATTATCTTCAAGCTAAACAATTGGGATGCCATATAATTACTATTCCTCCAGTTGTAATTGAGAAAATAGAAAAATTTGGAAAATCATTCAATCAGTTAACTATAGAAACGGTTAAAGCTTTTCTAGTTGATAGTAAAAAATCTAATTTTAAAATATAGTTAATTAAATTGGTTGCGGGGGACGGATTTGAACCGCCGACCTTCAGGTTATGAGCCTGACGAGCTACCAGACTGCTCCACCCCGCGGTATGTTTAAATTCTATTTTTAAGCTTATTTAACTTCTTAACTCTTTTAATATTCTCTTGGAGAATCCTTTTTTTCTTTTCAGATGGTTTTTCATAAGTATTTTTTAATTTTATAACTTTGAAAAATCCATCTCTCTGAAGTTTTCTTTTTAAAACTCTCAGAGCTTGTTCAATATTATTATCTTTTACTTCTATTTTAATAACTACCTCCAAAAAAGTGGTTAGATAACACTTTTATAAAATTATGTCTATTAAATATATTCATTAAATATTTGCTTGATTTAATTTATTTTGCTTTTCTTTCTCTTTTCTCTCTCTTTTAATTCTTCTTTCTGCTTTTTCAACTGCTTCAACTAATTCTTTTTGAGTAAATAAATTTAGAGCAACAGGATCTTTTGGATTTAGATTATTATAATTCCAATAACTTTTATTTCTAATTGATGTTACAGAGTTTTTAGTAATCCCTACTAGTTTTGCAATCTGAGAATCCTTTAATATATTATGTTGCTTAATTAACCATAATGCAGAATCTGGTTTATCTTGTCTTTTTGAGAGAGGTACATATTTTTTTATTTTTTTTTCATTGTTTGAAATTTCAATATCACTACTTTTTATCTGCAACGCTCTATTTTCGTCTTTTGATGATAGTTCAATTTCCTCTCTTGAAAGTTGACCAGAGATAATCGGATTATATGCTTTAATACCTTTTGCCACTTCACCATCAGCAATTCCTTGAATTTCAACCACATGTAACTTGCAAAAATCAGCAATTTGCTTGAATGTAAGAGTTGTATTTTCAACTAACCATACTGCAGTAGCCATTGGCATCAAGGGTGCGTTTGACATTTAGCTTTTTTTCTCTGATTTAAAATTTTGGAATTTTTTATTAAATTTACTTATTCTACCTTTATCCATTAATTTTTGCTTTCCACCAGTCCAAGCTGCATGTGATTTAGGGTCTATTTCTAATTTTAATATGTCCCCCTCAGTACCCCAAGTTGATTTAGTTTCAAATTGAGTACCATCAGTCATTTCAACCTTAATAGAGTGGTAGTTTGGATGTATGTCTTTTTTCATATCGAGACTTATAGCAAAAGAAACTTATAACACAATTAAAAGTTCTTTAAATTTTCAAGCATTTTATCATTAATTGCACCACTTGATGCTCGAATATCTATATTATTATGATCGAATTTATCTAAATCATTAACTATTCCACCTGCCTCTTCTACTAACAAGGCTCCTGCTGCTACGTCCCAGATATTAATTTTATTGTGAAAAAAACCATCTAATCTACCTGAAGCTACATAAGCCAAGTCTAAAGCTGCACATCCGCTATATCTCATATTCAAATTACTGAATTTGACTCCTTCATGATTACTAGAAAACAAACATTCATCTATTAAGTTTTTATTTGATACTCGTAATCTTTGATTATTTAGATAAGCTCCTTTATTTTTTTCTGCATAGAACATTTCATCTTTAATAGGATCATAAATTAAACCACTAATTATCTCTTTTTTAGATTCAAGAGCTAAACAAATTGCAAAATGAGGAATGCCATGTAAAAAATTTGTTGTACCATCTATTGGGTCAATAATCCAAATATTATCTTCATCTTTGTTTTTAATTGAACCAACTTCTTCTGATAAAAAAGAATAATTTTTTTTTGTTTTAGAAAGTTCTTCAATTAGAATTTTTTCTACATGTTTGTCAGTTTTTGTAACAAAATCTCGTGGTCCTTTTTTAGATACTTGTAGTTTTTCAACTTCTCCAAAATCTCTTATCACTGACTTAGAGGCTTTTTCAGCTGCTTTAATCATAATATTTAAATTTGAAGATATAGAGATCATTTTAAATTTTTTTTATGTATTCTAAATTTCTAGTATCAACTACAATTTCATCACCTGCTTCAATAAACGGAGGAACTTGAATGTTTAAACCATTATCAAGAGTTGCCGGTTTATAAGATGATGACACAGTTTGTCCTTTAAGAGCTGCATCAGTAGTTTCAATTTTACAATGTACTTGGTTAGGTAATTCAATTGATAATGGGTTTTCATTATAAAAACTTACAGTGACTTGTAGGTTTTCAGTTAAAAGTTTGCCCTTATCACCTACAGTTTCTTTTTTTATTTCTATTTGTTCAAATGTTTTTGGATCCATAAAAAAATAATTAGCTTCATCACTATAAAGATAATTAAAAGTAGTTTCTTCCAATGATGCTTTTTCTACTGTTTCACTTGATCTAAATCTTTCATTTAACTTTGTATTTTTGTTTAAGCTTTTCATTTCAACTTGTGCAAATGCGCCACCTTTTCCTGGTTTTACATGTTGCGTTTTCAAAACTTGCCATAAGTCATTTTTATATTCTAAGAGCATTCCAACTCTTATTTCTCCAGCATTAATTTTCATTTTAATTTTTCTATAGCTTGTAACGGTTTATATTTTTTATTTTTCCAAATGTAGCCTGAGATAGCTAAAAAATTAGCATTATTCAATAATAGATTTTTATAATTAACAGCATTAATTCCACCAATAGCTACTGTAGGGGTTTTTGTAAATTTTTTAACTTTATTTAAAATCTTAACAGAGGCTTCATGCTTAGCTTTTTTAGTTTTAGATTGATTAAAAGCTCCAAAGGCAATGTAATCAGCTTTACCTTTAATTGCTTTTTTTGCTAAATTCATAGAATTATGACAAGTAATTCCTATAATTTTTTTACCAAGTATTTTTTTTGCCATATTAATATTCATATCTTTTTGACCTAGATGGCAACCATCAGCATTTAATTTTAAAGCAAGTAAAGGATCATCGTTAATAATAAATTTTACTTTATTTTTTTTACAAATATTCTTAATTTTTTTTCCAATTATAATTTTCTTTTTAAGAGAATAATTTTTAAGTCTAAGTTGAAAAAAACTTACTTTTCCAGTTTTTAAAACTAATTTTAGATTTTTATAGAAAAAATTAGGAATTTTGTTAGGAGAAATAAGATAAATAAATTTTTTTTTACTTATTTTCAAGCTCACTAGACCATTTTCCTTGAGCAGCTAAAGTACACATTTTAGCCCTATGATCAAAAGTAGTTTGAGCTGCCTCAACATTTTTAATATCATTAGACCAAACTTTTAAAGCACTTTGTTGAAGAGCTCTTCCATATGAATAGGTCATTATAAAATTGGTATTGTTGTTTTTATTTATTAAATTTAAATTTTCTGTAGCTTCAATTTCAGATTGCCCTCCAGATAAAAAAGCTATTCCAGGAACTTCATTAGGTACACAATTTTTAAGGCATTCCAACGTTTTGATAGAAACTTCTTCACTAGAAATTTTATTTTCTGATAGGTTGCCAGATAAAATCATATTCGGTTTTAAAATAATTCCCGATAAATCAACTTTGTGTAAAATTAGTTCCTCAAAACATTTTTTAATTACTTCTGATGTTTTATTAAAACAAACTTCTGCAGAATGGTTTCCATCCATTAATACCTCGGGCTCTACTATTGGAACCATTCCATTTTCTTGAGCTAGTGCAGAGTATCTAGCAAGTGCATGAGCATTACTGCTTATTGCCAGTTTGCTAGGATAATTTTCACCAATAGAATAGACGCCTCTCCATTTTGTAAATCTTGCTCCAAGATCATAATATTTTTTCAATCTATCTCTAAGACCATCTAATCCTTCTGTAATTTTTTCTTTAGGGGAATTTGCTAAATCTTTAGCACCAGTATCAACTTTAATTCCAGGAACAGCACCTGAGCTAGATATTAAATCTGGTATTGATTTTCCCGTGCTTGAAATTTGATTTATAGTTTCATCGTAAAGAATAACACCACCTATATAATCCCTCATTCCATCAGATGAAAAAAGAATTTCTCTGAAGGAAAGCCTATTTTCTGGAGTTGATTTGACATTTACTGCTTCAAGTCTTTTTGTCATAGTTCCATTGCTTTCATCAGCCGCAAGAATACCTTTGCCGTTGGAAATTATTTTAAGTGCAATTTTATTTAATTCAGACATTTTAATTTAATGCGGTTATACCAGGAAGGTTTTTACCTTCAAGATATTCTAAAAATGCTCCACCTGCGGTTGAAACAAAATTAAATTCATTAACGGCGTTTAAATTATTTAATAAAGAAACTGTGTCGCCACCACCAGCAACTGAAAAAATTTTGTTTGCTTTATTATTTTCAATTATTTTTTTTGCTATTTGAGTACTTCCATAAGCGAAATTTGGATTTTCAAAATATCCAGCGGGTCCATTCCAAAGTATAGTTTTACTGTTATCAATAATTTTTGTTATTTTATCAATAGTTTTTGGACCAATATCTAATATCATTTCATCAGATAATACTTCGTTCAACTCTTTATTTTGAGGAGATCCATTTAAGTCTCTAGATACAATCACATCTTCTGGATAGATTATTTTACATTTTTCTTTTTTTGAAATAGAGATGATTTCTTCAAGTATTTTATCACAATTTTTTTCTTTAATAGATTTTCCTACATTATTTCCAAAATATTCTATAAAATTATTAGCCATACCCCCAACAATTATAATATTGTCAATTTTAGGAATTAAATTTTTAATAACATTTATCTTAGTTGAAATTTTTGATCCTCCAATAATACAAGTAATTGGTCTAGTTATTTCAGAAGTTATTTTATTAAGCGCATTTACTTCCAAGTCTAATTGCAACCCAGAAAACGAGGGTAAGAATTTTGGAATTTCATAAATTGAGGCATGAGCTCTATGCGAACAAGAGAAAGCATCATTGACATATATATCTCCAAGATTTGATATCAGTTCAGCAAACTTATTGTCATTTTGTTCTTCTTCTGAATAAAATCTAATATTTTCTAAAACAAAAACATCTTCATTATAGTCATTTAAGAAATTTTTACTTTTTATTTCTTTAATATTTTCTTTAATAAATTTTACTTTTTTTTTTAATTTATTTTGTAATTCTTCACAAATTGGTTTTAGGGAGAGCTCTTTAACAATTTTACCTTTTGGTCTTCCAACATGAGATAAAATTATAATCTTAGCTTTTTGTTTAATCAAAAAATTTAATGTAGGAAGAATTTTATCAATCCTTGTTGTGTCTGTTATCTTGTCTCTTTCCAAAGGGACATTCAAATCTAGTCTTAATAATATTTTTTTATTGTTTAGATTTTTTTCGTTTATAATGCTTCTCATTAAGAGATTTTATGCAAAGTTTCTGCGATATCACACATTCTATTAGAAAAGCCCCACTCATTATCATACCAGGCTGATATTTTACCCATATTACTTCCAACTACATTTGTTAAAGAAGCATCTACTATTGCGGAAGCAGGATGATGATTAAAATCTATAGATACTAATTTTTCATGAGTAACTTCTAAGATGTTTTTTAATTTATTTTTTGATGCTTGTTCAAAGGCATCATTAATTTTTTTTATATTGATATCTTTTTTTGTACAAAAAACTAATTCAACAAGAGAAACATTAGGAGTGGGCACCCTCATCGCAACACCTTCTAGTTTCCCTTTTAGGTTTGGTATTATTTCTCCTATTGCTTTCGAAGCTCCTGTTGAGGTAGGAACTATTGATTGACTCGCTGATCTTGCTCTTCTTGGATCTTTGTGTGAATTATCTAAAATTCTCTGATCGCTAGTAAACGCATGAATTGTAGTCATAAAACCTTTTTCAATTTCAAATTTTTCATCAAGAACGCTGGTTACTGGTGCTAGACAATTGGTGGTACACGACGCTGCAGATATTATTTTATCCTCTTTTGTAATTATGTTTTCATTAACGCCAAATACTATTGTTTTATCAGCATTTTTACATGGAGCAGAAACGATCACTTTTTTTGCACCATTTTCTATATGAGCAAGAAGTTTTTCTTTTGAATTAAATTTTCCAGTACATTCGAAAACATAATCAACATCATGTTTTTTCCAATTTATGTCTTCAATTTTTGTTTCTTGAGAAAATGTAATTTTATTTTTATTAATTATCAAATGATTTGGATCATAATCTAAATCAGCATTTAATTTTCCATGTATAGAATCATATTTGATTAATTTAGATGTAGTTTCTGAATTTGACCTGTTGTTTATATGATTAATTTTTAAATTTTTATTTTTACTTTCGATAATTGATCTAACAACCATACGACCAATCCGTCCCATTCCATTAATTCCTATTTTAATTGTCATTTTATTTATTTAATAATTTTTTAGTGACATTTTTAATGTTTGTACTCTCTAGTCCAAAATATTTATAAATATCTTTATAGGGTGCACTTTTTCCGAATTCATCAATTCCAAAAGCAATACCGTTATCACCTACATATTTTTTCCAACAATCGCTTGATCCAGCTTCAATGGATATTTTAAATTTTGTTTCTTCTAAAATTTTATTTTTATAAGATTTTGATTGTAATTCAAAAAGTTCCATACAAGGCATTGATATCACTTTGGAATA
This sequence comes from uncultured Pelagibacteraceae bacterium, assembly GCA_902588315.1. Taxonomy (GTDB): domain Bacteria; phylum Pseudomonadota; class Alphaproteobacteria; order Pelagibacterales; family Pelagibacteraceae; genus Pelagibacter. The sequence continues at coordinate 10,835 of CACIOP010000001.1, forward strand.
TATTTTATCTTTGGCTAATTTATGGCTAACCTCTAACGCTAGATTAACTTCAGATCCACTCGCTAATATTGTTAGATTAATTTTTTTATTTGTTCTTAAAACCTCATAAGCACCTAATGAGCATAAGTTTTTATTTGGGTATGTTTTTCTTACTGGATTTAAATTTTGTCTTGTTAAAGATAGCACGCTAGGTGTTTTTGAGCTTTTTAATGCATGTTCCCAACACTCGATAGTTTCAATTCTATCTGCAGGTCTGAATACATTTAAGTTAGGTATAGCACGTAAGCCCGAAAGCTGTTCTATAGGTTGATGGGTAGGGCCATCTTCTCCGAGCCCAATAGAGTCATGTGTCATTACATAAATGACTCTTTTTTTCATTAAGGCAGATAATCTGATCGAAGGTTTGCAATAATCAGAAAATATTAAAAAAGTACCTCCATAAGGAATTAGATGACTGTGAAGTGCGATACCATTCATAACCCCACTCATTGCGTGTTCTCTCACCCCGTAGTGAATGTAGTCACCAGTAAAATCTCCAGGTTTAATTATTTTATGGTTTTTAGTTTTTGTATTATTTGATCCAGCTAAATCAGCAGAGCCACCAATTAAATTATTTTTTTGTTTTGTTAATGCGTTCAATGTCATTTCTGAACATTTTCTAGTAGCTAAACTTTTTGGTTCCTTTATTGCATTCTCTTTTTCTTTCTTAAGCACCGTAGTAAAGTTATTTTTTAAAGTTTGATTAAATTTTATTTTTTTTCTTTTTAATGCTTTGTTCCATTTTTTTTCTAAAATTTCACCTCTTTGGCCAATTTTTCTCCATTCATTTAAAATTTTATTTGGGATATCAAAGGGTTTGGTTTTCCAATTTAAGGCTTTTCTCACAAGCTTGATTTCATCTGTTCCCAATGGACTTCCATGGGACGATGCTTTTCCTGATTTATTCGGTGAACCATATCCAATCTTTGTTTTACAAGAAATCACAGTAGGTTTTCTAGCTTTCTGAACTTTTTTTAGTGCTTTAAAAATTTCTTTTTCATTATGACCGTTGATAGAAATATAATCCCAACCATATCCTTCAAATCTTTTTTTAAAATTATCTGAAACTGCAAGATTTGTTGGACCATCGATTGAAATTGAATTGTTATCAAATAGCATAACTAAATTTTTAAGTTTTAAATGTCCCGCTAAACTCATCGCTTCATGACTTATTCCTTCCATTAAGCATCCATCTCCAGCTAAAACATAAGTTTTGTGATTAATTAAATCTTTACCTAATTTATTTTTTAAAATTTCTTCAGCTATTGCAAAACCAACTGCATTAGATATACCTTGTCCAAGAGGACCTGTTGTAGTTTCAATACCTGTTTTCGGATGATATTCAGGATGTCCAGCACAAATAGAATTAAGCTGCCTAAATTTTTTAATATTATTAATTGATATGCTTTTATATCCAGTTAGGTAAAGCAAAGAATATAAAAGCATAGAACCATGACCAGCAGACAAAACAAATCTATCTCTATTCAACCAATCTGGATTCTTTGGATTAAATCTTAAAAAATTTTTGAATAACACTGTTGCAACATCTGCCATACCCATTGGCATTCCTGGGTGACCTGAATTTGCTTTTTGAACAGCATCAATTGATAAAAATCTGATGCAATTAGCTAAATCATTATGTAGTTTGCTCAAAATTATCCTGACTAGACTAAGAAGAATCTATTTAATAATATAAACATATATATATGAATTCTATAAACGAAAAAGAAAAAAAATTAAATATTGCATTAGAGGAATTAAAAAATTTAGATCTAACAAATCCTGAATTAGAAAAAAATATTGAAAATTTAAGCACAAAACAAAATCAATTAGAAATTGAAAAAACACAGATTGAAGAGAAATACAAAGCGTTACTCGAAGAACATGAAAATCTATCAAAAAAACTTGAGGATTTAAAAAATAAAGAAAAGTTGGAAGAAAGAAAACAAATTGAATTTTCTGAAAAAATTGACGAACTTAATCAAGAAACTGATACACTATTAGATGAAATAGATAAATGGCAAATGTAAGTATAAAATTTAACAATAAAGAGTTTTTGCTTGCTTGTGAAGATGGACAAGAGGAGCACTTAGAAGAATTGTTAATTCAGATTAACAAAAAATTTAATAATTTAAAAAATGATTTGGGAAATCTAGGTGAAAATAAATTATTATTAATTACAGCTGTAAAAATAATGGATGAATATTACGAAACTAAAAAAAAAGTAGATCAAAAAAAAGAAGAGTTAAATGATCTATCAAAAAAATTTAAAGAACTAAAATCTCTAATTTACGATTACAGGGACACAAAAGAGTCTGAAATTGAAAAATTAAATCTTGATCATGAAAATTTGAAACAAGAAATTGACGATAATCAAAAAAAATATGAAAATTTAATTGATAAAGCTGCTGAACAAATATCAAATTTTGTAAAAAAAGCAAAATTAGAAAACATTTCAAAGTAGGTCTGTGAATAAATTTAAGCTAAGAAGTAAAATTTTTAATCTTAGAAAAAAAAATTCGAATAAAAAACTTATTCTCAATACTTACAGAATTTATCGATTTTTAAAAAAAAATAAAATTAATTTCAAAAATGTAGGAGGGTATTATCCTTGTAATCATGAGATTGATGACTTGGATATGCTTTATTTTTTAAGAAACAAAAAGTCAAATATTTCTTTGCCAATAATTAGAGAAAATAACCAAATGGATTTTTTTGAATGGATAAATAAAGATCCTTTAAAAATTAATAAGTATGGAATTGCTGAGCCAACTTTAGGAAAGAAAATTTACCCAGATATAATATTTGTTCCTTTAGTAGCTTATGATGAAGATTTGAATAGATTAGGCTATGGTGGAGGATTTTATGATCGTTATATAGAAAAAGTATCAAAAATTAAAAAAATATTTAAAATTGGATTAGGATTTTCATACCAGGAGATAAAAAAAATACCTGTCAACAAGTATGATAAGAAACTTGATTTAATAATAACTGAGAAAAAAATTATACAATGAGAATTTTATTTTTAGGAGATGTTGTTGGAATTTCAGGATGTTCTAAATTAACAAGTAATTTATTAAATGAAATTGATAAAAACAAAGTCGATTTTGTAATAGTAAACGGTGAAAATGCATCAATTCAAGGTGTGGGGTTAACTAAAGAAATATGTAAGGATTTTTTTAATTGTGGAGTCGATGTTATCACAACCGGAAATCATGTTTGGGATCAAAAAGAAATTATGGAATTTATTGATAAAGAAGAAAGATTATTAAGACCTAAAAATTTATTCGAACCTGTACCAGGAAAAGGTTTTCAGATTTATAAAACAAAGAATGATATAAAAATTGGAGTTCTTAATTTGATGGGCAACATTTTTATGAAAAAGTGTGAGGATGTTTTTGAAGCTTCTCAAAAATTTTTAAAAGAAAATGAAATGAAAAAGGATTTTGATTTACTTGTAGTTGATTTCCATGGTGAAATTACTAGCGAAAAAAATGCTATAGGACATCTATTTGATGGAAAAGCAACTCTCGTGGTTGGAACCCATACACATATTCCAACAAATGATGCCAGAATACTTAATAATGGTACTGGATATCAAACTGATGCAGGTATGTGTGGGGATTATGATTCAGTGATTGGAATGAATAAAGAAAATTCCTTAAATAGATTTTTAAAAAAGAATTCAGTGAAACACTTTCCCGCTACTGGAGATGCTACTTTGTGTGGTGTTATAGTAGATTGTGATATAAAAACAGGTTTAGCAATAGACATCAAAAGTTATGTATACGGAGATCAACTAAAAAATATTTAAAGATCATGGCAGGACATTCACATTGGGCAGGAATAAAACATAAAAAAGGTAAGGCTGATAAGCAAAGATCAAAGATATTTTCAAAACTATCTAAAGAGATTACTGTTGCGGCAAAACTTGGTGACAAAGATCCAGCAATCAACCCTAGACTAAGATCTGCAGTACAGGCTGCTAGATCTGCAAATATGCCTAAAGATAATATTGAAAGAGCAATAGATAAATCTTCTGCAGCTACAGGAGCAAATTTTGAAAATTTAAGATACGAGGGCTTTGGACCAGAAAAGATCGCTGTTATAGTTGAAACTTTAACAGACAACAAAAATAGGACTGCATCAAATATTAGAACTATTTTTCAAAAAAGTGGTGGGAGCTTAGGAACCCAAGGCTCAGCATCTCATAATTTTCAACAATTGGGTATAATCAAAATTGATAAAAAAGAGATATCTGATGAAAAAATTTTAGATTTAGCGATTGAGTCAGGAGCTGATGAATGTTTTTCTTATGAAGATTATCACGAGGTCCAGTGTCAAATGAGCGAAATATATAATGTAAAAAAAAATCTTGAGAAAATTATTGAGAATTTTATTTCTACAGAAATTGAATGGGTCCCATTAAATAATGTTGAGGTAAATAAAGAAAATAAAGATAATGTTTTAGATTTTTTAGAAACTCTTGAGGAAGATGATGATGTTCAGAACGTTTATTCAAACGTTAATTTAGGTAGTATTTAATGATTATTATTGGAATTGATCCAGGTATCTCAGGTTCAATCTGTTTTTTTCAGGACGGTATTATTAAAGACGTAATTGAAATGCCAACCATGACAGATGGCAAGAAGAATAAAAGACAAGTAAATGGTGCTCAAATATTTAATGAAATTAGCGAAAGGATAAACAAATTTGATAAAAAAAACATAAAAGTTGTAATTGAACAAGTTTCTGCGATGCCTGGACAAGGCGTTACCAGTATGTTTAATTTTGGTCAATCTTTTGGTATTTTAAAAGGAATATGCAGCGCAATGCATTTACCTGTTTATTATGTTAGGCCTGCTAAGTGGAAAAAATATTTTAACCTTATCAATTCAGAAAAAGATGCGAGCAGAACAAGAGCTATTGAAATTTTTCCATATTTTTCATCACAATTGTCAAAAAAAAAAGATAACAACAAGGCAGATGCTATTCTAATAGCTAGCTTTTTCTACGAAACTTATCAAAAAGAAGAATAATCAATTTAAATTAAAAGACAAAATCATGACACATTTACGTGTGATGAGTAAGTATGGAAGCAGATATAGCCGCAAAAGCAGTTGAATTAGGGACAAATACTGATTTTTCATTATTCAGTTTATTTTTTAGAGCAGACATAATTGTTAAGTCTGTAATGATTATATTAATATTGTGCTCAATATATTCTTGGGCTGTAATTTTTGAAAAGTTTCGTTTGTTTAAAAAAATAACTAAATCTTCAGAAGAATTTGAAGAAAAATTTTGGAACTCTAAATCTGCCGAAACTTTTTACAATAGTTTACCTAGTAAACTTGAGGATCCAATGTCACTTGTATTTCAAGACGCAATGGAAGGATTACTTAAAAAAAAATCAAGAACCAATATTAGTGAGAGAATGAGCGCATCTTTAGAAGCTGGAATTGAAAAACAAATGACAAAAATTGAAAAAGGTTTTACTTTTTTGGCAACAGTAGGCTCAACAGCACCATTTATTGGATTGTTTGGAACTGTTTGGGGAATTATGAATTCTTTTCAATCTATAGCTATTTCAAGAAACACAAGTCTTGCGATAGTTGCGCCAGGAATAGCTGAAGCTTTGTTTGCAACTGCACTTGGGCTATTAGCTGCAATACCAGCAGTAGTGGCATACAATAAATTTAATAATGATGCTAAAAAATATTCAGAAAAATTAGAAAATTTTTCAAAAAGATTTTTAACAATTATTTAAATGGCATTTAAATTAAATCGTTCTTCTAAAGAACCAATGAGTGAAATAAATGTTACTCCTTTTGTGGATGTAATGCTTGTATTATTAATAATTTTTATGGTTACAGCACCGTTGTTAACTGTTGGCGTACAAGTTGATTTACCAGAAAGTTCAGCAGACTCTTTGCCGGAGGAGACAGAACCCTTAACACTTTCAATTAACGCAAAAGGTGAAATTTTTATTCAAGAGGCAAAAGTTGAATACGATAATATTATTGCAAAGGTTTTGGCAGTTTCAAAAAATAGAACTGATACCAGAATTTATGTTAGAGGTGATAAAACTATAAATTATGGAAGAGTTTTAGAAATAATGGGATTACTGTCAGGATCTGGTTTTACTAAAGTAGCATTGATTTCAGAACCATATAAACAAAGGTAATTAAAGTGAATAGAAGTTTAATTATTTCTTCTGTTTTACATGCTTTGTTAATTTTCATTACAGCTATGAGCTTACCTTTTTTGGCAAAGAAACCACTTGATATTCCACCAATAGTATCAGTTGAGTTAATTCAAATAGCAGAAAAAACTAATATTCCATTTGCACCTAAGGCTAAAAAAATAATTGAGAAAGTAAAAGAGAAAGAAAAAAAACTTGTTTCAGAACAAGCTCCACCAAAAAAAGTAGAAAAAACGAAAACAAAAACTGTTCTGGCTCCTGATCAAAATAATAAAAAAATTGAGAATGAAACACCTGAGGCAATTCCACTTCCAGATAAAACTTTAAAAAAGGTTGAAACAAAAGAAGAAAAAAAACAAAATCCTGAAAAAGTAGATGATGAAGTTAAACAAGTATCAGAATTTGAAAAAAAAGATTTGTTTGATCCAAATAATATTGCTGCTTTAATTGATAAATCAAAAGAAGAGAGTGCAGAAGTTTTAAAAACAAATGATGACATTACCCAAGATCAAGAAAGAAATGTAGAAAACACAGGTCTTACACTAAGCGAAGAGGATGCTCTTAAGGCACAAATATTTGGGTGCTGGAGTATTCCATTAGGATTGCCATACAATGAAAATTTATTGGTAAGAATAAAGTTAAAATTAAAACCTGATGGAACAGTATCAAAAACAGAAATTTTGGACCATGCAAGAATGAATAAACCAGGCCAAGGATTTTACAAGGTTTTAGCAGAAAGTGCTTTGAGAGCTGTCAAGTTATGCCAACCATTAAGAGTTCCAACAACTGGATATGAAAGATGGAAAGAATTACAATTAAATTTTGATGCAAGAGAGATGTTAGAAGGGTAGTATATTTAAATGACAAAAAAAATTTTAATATTATTATTTATATTAATACCTATCAAAGCAAATGCTTTAATTGAAGTTGATATAACTAGGGGAAATTTAAATCCACTTCCATTAGCAGTTTCTCCCCTATCAATTGATGAAGAGTCTAGAAAAGGTTTTGAAAAAATACTTAAAAAAGAAAATATTGGCTCCGAGATATCAAATATCGTTGAGAATAATTTGAGAACCTCGGGATTGTTTAACCCTCTAGACAAAAAGGCTTTTTTACAAGATCCTGATATTGCGAATTTAAAACCAAGATTTGAAGATTGGAATTTAATTAAAGCTCAAGCTCTTATTACTGGCAAAGTAAATTATGTTGATGATAAATTAAGGGTTGAGTTTCGATTATGGGACGTTTTAGCTGCTAAAGAAATGATGGCTTTAGCTTTTACCACAGTTCCTAACAATTGGAGAAGAGTAGGACATATTATTTCTGATAAGGTTTACGAAAGGCTGACTGGAGAAAAAGGTTATTTTGATACAAGAATAATTTATGTCTCAGAAGAAGGACCAAAAACACAAAGAATAAAAAAATTAGCAATCATGGATCAAGACGGAGCAAACAATAAATTTTTGACATTAGGGAATGAGTTAGTTTTAACACCAAGATTTAATCCAGCAAGTCAAATGGTAACCTATTTGTCTTACTTTAAAAATATGCCAAGGGTTTATTTATTAGATATAGAAACTGGTACACAAGAGGTAGTTGGAGATTTTCCTGGAATGACATTCGCACCACGTTTTTCACCTGATGGTAAAAAAATAATTATGAGTTTTGCTAAAGATGGAAAGTCAGATATTTACACTATGGATTTAGAAAATAGAATTGTAGAAAAAATTACCAATCATCCATCAATTGACACTTCTCCATCTTATTCTCCTGATGGAAAATATATTACATTTAATTCTGATAGAAGTGGTTATCAGCAAATTTATGTAATGAAGAATGATGGAAGTGATGTAAAAAGAATTTCTTTTGGTAACGGTTTATATGGAACACCTGTATGGTCTCCAAGAGGAGATTTAATTGCATTTACAAAATTACATAAAGGTAAATTTTATATAGGCGTAATGAGAACTGATGGTAGTGGTGAAAGGTTGTTAACTGAAAATTATTATCAAGAAGCACCTTCTTGGTCTCCAAATGGAAGGGTATTAATATTTTATAGAGAGACAAAAACTAACTCTAAAGGAGAAGGTTTTTCTGCAAAATTGTGGTCTATAGATTTAACGGGTTATAATGAACGGCAAATAAAGACACCTACAGATGCTTCAGACCCATCATGGTCATCATTATTAAGCAATTAACAGATTAATATTTGTAAATTTCTTGATTTTTATACTTGAAACCTCTATTTAGTTGTGAAAAAGTTAAGAAATTGAAATTAGCAGCAAGGAGCAATTTAATGAGATTAAACAAAATTTTAAAAAACACACTTTTAGTATTAACAGCTTGTCTAGTGCTATCTGCATGTGCAACTAAAAAAGAAGTGGCAACTGACATTAAAGGTCAAATGCAAGGTGATGTTTATACAGGGACAGACACAGTTGAATATTTAGCTGATGGTGTTCCAGATAGAGTATTCTTTGCAACAAACGAGTCTATATTAACAACAGCTTCGAGAGAAACTCTAAGAGCTCAAGCAGCTTGGTTAAGAAAGAACCCAAACATTAATGTAGTGCTTGAAGGTCATGCTGACGAAAGAGGCACAAGAGAATACAACTTAGCTCTTGGTGAAAGAAGAGCAAATGCAGCTAAAGATTACTTGATGACTTACGGAATATCTTCTGACAGAATAACTGTTTTAAGTTATGGTAAGGAGAGACCAGTTGACTCTGGTTCAAACCCATTAGCTTGGTCAAAAAACAGAAGATCAGTAACTGTTAAAGCAAACTAATAATTTTAAATTTAAGACCCTAAAACCTTTATTGGATTTAGGGTCTTTTTTTTGCCATTTTTATAATCATAAATCTAATTTAAATGATGCTCATATTTAAATTAGTAATTTTAAAATTATACTTAATATTAAATTTAGTTTTTATTAATATTTCTTTTGCAGATAACCATAATATTTATGAAACATTAGAAATTATTAAAAATGATCTTAAAACTCTTGAAAGAGCAGTTTATTCTGGATCTTTTGAAGTGAAAGCAAGTACTAATGATAGTTCGGCTTCAAGCTTGGATCAAAACTCAGAAGATGTTTTAACTAGACATTTATTAAAATTATCTGAAGTTGAGGATCAGTTCAGAGAACTCACTAACAAATTTGAAGAAATAAATTTTAAGTTGGATAAATTATCTACCCGTGTTTCAAAAATTCAAGCAGATAACCAAATAAGATTTCAAGACATAGAAAATAATATTAGTTCTGGAAATATTGGTAACACAAAAAACCAATTAAGTTCAAAACCAAAGACTGATGAGCAAAAAGTTTTACCTGGTAGTTCACAGCCCCAAGATTTAGGAACAATTTCATACAAAGATACAGAGACAAACGAAACTTCACAACAAATTCAATCTGTAGATACTACAGCTTCAATTGTAACAGAAACTTTTCAATCTGAAGAAAAAATACTTCCTCAAGATTTAAACCAAGTGGAGCAATATGAATTTGCAACGAGCTTTTTAAAAGTTGGAGACTATAGCACAGCGGAAAGAGCTTTTAGAGAATTTGTTCTATCTAACCCTGATCATGAGTTAGCGGGTAGTGCACAATACTGGTATGCAGAAACATTCAGAATTAGACAATTATATACAGATGCAGCTTCTGCTTATTTAGAGGGTTACCAAAAATATCCTAAAGGAAAAAAAGCTCCAATTAATCTATTAAAACTTGGAGTATCAATGGTTCAAATTGGTGAAAAAGACCAAGGATGTAAAATGATAAATGGTGTAGAATTACAATATCCTAATGCAAATCAGTCTGTAATACAAAAAGCAAAATATGAGTCCAAAAAATTTGAATGCATCAAACAAGACTCATAAGTTTTTATTAAATCAATTAAAAGATAAACAAACTTCAAAAATTTATAAAAAATTTGAAAAAAATATTAAATTAAATGAGGATTTTATAGTTGCAGTTTCTGGCGGACCAGACAGTTTAGCTTTATGTTTTTTATCAAAAATTTATTCGATCAAAAAACATCTAAAAGTAAAATATTTGCATGTTGATCATAAACTTAGAAATAACTCAACAAAAGAGGCAAAATTTGTAAAATTGCTTCTAAAAAAACTCTCTACTGATCTTGAAATTTTAACCTGGGTTGGAAAAAAACCAAAAAGCAACATTCAATCTATTGCAAGAGATAAAAGATATGCACTCATGATCAACAAGGCAAAAAAATTAAAAATAAATAATATTTTATTAGGTCATCAAAGGGATGATTTAATAGAGAATTTTTTTATTAGAATTTTGAGAGGCAGCGGTTTAAATGGCATTGTATCATTTGATCAAAAAACTAATCTACAAAATATTAATTTGATTAGACCTTTGTTAAAATTTTCTAAACAAAATTTAGAATATATTACAAAAAAAGTTTTTAATAATTATGTTGAAGATCCTTCGAATAAAAACGATCAATTTAAAAGAGTAAAAGTTAGAAATTTTATAAAAAACTTAGAACTAGAGGGACTGGATAATGATAAATTTAATCTAACTATAAAAAATTTAAGATTTGCTAATGATTCAATTAAATACTTTGTAGAAAAAAATTTAAAAGACAATTCAACAATTTCAAATATTAATAATTTTATTATTTTGAATAAAAATTTTTTTCTTCAGCCAGAAGAAGTGGTTTTTAGGTCTCTCACAGAAGTACTAAAAGGTGTTGGTAAAAAATACTACCCAGTAAGAGGAAAAAAAATTAATAACTTAATTTATCAAATACGAAATGATACCTCTTTTAAGACCACTTTAGGAAACTGTGTAATAAAGAAGGTAAATAACTCAGTTATAGTATCAAAAGAGCGTTAAAGTTAATGAAATAACTGATATTTTGTCACTTGTTAATTTAATAATAATTCTTATTTTAAACCTATGAATTTAAAAAATCTTGCAATGTGGGGAATAATAGTTTTCTTAACTATAGGTCTTTATAACATGTTTAAAAATCCACAGTCTAATGTTAGAGGTGGAAATCAAATAATATTTTCAGATTTTTTAAATTCAGTAGAGGACGGTGAAGTTCTAAAAGTTGAGATTCAGGGAAATAACATCAAAGGCACTTATTCGAATGGAAACTCTTTTTCAACTTACGCTCCAAACGATCCAAACCTTATAGAAAAATTATCGGAGAAAGGTGTGAGTATTTCAGCAGCACCTTTAGATGAAAAAATGCCTTCATTGTTTGGCGTGCTTCTTTCATGGTTCCCCATGTTATTACTGATCGCAGTATGGATTTTCTTCATGAGACAAATGCAGGGTGGCAAAGGTGGAGCAATGGGATTTGGAAAATCAAAGGCTAAAATGATGAATGAATTAAAAGGAAAGGTTACTTTTAATGATGTTGCTGGTGTAGAGGAAGCTAAAGAAGAAGTAGAAGAAATGGTAGAATTCTTAAAAGATCCTAAAAAATTTAGTAGGTTGGGTGGTAAAATTCCAAGAGGAGCTTTACTTGTTGGTCCTCCAGGAACTGGTAAAACTTTATTAGCAAGGGCAATTGCGGGAGAAGCAGGTGTTCCGTTTTTCACTATTTCAGGTTCTGATTTTGTTGAGATGTTCGTTGGAGTAGGAGCATCTAGAGTAAGAGACATGTTTGAACAAGGTAAAAAAAATTCTCCATGTATTATTTTTATAGATGAGATAGATGCTGTTGGAAGAAGTAGAGGGGCAGGTCTAGGAGGTGGAAATGATGAGAGAGAACAAACCTTAAACCAGTTATTAGTTGAAATGGATGGTTTTGATACAAATGAGGGTGTCATAATTATAGCTGCAACAAACAGACCAGATGTGCTCGATCCAGCTTTATTGAGACCAGGAAGGTTTGATAGACAGGTAGTGGTTTCAAACCCAGATATTATTGGAAGAGAAAAAATTTTAAAAGTTCATGTAAAAAAAATAAAAATGGCGCCAGACGTTAATTTAAGAACAATTGCAAGAGGCACTCCAGGATTTTCAGGAGCTGATCTTGCAAATATAGTTAACGAAGCAGCTTTGTTAGCAGCGAGAAAAAATAAGAGGATAGTCACATTACTAGAATTTGAGGAAGCAAAAGATAAAGTTATGATGGGTGCTGAAAGACGTTCAATGGTCATGACAGAAGATGAGAAAAAACTAACAGCATACCATGAAGGTGGACATGCTCTAGTGTCGTTTAATATGCCAAGTTATGATCCTATTCATAAAGCTACTATTATACCAAGAGGCAGAGCTCTTGGAATGGTAATGAACTTACCCGAAAGAGATAAACACGGTTACTCAATAAAATATCTTAAAGCGAGACTAGCCGTTTGTTTTGGAGGAAGAGTGGCTGAAGAATTAATTTTTGGAAAAGATAATATATCTACAGGAGCAGGTGGAGGAAATGGTTCTGATATTAATCAGGCTACACAGTTAGCAAGAGCAATGGTTACAAAATATGGAATGAGTGAAGAAATGGGTCCAGTTGAATATGGGGAAAACCAAGAAGAAGTGTTTTTAGGAAGATCAGTCACTCAAACTCAATCAGTATCAGAGGAAGTTGCTCAGAAAATTGATAAAGAAATAAGAAAACTTGTAGATGAAGGATATAATAAAGCTAAGGAAATTTTAACAGAAAAAATAGATGATCTACATAAAATTGCGAAAGCTTTAATAACTTATGAGACTTTAACTGGTGAAGAAATAGAGAATATAATTAATAAAAATTTATATCCAAAAGATAAAATTTTAGATAATCCAGAATCAAAAGATGATCAAGATTCAGCTTTGGGTGCGATGGGTTTGAAACCAAAAATAGTTCATTAATAAATAATGCCAAGATATTACACAAGAGCGTGTAATTTCTACTTCGGCAAACAATCAAAAATTTTAGTAAAGAAAAAAAAATCTATCCCTTTACATCAGATTAAAGAAATATCCTTTGACCATGTTGAGATAATTACAAGAAAAAGAATTAGAAAAATTTCAAAAAATAAAATTAGAAAATTACCAAAAAAACTAAAAACAAAAATAAATTCAGATTTAAAAAAAATTAGGTCAAAAAAATCAAACTTTTCAAATTTAAATTTTAAAAAAATTCCAAATATATTGGGTGTTTTAAATCTAACTCCTGATAGTTTTTCTGATGGGGGAAAATTTAACAAAAAAAATAAAGGTGTCAGTCATGCTATCAATTTGTACAAAACTGGTGCTTCGTTAGTAGATGTTGGTGGAGAGTCTACAAGACCAGGATCAAAGGAAGTAAATAAAAATCGAGAATGGTATAGAATTAATAAGACATTAAAATTAATTGTAAAAAAAATACCAATATCTTTAGACACAAGAAAATCTGCAATTATGGAAAATGGTATTAGAATGGGGGTCAAACTTATTAATGATGTTTCGGGATTGAACCATGATCCTAAAACAATAAATGTTTTAAAAAAATATAAAATTCCATTTGTAATACAGCATTCACTTGGGACACCAAAAAATATGCAAAAGAATCCAATATATAAAAATGAATTATTAGATATATATGATTATTTTGAAGATAAGATTAAGTTAATAAGGTCTAAAGGTATTAAACACAATAATATAATTTTAGATCCTGGAATTGGATTTGGAAAAAATTTGAAACATAATATGAATCTTATAAGAGGTGTTTCTATTTTTCATTCATTAGGTTTTCCTATACTAGTAGGGAATTCAAGAAAAAGATTTATTAAAGATATATCAAAAAAGAATGATAGCGAAACAAGGATAGGTGGAACTATGGCTTCTTCAATTTATTTAATGATGCAAGGAATTCAGATTTTAAGAATTCATGATGTTAATGAAGTTATGCAAGGTATTAAAGTTTTTAATCAGATAATCAAAAATTAATGGCAAAAAAATATTTTGGAACAGATGGAATAAGAGGTGCAGTTAACAGCAAATATATAAATGGAGATATGTTTTTTAAATTTGGACTTGCTAGTGGAACATACTTTAAATCTCAAAAAAAAAGAAAACAAACAGCAATAATTGCAAAAGATACGAGATTGTCTGGATATACACTTGAACCAGCTCTTGTCTCAGGTTTGGCTTCTGCTGGTATGCATGTTTATACCCTAGGACCTTTACCAACTAATGCGTTGGCCATGTTAACAAAAGAAATGGAGGCGAATATGGGTATAATGATTACCGCTTCACATAATCCACATTTTGACAATGGTTTAAAATTGTTTGGTCCTGATGGAATGAAATTATCAGATAAAATAGAAAAAAAAATTGAAAGTCTCATTGATAAGAAAATCTCAAAAAATCTCTCGCATTCTGAAAAATTAGGAAGAGTTAAAAGATTAGAAACAGGCACCAAAAATTATATTAAAATATTAAAAAAAAATTTCACAAAAGAGTTCAATTTAAGAGGACTAAGAATAGTAATCGACTGTGCAAACGGCGCTGGTTATAAGGCAGGTCCTGAATTGTTGAAATCATTAGGAGCTAAAGTGATAGCAATAGGTGTCAAACCAAATGGTTTAAATATTAATAAAAAATGTGGATCAACTTTTCCAAGAAACATTAGATCTGCTGTAAAAAAATATAAAGCACATATCGGAATATCTTTAGATGGAGATGCTGACAGAATTATAATGTGTGATGAGAAAAGCAATATAATCGATGGAGATCAAATTATAGCTGCTTTAGCAACAAGATGGAAAAATAAAAAAATGTTAAAAGGGGGAGTTGTTGGAACATTAATGTCAAATTATGGGTTAGAAAAATATTTTAAATCAAAAGGTATAAAATTTTTAAGGGCAAATGTTGGAGATAGATATGTTAAAGAAAAAATGCAGAAATATAATTTTAATTTAGGTGGTGAACAATCAGGACATATTATTTTAGGTAAATTTGCAACCACAGGAGATGGTTTGCTAGTAGCTTTAGAAGCTCTTTTTGCTTTAAGAAAAGGAAAAAAGGCAAGTGAATTTTTTAATCAATTTAAGAAAACACCTCAGCTTTTAGAAAATATCGATGTTAAAGATAAAAATATAATTAATAAACCGGAGATAAAAAAAATCATAAAAAATGCAGTTAAATTAATCAAAGGCAATGGAAGAATTTTAGTTAGAAAATCAGGAACAGAATCTAAAATAAGAGTAATGGGAGAAAGTGAAAATAAAACTCTTTTATATAAATGCGTGAACATGATTACGAAAAAAATTAAATAAATTGAAATCTAATTCTAAAATTTTAATTATTGCAGGATCTGATTCATCTGGTGGAGCAGGTATTCAAGCTGATATAAAAACTGTTACTGCTCTAGGTTCTTATTCAATGACAGCAATAACAGCAGTTACTTCTCAAAATACCACTGGTGTAAAATCAATTGTTGGAATTAATCCAAAAGAAATTTTTAATCAAATTGTTTACAGTTGCAAAGATATAAGACCTGATGCAATAAAAATTGGTATGCTACATTCTTCAGAGGTTATTAGAATGGTACTGAAAGCTCTGGATGTAATTAAAGTTAAAAAAATCGTATTAGATCCAGTTATGGTTGCTAAAGGAGGGGCTAAACTAATAGATACTAAGGCTATTCAATTACTAAAATTAAAATTAATTAAAAAAGTATCACTAATTACCCCCAATATTCCAGAGGCAGAAATTTTGACTAAAACAACAATTATAACAAAAGAGGATATGATTTTTGCTGCTAATAAACTTATAGGATTAGGAGCTAAAAATGTACTTATAAAAGGTGGTCATTTAAAACATAAAAATGTAATAGATATTTTAATAAACAAAAAAGACATAAAGATCTTCAAAAGTGAGCGTCACAAAACAAAGAATACCCATGGTACAGGTTGTACATTATCTAGCTCAGTTACAACTTTTTTATCATGTGGAAAAACAGTAAAGAAATCTTGTGAGCTTGGAATTAAGTATGTAAATTCTGCAATTAAATCAAACCCGAAATATGGAAAAGGTCATGGCCCAATTAACCATCTCACTTCCTTAAAAGTAAACAGAAAATTTAAATAATGAAAAATATAGTCGTTGTTGGATCTCAATGGGGTGACGAAGGTAAAGGAAAAATTGTAGATTGGTTATCTGAACAGGCTGATGTAGTAATAAGGTTTCAAGGAGGTCATAATGCTGGCCATACTTTAGTGATTGATGGTGTTACATACAAATTAAGATTACTGCCATCTGGAATAGTTAGAAAAGGTAAAATATCAATTATTGGCAACGGAGTTGTTGTAGATCCATGGGCTCTATTAGAGGAAATTGAAGAAATAAAATCTAAAGGCGTAGAAGTAAATGTAAATAATCTTATTATTTCAGAGTCTGCAAATTTAATTTTGCCTTTTCATAGAGAAATGGATGAGATTAGAGAGGATGCAGCAGGAAAAAGCAAAATAGGAACTACTAGACGTGGAATTGGACCTGCATATGAGGATAAAGTTGGAAGAAGATCTATAAGAGTAATGGATCTAAGATCTGAAAAAAATTTAGATCAAAGACTCGACTCTGTATTAGTTCATCATAATGCGATTAGAAAAGGTCTAGGAAAAAAAATTTTTGAAAAAGACCAGCTTAAATCTGATTTGCTTAAAATAGCACCGAAAATATTAGAATTCTCTCAGCCAGTTTGGCTAAAGATTGATCAATTTAAAAAACAAAAAAAGAAAATTTTGTTTGAAGGAGCCCAGGGTATTTTACTTGATGTAGATCATGGAACTTATCCTTTTGTAACTTCATCTAATACTGTTGCTTCAAGCGCAGCTACAGGAACTGGTTGTGGCCCTAATTCAATAAATTATGTTCTAGGAATAACAAAAGCTTATACAACAAGAGTTGGAGAAGGCCCTTTTCCAACAGAGTTAACAGATGATATCGGTGAACTTTTAGGAACACGTGGAAAAGAATTTGGAACTGTTACAAGTAGAAAAAGAAGATGCGGATGGTTTGATGGTGTTTTGGTGAGGCAAACTATCAAAGTTTCAGGGATTGATGGTATCGCTTTAACAAAATTAGACGTACTTGACGAATTAGATGAAATTAAAATGTGTGTTGCTTACGATCTTAATGGCGAAAGATTAGATTATCTACCCGCTGCTGTAGAAGACCAAATAAAAATAAAACCAATTTATGAAACTTTTCCAGGTTGGAAAGTTTCTACAAGTGGAGTCAAAAATATGGACTCGTTACCTGAAAATGCAAAAAAATATATTTTTGCTGTTGAAGATTTTATTGGTGCAAAAGTATCAAGTATTTCAACTAGTCCAGAAAGAGATGACACTATTTTAATTGAAAACCCTTTTGAAGTTTAGTTTGCAGGTAAAAGATTTTTTGATTTAGCTAATAGAAGCATGTGCTTTTGGAGTTTTTCAAATGCTTTATTTTCTATTTGTCTAACTCTCTCTCTGCTAATTTTATATTTTTTACTTAAATCTTCTAGTGTAGTTGGGTCATCATTTAGTCTTCTTGAGTATAAAATTTCTCTTTCTCTATCGTTAAGAACTTTAATAGAGTCTTTTAATAAATCTTTTCTTTGTTCCATTTCCTCGTGGTGAGCAAATTTTAAGTCATGATCAAGCTCTTTATCAACCAACCAGTCTTGCCATTCATCGCCATCTTCCCCAACTTGAGCATTTAGCGAGAACTCCTTCCCAGAAAGCCTTCTATTCATTGAAACGACTTCATCTTTGCTTACATCGAGCTTATTAGCTATATGGTCGACGTGTTCATCTCTTAAGTCCCCTTCAGTTTCTGGAGAAATTTGATTTTTAATTTTCTTTAGATTAAAAAATAATTTTTTTTGAGCAGTAGTAGTTCCAATTTTGACAAGACTCCAAGATCTTAAAATATATTCCTGAATAGAAGCTTTAATCCACCACATTGCATAAGTTGCCAATCTAAAACCTTTTTCAGGTTCAAATTTCTTAACAGCTTGCATAAGACCCACATTTCCCTCTGAAATCATTTCATTAATAGGCAAACCATATCCTTTATATCCCATAGCAATCTTTGCAACTAATCTTAAGTGACTAGTGACTAGTTTTTCTGCAGCTTTAATATTACCAGTCGTTTTCCAGTTCTTTGCTAGCATATATTCCTCTTCTGCAGCTAACATCGGGAATTTTTTAATCTGCTCTAAATATGCAGATAGTCCACCTTCATTAGAAAGGGTTGGTAGATTGTTGCTCATTGTTGTACTCATAGCAGTGTTTATTTAATTAATTATACCTAATTTTCAATAATTTATTCTTCAGTGTTTCTAAGCATTTTTAGAATATTATTTAGATCTTGTGGCAAAAGTGAGGAAAAAATCATCTCTTTCTTAGTACGTGGATGTATAAATCCTAAAGTTTTTGCATGCAGGAATTGTCTATTTAATTTAGTAATTGAATTTTGGATATCAAAATCAATATTTTTTAATTTTTTATATTTTTTTTTATATTTATCATCTCCAACTAGACTATTACCTTTAAAGTTCATATGAACTCTTATTTGATGTGTTCGTCCTGTTTCTAATTTACATTCAACTAAACTTAAAGTTGGTGTTTTTTGATTTTCAAAAATTTCAAGTGTTTTATAATTTGTTATAGCTTTCTTACCTTTAGAACTACTAACTTCCATTAGTTGTCTATTTTTTGAACTACGAGTTATAAATGTTTCAATTCTCCCTGAGGAGGGTCTTAATTTTCCCCATATTAAAAGTTGGTACTCTCTTATAATTGTATGATCACTAAATTGTTTTGATAAATTTTCATGAGTTTCATTGTTTTTTGCAATTACTACTAAACCAGATGTGTTTTTATCAATTCTATGGACAATACCAGGTCTTAACTCGTCACCTATATTTGATAATGAATCCTTACCATAATGCATCAATGCATTAACAATTGTCTTATCATAATTTCCAGCTCCTGGATGCATGATTATTCCGGCAGGTTTATTAATTACTAATAGATCATCATCTTCGTATATTATTTCTAATTTAAATTCGTAAGGTTTAAGGGATGCTATTTCAGGCTCTGGAATTTTAAGATTTATAGTATCACCAATGGAGACTTTTTTTGACGGACTTTTAATTATTTCATTATTTAGTGTTAACTTTTCTTTTAAAATTAAATTTTTAATCCTAGTTCTACTAATTAATTCCTCTCTTTTGTTGATTAAAACATCAACCCTTAAATTCTTCTCATTCTCTTTGACTATAAAATTAATGTTTTTTTCCATAAAATATAATATTAATACTATATGCGCTTGTAGCTCAACTGGATAGAGCGCCTGACTTCGGATCAGGAGGTTCTGGGTTCGACTCCTAGCAGGCGCACCAATTTATTCTCCCATGTTTATCAAAGTTCCTTTTTCTCTTGCTTTATCGAAAGAGTAATAAAATACGGATATTGATAAAATTAAATAAAACCCATTAAGATAGACTGCATTTATTATATTTTCATAATTGACTGTTCCATTAACTAAAATATTTCTAGTCTCCTCAAAAATATATACTAATGGCAATGCGAAAGCTATTGATTGGAATATTTCTGGTAATATTTCAACTGGGTAGTATATACAGCCAAAAGGTGCTAACAAAAACATCGTAGACCATGCAATATTTTCAAAAGACGGACCAAATCTTAATAATCCTGCTGACACAAGTAGACCAAGCGTAATTCCAAATAAATATAAACTTAAGAATAGAAAAGCCAAAGGAAGACCAAGTTTTAACAATGAAATTCCAAACAATGGAGAAGTTAACAATATTGCTGGTATTAAACCAATTAAAGCTCTAATTAAAGCTGTTAAAACTAAAGAGATAATTATCTCACTAATTTTCATAGGAGCAATAAATAGGTTTGTAAAGTTTCTGCTCCAAATTTCCTCCAAAAATAACATATTAAAGCCAATACTGGTTCTAAATAAAAAATCATAAAGAATTGCACATGAAAGAATAACTCCTACCGCACCACTGTAGTAAGTGCTATGAGCTGCAAAAAAATTAGAAATAAATCCCCAGAGAGTAATTTGAATTGAAGGCCAATAAATTAAGTCTAATATTCTTGGAAATGATCTAGTTATTAAATAAAAGTGTCTTAAAAAAAGACCATAAATTCTAATTAAATTCATTTTTATTTTCTCGCAATTTCTAAAAATACTTCTTCTAAATTTCTTCTTCCATACTTTGTTATTAAATCTTCAGGAGTTCCTCTATCCACTATTAAACCATCTTTCATCATTAAAACAGAGCTACATAATCTTTTTACCTCTTCCATATTATGAGAGGCAAGCAAAACTGATATTTTTTTTTCCTTTTTGTATTCTTCTAAAAACGATCTTACAAAATCACCAGTTTCAGGATCTAATGAAGCAGTGGGTTCATCCAACAAAAGTACCGTTGGATCATTTATTAAAGCTTTAGCAAGACTTACCCTGTTTTTTTGTCCAGAAGAAAGTTCTCCTGTAATTTTGTTTAAAAGGTCTTTTAATCTAAGTTTATTTGCAAGGTGATCTATTCGGTCATTTAAATTTTGAATATTATATAATTTTCCATAAATAATTAAATTTTGTTTAACTTTAAGTTTTTTAGGTAATTCAATATATGGTGAAATAAAATTCATTTTGTGAAGAAGTGAGATTTTGTTTTTTTCAATATTTTCTCCGTTGATTAAAACCTCACCACTACTTGGTTTTAATAATCCTAAAATCATTCCAATAGTTGTAGTTTTTCCACATCCATTAGGTCCCAATAAACCAACCATTTCATTTTCATTAATTTTAAAATTTATATTAGTTACTGCTACTTTATCTTTATATTTTTTTGATAGATTTATTACTTCAATAGAATTTGTCATCAATATTTAGAGGCTCTCTTTAATCTATCATTAATTGTTTTGCCAAGACCTTTGTTTGGAATCGTCTCAACTGCAATCTTTTTAAAACCATCGTTTTTAATTTTTCTTAAAGTTGAATATAAATTCTTTGCAGCTTCATCTATATTTTTCATTTTAGATAAATAATAATAGTTTTTTAATTTTGATTTTCTTTTTTTAATTAATAAAAAAGCCTCATCTTTTTTTGGTTTTTTAACATTGACTCTTAAAGGTATTCCGGGTGAGTAATGTAATGGAAATAAACCAGGCGATAATTTTTTTTTTGAATTTGTATTAATTAATAATTTTTTTTTTAAAACATTTTCGATTTTTTTAGTATCTAGGCCTCCATATCTTAAAAGTGAGGGCTTTTCTAAAAGGTTTAGTATTGTAGACTCAACTCCAATTTTACTTTTTCCTCCATTTAAAATATATTTTATTTTTGAACCAAATTCTTCTTTTACATCAGATGGTTTAACTGAACTTAATCTTGAGGATATATTTGCACTAGGTGCCGCTACCGGATAATCTAAATTTTTTAATAAATTTCTTAACAATTTATGTTTAGGGAAACGTACGGCAATACTTTTTTTATTATTAGTGACAAATTTCGATATTTTTGAGTTATTTTTTAATTTCAGAACATAAGTTATCGGACCTGGAGAAAATTTTTTGTAAAGTTTAACTAAATTATCATTTATATCACAGTCTTCTTTAAGTCTTTGAATATCGTAATAATGGACAATTAGAGGATTATTTAGTGGTCTTTTTTTAAGACTAAATATTTTCTTAACTGCACTATTCGAGTAAGCGTTTGCAGCCAATCCATAAACAGTTTCTGTTGGTACCGCCACACAATGATTATTATCTAAATATTTTTTTGCTTTTTTGATATTTGATTGAATAGATTTCATGTATTAATAATTATTATTATATGAAAGATAAAATATTACCACTTGATTATGATCAGTATTCAATTGAGGAGCTTACAGAAAAAGCAAATAAGATTATAGAGTCTCTAGAGAAGGAAAATGATTTAAACAATTCAGTAGATAGTTATCAAGAACTTCTAAAATTAAATAATATTATTGAAAAGAAATTTCATAAAAATTTTAAATCTATTGGGGAAGAGACAAATAAAAAGGTTAAAGAGATAACTAAAAAAAATGAAAAAACAGCTTAATAAAATAGCTAAGGATACAAATATTTTCCTTAAAAAATATATTAATTCACAGAAATATTCTCAGCTAAAGTTACCCATGAAGTATGGTTTGTTTCCAGGTGGAAAAAAAATAAGATCTAAAATTTTAATGGACTTAGGGTCATTATTTTCAATAGATTATAAAACATTGATAATAGTTGGGTCGGCTGTTGAATGTATTCATGCTTATTCTCTTATTCATGATGATCTACCCTGCATGGATGATGATGATATAAGAAGAGGAAAACCTTCAGCTCACATTAAATTTGGTGAGTCCACAGCAGTTCTGGCAGGAAACTCATTACTGACTTTAGCTTTTGAAATTTTATCAAGTCCTAAATTGAAATTAAATGAAAAGATAAAGATCAACCTAATCAAAAAATTATCAGAATGTTCAGGACATCTAGGAATAGCTGGTGGGCAATATTTAGATTTGAGTTATGAGAGAAAGAAAATATCAAGGAATAAAATATTAGAAATGGAAATAAAAAAAACTGGAATGTTATTTAGTTTTTGTTGTGCAGCTCCAGCGATAATTAAGAAAAAAACAATCCAAGAAATTAAATTTTTTGAAAATATTGGATCAAAAATTGGTTTATTATTCCAAATAGCTGATGATTTAATTGATCTGAAAAGTAATTCTAAGGAAGCTGGGAAAAAAACAGGAAAAGATCAAAAAAAAGGCAAGGCAACACTTATAAATTTAATAGGCTATGATGACTCACTTAAGTATTGTGATAAGATAATAAAAGATATTAATAAGAATTTAAAAAAATATGGCTCAAGATCTGAAAAAATAAACGATACATTAGATTATATATTGAACAGAAAAAAATGAAAAAAAATTATCAATTTTTAAATAATATTAATTTTCCATCTGATTTAAGAAAAGTTTCTGAAAATAATTTACAAAAAGTAGCAGATGAGGTGAGGGAAGAAATGATAAGTGCTGTTTCAGAAACAGGAGGTCACCTTGGTGCTGGTTTGGGAGTGGTTGAATTGACAGTTGCACTTCATTATGTTTTTGATACCCCAAATGATAAATTAATATGGGATGTTGGCCATCAATCTTACCCACATAAAATTCTAACTGGAAGAAAAGATAAAATTAGAACTTTACGACAGGGCGATGGTTTATCAGGTTTTACAAAAAGATCTGAAAGTGAGTATGACCCATTTGGAGCAGCACATAGTTCAACATCTATTTCATCTGCATTAGGAATTGCAGAGGCAAATAAATTAGAAAATAAGTCTTCCAATGTAATAGCTGTAATAGGTGATGGAGCAATTAGTGCAGGTATGGCTTATGAAGCCATGAATAATGCTGGGGCATCTAAAACAAAAATAATTGTTATTTTAAATGATAATGACATGTCAATTGCAAAACCAGTTGGAGCAATGAGAACTTACTTGGCAAAATTATTTACTGGTAAAATATATTTTAGTCTTAGAGAAACCTTAAAGTTAATTACATCTGCATTTTCAAAAAGATTTAGTGCTAAAGCAGGAAAAGCAGAAGATTTTTTCCGATCAGCAGTTACTGGAGGTACATTGTTTAGTTCACTTGGTTTTTATTATGCAGGTCCTATAGATGGACATGATTTATCAAGCCTAGTTCCAATTTTAAAAAACGCAAAAGAATCAAGACACGAGGGTCCTATAATGATTCATATCAAAACTCAAAAAGGAAAAGGATATTCTTATGCAGAAAAAGCAAATGATCATTATCATGGAGTGTCAAAATTTAATGTTGAGACTGGAGAACAATTAAAGAGTAAATCAAACCTTCCAGCTTATACAAAAGTATTTGCAAACACGTTAGTTAAACATGCCAAAAAAGATAGCAAAATAGTGGGAATAACAGCAGCAATGCCTGGAGGGACTGGTATGGATATTTTTGGAAAGGAGTTTCCAAATAGAATGTTTGATGTAGGAATAGCAGAACAACACGCAGTAACTTTTGCAGCCGGTCTCGCAACCGAGGGATACAAACCATATGCTGCAATTTATTCCACATTTTTACAGAGAGCATATGATCAAGTTGTCCACGATGTTGCCATTCAAAGTTTACCAGTTAGATTTGCGATAGATAGAGCAGGATTAGTTGGTGCTGATGGATCTACACATGCTGGCTCATTTGATATAACTTACTTATCAACTTTACCTAACTTTGTAGTAATGGCAGCAAGTGATGAAGCTGAACTTGTTAAAATGATTAATACTTCAGTAGATATAAATGACAGACCTTCTGCAATTAGATATCCAAGAGGAAACGGAGTAGGTGTTGACCTCCCATCAATAGACGAAAAAATTGAAATTGGTAAAGGGAAAGTCATTCAAAAAGGGACACAAGTTTGTATTTTAAACCTTGGTACTCGACTTGAGGAGTGCAAGTTAGCAGTAGAGGAATTAAAAGTAAAAGGAGTTTCAACAACTTTAATAGACGCCAGATTTGCTAAGCCTTTAGACGAAGAACTTATACTAAAATCTGCTAAGGAACATGAGCTTATGATAACTATTGAAGAGGGATCAATAGGTGGTTTCGGTTCTCATGTTAAAAATTTATTAGCTGAAAGAGGAGTGTTTGATAAAGGTTTAAAATTTAGATCAATGACTTTACCAGATGAATTTATTGAACAAAATGATCCAAAAAAAATGTATGATAAAGCTGGATTAAACAGTTCTCAAATTTCAAAGAAAATTGCTGATATATTGTTTCAAAAGGAAACAATAAGAGTTGTGAAAAATTAATTTAAGTTAACTACATTGGGCTTTATTCATTAAGTAGTGATCAAGCAAAACACAGTTCATCATAGCTTCACCAATTGGTACAGCTCTAATTCCTACACAAGGATCGTGTCTACCTTTAACAGATATTGAAGTATTTTTCCCAAATTTATTTATAGTTTTTCTGCTACTTAAAATTGACGATGTTGGTTTGACAGCAAAAGATGCAACAATTTCTTGCCCCGTAGAAATTCCACCAAGAATTCCACCCGCTTTATTTGAATTGAATTTTAATTTATTTCCCTTTGAAGAAATTTCATCTGAATTTTGTTCTCCACTTAATTGTGCTGAGTTCATTCCTGCACCAATATTTACACCTTTAACTGCATTAATACTCATTAGACCTGAAGCTATGTCAGTATCCAATTTTGAATAAATAGGAGCACCTAAACCAACTGGGATACCTCTTGCTCTTATTTCAATCACTGCTCCACATGAGGATCCTGATTTTCTTACACCAAGCAAATATTTTTCCCATAATTTAATCATTGATTTATCAGGACAAAAAAATGGATTTTTTGAAATTACTTTATCGTTCCATTGATTTGTATCACATCCAAGAATTCCTAGCTGAGTTACGGCACCAATTACTTTAAATTTTTTACCTAATTTTTTTTTAAGGACTATTTTTGCTATTGCACCGGCCGCAACTCGTGCTGCGGTTTCTCTAGCAGAAGATCTGCCACCACCTCTATAGTCTCTAATTCCATATTTTTTAAAATAAGTAAAATCTGCATGACCTGGTCTGAACTTATCTTTAATATTACTATAATCTTTGGATCTCATATCTTTATTGTAGATTATAAGTGAAATGGGTGTTCCTGTAGTTTTTCCCTCAAATACTCCTGACAATATTTGAACTTTGTCATCTTCCTTTCGCTGAGTTGTAAATTTAGATTGTCCTGGTTTTCTTTTGTCTAATTCTATTTGAATATCTTGCTCTTTAAGATTTATGTTTGGAGGACAACCATCAACAATACAACCAATTGCAGGCCCATGAGACTCTCCCCAAGTTGTGAAACGAAATAGCTTTCCAAAAGTATTAAATGACATTATTTATATTATATAGATTATTTTGTTTAAATTATGAATCAAAAAAACTCTTTAGGTCTTAATAGTTGCTTTCTTGATATAGATGATCCAATTCTATTATTTCATGAATGGATGGAGGAAGCAAAGAAAACTGAGCCAAATGATCCAAACGCTGTTGCTTTGGCCACGTCAAATAAAAAAAATATTCCTTCAGTTAGAATGGTTTTACTTAAAGATTTCAACAAAGATGGATTTGTATTTTACACAAATTTAAATAGTCAAAAGGGAAATGAATTAAAAGAAAATCCATATGCTGCGATGTGTTTCCATTGGAAAAGTCTCCTAAGACAAATAAGAATTAATGGAGAGGTGTCATTAGTTTCTGATCAGGTTGCAGATGAATATTATTCATCTAGAGCGTATGAAAGTCAAATAGGAGCATGGGCTTCTAAGCAAAGTGAAGAATTAAATTCACGAGAACAATTGTTAAAATCTATACAAGATTACAAAAAAAAATATAGCAACAAATTAGATGTACCAAGACCAAGTCACTGGTCTGGATGGGTTTTATCTCCAAATAGTATTGAATTTTGGTTAGATGGTGAGAACAGAATCCACGAGAGATTAAAATATAATAAAGATAGTTCTGGGAAGTGGATAAAGTCTTTATTAAGTCCTTAAAAATTTCTTGATAAACTAAATGACGTTAATCTTTTAAGAATATTTTTTTCTTTAGAGTCTTTAAATACACTTAGAGAATTTGAAGCTAAATTTATATAGTGCTGTGCTTTTTGGTAGCATTCCTGAATTATTTTATACTTATTTATAAGAGCAATAATTTCATTAAAGTCATCTTTTGTTCTTAACTCTTTTTTAAACATATTTGATAAAATTTTCTTTTCATCATTTCCTAATTTTTGAAAAAGTAAAATTATTGGTAAGGTAATTTTTCCTTCAAAAAAATCTTGACCAATTTTTTTACCAAATAGTTTGAGCTCAGCATTATAGTCTAGTGTGTCGTCTGCTATTTGAAAAGTTAATCCCAAGTTTCTTCCATAAAATTCTAAAGCATCTTTTTCTTTATTTTCTGCATTAGATAAAATTGCACCAACTTTAGTTGCTGCTGCAAATAACTCAGCAGTTTTAGCTGAGATTATTTTTAAATATGTTTCTTCCAGCATATCAAATTCACCTTTGTGTTGAAGTTGTAGAACTTCTCCTTGAGCAATTTTAGATGAAGTGGATGATAATAATTTTAAAACTTCTAGGTTTCCGTCTTCTACCATCATTTCAAAACATCTACTCAATAGATAATCTCCAATTAAAACTGACGAATGATTATTCCAAACTTTGTTTAAAGTTTCTTTTCCTCTTCTAACAGTGCCTTCATCAATTACATCATCATGCATCAATGTTGCACTGTGAATTAATTCAACACACGCAGCTAAATTAATATCTCTAGAGCCTTTAGAGTAACCGCATAATTTTGCACTACCCAATGTTAGTAAAGCTCTTAGTCTTTTTCCTCCAGTTTCTATATGATAATCTGTCATTTTTTGAACCAGCTGTACGTCACTAGATAATTTTGATTTTATTTTTTCTTCGGTTAAAACCAGTTTTTCTTCAACCGAGTCTTTAAGCTGAAAATATGAATCATTTATTTGATTTTTAAGCTGTACAACTGTTCCCATAAGATTTTTAAATTAGTATAATTTGTTTATATATATTACTTATCAATTGACGCACCAGTTTCTTCAATTATAAGTAGTCTTTATATTCAATAAATAATTCTATAAGACTTACTTATGTTCTCTTTTTTTAAAAAGAAAAAAATTGTTGCTCACTTAAAATTAAGTGGGGTTATTGGTAATGCAGGAAAATTTAAACAAGGTATTGATTTTGCAGGTCAAGAAGAACTAATTAAAAAGGCTTTTTCTCTGAAAAAAGCTGCATGTGTTGCTATATCAATCAATTCTCCAGGAGGATCACCAGTTCAATCACATTTAATCTACAGCTTTATTAGACAACAAGCAAAAAAACACAAAAAAGAAGTTATTGTATTCGCTGAAGACGTAGCAGCTTCTGGAGGCTATTTGATTTCTTGTGCTGGAGACAAAATTTATGCAAATTCAAGTTCAATAATTGGATCTATAGGAGTGATATATTCTTCTTTTGGATTTACAGAGTTGATAAAAAAAATTGGGGTTGAAAGAAGAGTTCATACTGCTGGCAAAAACAAAAGCACACTTGATCCATTTTTAGAAGAAAAAAACGATGATATTGAAAGATTAAAAAATATTCAATTGGATCTTCATAAAGACTTTATAGATGTTGTTGAAAAAAGTAGAGGATCAAAATTAAACAAATCTGATGTAGAACTTTTTTCAGGTGAGTTTTGGTCAGGCAGTAAAGCAAAAAATTTAGGATTGATTGATGGAATAGGTAACGCACATGAAATATTAAAAGACAAATTTGGTGAGGATGTAATTATTAAAAAATTTGAAAAATCAAAAGGATGGTTAAGTCAAAAACTTTCTTCATCTAGCAATCAAGTAGACCAAATAGCAAGTATTTTAGATGAAAGATCAATTTGGCAAAGATATGGTTTCTAAAGCAAAAAAAGAAAAAAAAAAAATTCAAACATTCCAAGATACAATTTTAAATCTTCAGAAATTTTGGAGTAAAAAGGGATGCGTTATTCTTCAGCCTTATGATATGGAGGTTGGTGCAGGAACTTTTCATCCGGCTACTACCCTAAGATCACTAGGAACTAAACCATGGAAAGCAGCTTACGTACAACCATCAAGAAGACCCACAGATGGAAGATATGGAGATAATCCAAACAGGTTACAACACTATTATCAATTTCAAGTTTTAATCAAACCCTCTCCTGAAAATATAAAAAAACTTTATTTAAATAGTTTGTCTACAATAGGAATAGATCATAATGATCATGATATAAGGTTTGTTGAGGATGATTGGGAAAGTCCAACATTAGGTGCCGCAGGATTGGGATGGGAAGTATGGTGTGATGGAATGGAAATTACTCAATTTACCTATTTTCAACAAATGGCTGGATTTGATTGTAAACCTGTATCAGTCGAAATCACTTATGGCTTAGAAAGAATTTGTATGTTCACTCAAAAAGAAAAAAATGTTTTTGATTTATTGTGGAATGATGAAAATGTAAAATATCACGACGTTTTTCATCAAGCTGAAAAAGAATTTTCAGCATACAATTTTGAACATGCGAACGTTGAAACACTTTTGAAAATGTTTGAAATGCATGAGTCTGAGGCAAAAGATTTGGTTGAAAAAAAAATTTCATTACCAGCATATGATCAATGTTTAAAAGCCAGTCATGTGTTTAATATTCTAGATGCAAGAGGTGCAATCAGTGTCGCGCAAAGAGCTGGTTATATTGCTAGAATAAGAGATATTACAAAATCTGCAGCTGGCGTTTGGTTAGATAGTCAAAAATAATGTCAGAGTTTTTTTTAGAATTATTTAGTGAAGAAATACCTTCAAATCTTCAACAAAATTTAAGGGAAGACTTACTTAAAAGTTTTAATGATTTATTTTTAGAAAAATCAATTTTATTTAAAAAAAGCTCGTCATATTCAACACCAAACAGACTAGTTGTATTATTTGAAGGTGTTCAAAAAAATGTTGTACTAAAATCTGAGGAGATTAAAGGTCCAAATATTAAGTCTCCAAAGGCAGCACTCGAGGGGTTTGTTAGGTCAAATAAAATCTTAAAAAAGGATCTCTACCAAAAGAAAACAGACAAAGGAGAATTTTATTTTTTCAAGACAAAATCAAAAAAATTGCACACACATGAATTATTAGAGGAATTTATCCCAATATTATTAAATAAAATTCAATGGAAAAAATCAATGTATTGGGGAACTTTTGACCTAAATTGGGGTAGACCTTTAAAGTCAATTCTAGCTGTATTTGATAAAAAAAAGTTAAATTTTAATTTTCATCACCTAACATCTTCTAACTCAACCTTTATTGATAAAGAATTTGAGGAAAATAAAAAGTCTTTCTTAGAATTTAAAAATTATAAAAGTTTTTTTAAAAAAATTGACATTATCGTTGATCACAAAGAAAGAAAAAAATTAATAGAAAAAAAATTTAACAATATTTTAAAAAATAAAAATATTAAGATCCAACATAATCCTAGATTACTTAATGAGGTTGTAGATTTAACAGATCAACCAAATATCCTACTTTGCGAATTTGATAAAAAATTCTTAAATATTCCAAAAGAAATATTAATTATTACCATGCAATACCATCAAAAATATTTTCCTATATTTGATAATAAAGAAAATATTACCAATGAGTTTTTAGTGGTTGCAAACAAAAAAGACAAAAAGGGATTAATTAAATTAGGAAATGAAAGAGTTGTTGAAGCAAGATTAAGTGACGCAGAATTTTTTTGGAAAAAAGATAAATCTCAAAATATGGTCAAAAAAGTTACTGAATTAAAATCAATGAATTATTTTAAAGGATTAGGAAGTTATTTCGATAAAGCCCAAAGAATGAGAAAATTGGGGGGAATGATATCTGATGAACTTTTAATCAGTAAAGAAAAAGTTGAATTGTCAGCATCAATTTGTAAAGTTGATTTATTATCAGAACTAGTAGGTGAATTTCCAGAACTCCAAGGTGTAATGGGAGGTTATTTTGCTAACGCACAAGGTTTTGATAAAGATTTAGCTTTAGCAATAAGTGAGCAATATTTGCCTACAGGTTCAGGTTCAAGAGTTCCAAAAAAACCATTTAGCATAGCCCTTTCTTTGGCTGATAAGATAGATACTTTAGTTGGTTTTTTCGGTTTAAATCAAAAGCCAACAAGTTCGAAAGATCCGTATGCTCTAAGAAGATTAGCATTGGGGGTAATAAGAATAATAGTTGAAAATAAAAAAGATTTTAAGATAAAAGATCTAATTAATTATTCTTTAAGCCTGTATTTAGATCAAGGTTTTAAAATTGATAACCAATCTCTACAAAATGAATTATCAGATTTTTTAATGGATAGATTAAAATATCACATGAAGGAAGAAAATATTAGAAGTGATATAATTCAAGCATCAACTAGTTCTTTTAACTTAGATCAATCTGTAATTATTTTTAATAAAGCTAAACATTTAAATAAAATTATTAACAAACCAAATGGTTTAGATATTATTGCAAGCTACAAAAGAGCCTCGAACATTTTAGATGGTGAACTAAAAAATGATAAAATAGAATTATCAAATTCAACTGACCCTGGAATTTTTAAAACTGAGTTAGAAAAAAACCTATTTAAAAAAATTAGTGAATTAAGGAAATATTTTTCAGGTATTAATAAAGATGAAAATTATGTTCAAACATTGGACAATTTAGCTAGCGTCAAAAGAGAAGTTTTTGACTTTTTTGATAATGTAATTGTAAACGAAGATGATCTGGTCATAAAGAAGAATAGGCTGGAACTAATCCAAATGATGTGTAAAACGTTCAACAATTATGTAAATTTTGCTCTAATCGACTCCCGTTAATGAAAAAACTTATTTTAAACTTTAATTCTAAGGATAGTAAAAAAATTAAAAATCCTAAAAACTTTTTAGGAGGAAAAGGTGCTAATCTTTCTGAAATGGGAAGAATGGGTCTTCCTGTGCCTCCTGGTTTTACAATATCCACAAAAGTCTGTGAAATTTTTTATAAGGATAAAAAAAAATTAAATAAAAATTTAATTTCTCAAATTAAAAAAGAATTAAAATTAATTGAAAAAGATGTTTCTAAAAAATTTGGAGACTTAAAAAATCCACTTTTGCTGTCTGTACGTTCTGGTGCAAGAGTATCAATGCCAGGTATGATGGATACTATTCTAAATCTGGGTCTGAACGATAAAACAGTTAAAGCTTTAGCAATCAAAACTTCAAATGGAAGATTTGCTAAAGATAGTTATAGAAGATTCATTCAAATGTACGGCAATGTTGTAATGGGTGTAGAGGGTTATTATTTTGAGGAATTAATTGAAAATTATAAACTTACTAAAGGTGTTTTGTTAGATACAGATTTAGATGAGAGTGATTGGGATGGATTAATTGAGGATTTTAAAAGAACAGTAAGAGAAAAGGCAAAAAAAGATTTTCCTCAAGATGTTCATGAACAATTGTTAGGAGCAATAAGTGCAGTATTTTTATCGTGGGAAAGTAATAGAGCAAAAGTTTATAGAAAATTAAATCAAATCCCATCCGAGTGGGGAACTGCTGTAAATGTTCAATCAATGGTTTTTGGAAATATGGGTGATGATTGCGCAACAGGAGTTGTGTTTACAAGAAATCCATCAGATGGATCAAATGAAATATATGGTGAGTATTTAATTAATGCGCAAGGCGAAGATGTTGTAGCAGGTACAAGGACTCCTCAATACATAACTAAAAAAGCTAGGAGAGAAGCTAAAGTAAAAGAATTATCAATGGAAGAATCTATGCCTAAAGTCTTTAAAGAACTTCAAAAAATTTTGAAAAAATTAGAGATGCATTACAAAGATATGCAAGACGTAGAGTTTACAGTTGAAAATAATAAATTATGGATGCTTCAAACAAGATCAGGAAAAAGAACAGCAAAATCAGCAGTCAAAATTGCAGTTGATATGGTTAAAGAAAAATTAATTTCTAAAAAGGAAGCTGTATTAAGAATTGACCCAAATTCTTTAGACACACTTTTACACCCTACTTTGGATGAAAAAAGTTTAATTAATGTAATAGCAAATGGATTGCCAGCATCACCAGGTGCAGCCAGTGGTAAAGTTGTATTTACATCAGAAGAGGCTGAAAGATTAACCGCAATGATGCAAGATACAATTTTGGTTAGAGTAGAGACCTCACCAGAAGATATACAAGGAATGCATGTTGCTAAAGGAATTTTGACTGCTAGAGGAGGAATGACAAGTCATGCAGCCGTTGTTGCAAGAGGAATGGGTAGACCATGCGTATCAGGATCAAGTGAAATTGATATAAACTATGAAAATAAATCTTTTAAAACTTCTTCAATGGAGATTAAGGAGGGAGATATAATTACAATAGATGGATCAACCGGAAGAATTATAGCTGGAAGTGTTTCAACTGTGAAGCCTGAAATATCTGGTGATTTTTCCAAGTTAATGTCTTGGGCAGATAGTTTTAGAAAATTAAAAGTAAGAACTAATTCAGAGACACCAAAAGATACCAAAACAGCAAAAGATTTTGGTGCAGAGGGTATTGGATTGTGCAGAACTGAACATATGTTTTTTGATGAAGAACGAATTTTATCTGTAAGAGAAATGATATTATCTAAAACAAAAGAAGACAGATCAATAGCATTAGCAAAACTGTTGCCACATCAAAGAAAAGATTTTATAGATATTTTTAAAATCATGAGTGGACTGCCAGTCACAGTTAGATTGTTGGACCCACCATTACATGAATTTTTACCACGTACAGAAAAGGAAATTAAAGAGGTTGCCAGTATAGTTAATCTCTCAGTAAAAGAGGTTGAGTCTCGGATTGAAGAGCTCCATGAGCAAAATCCCATGTTAGGTCATAGAGGATGTCGTTTAGGAATATCTTTTCCTGAAATTTATGAAATGCAATGCAAAGCAATATTTGAGGCTTTGGCGTACCTCCAAAAAAATAAAATTAAATCTGCATTTCCTGAAATAATGATACCTTTAGTATCTACGGAAGCTGAGATTAAAATAATGAAAGAATTGGTAATTAGAACTGCTAGTCAAGTTCAACAAGAAAAAAAATTGAAAATAAAATTTTTAGTAGGAACGATGATTGAATTACCTAGAGCGGCAATAAAAGCAAAGGAGATTGCAAAGCATGCAGAATTCTTTAGTTTTGGAACAAATGATTTAACTCAGACTACTTTTGGGATCAGTAGAGATGATAGTGGTAAATTTTTAAATGATTATTTAGAAAACAAAATATTTTCTGTTGACCCTTTTGTTTCAATAGATGAAGGAGTTTCAGATTTAGTTGAAATAGCAGTAGAAAAAGGACGAAAACAAAACAAAAATCTAAAGTTAGGTATTTGTGGAGAACATGGAGGAGATCCTCATAGTATATCTTTTTGTTCTAATGCAGGATTGAATTATGTCTCTTGTTCACCTTATAGAGTGCCTGTTGCAAGGTTAGCTGCCGCTCAAGCTGAAATTAAAAAAAATTAAATTAAATAGGGGGCGTTCTGTTGCCAGGTGCCCCAGACCCCGTTTGCTTAATTAACTAAGTTAATTAGGCAGCAAGTGCGTAACTTTCGTTAGCAATTATAAATTAGCCCGTTACGGTGGAACAATCCCGAACGAAAGAATAGCCTTTAGTCACCCGTCGATTCTAGTTCACCCCCATAAGTTGTAATGGTGGAGGTGGTGGGTACTGCCCCCACGTCCGCAATGGTTATTACGAAATTCGTTTATCGTCGTAGTTGGAAAACCAACGTTATTAATATAAAAGTAATTACAACAGATTCAATAACAATCATGAAATTAACTAAAGAACAACAAGAAGAAATAAAAAATCAACAATCTCAAAGCAATCAGACCAAGAGAGTTACTGCTCCTGAACTTGAAAAAATCCTATATGAAGCAATCCCAGCTTTAGACCATGGTTTTGTTAGAGTTGTTGATTATATGGGTGATGATACATCAATAGTTCAATCAGCTAGAGTATCTTATGGAAAAGGTACAAAACAAGTTTCAACCGACAAAGGTTTAATTAAATATTTAATGAGGCACTGGCACAGTACTCCATTTGAAATGTGTGAAATTAAATATCATGTTAAACTTCCGATATTTATTGCAAGACAATGGATTAGACACAGAACTGCAAATGTGAATGAATATTCTGCAAGGTATTCAATTCTGGATAAAGAATTTTATTTGCCATCACAAGAAAATTTAGCTGCTCAATCAACTAGTAACAGACAGGGTAGAGGTGATGTATTGGAAGGAAAACAAGCAGAGGAAGTTTTAGAACTTTTAAAAAGTGATGCAGAGAGAACTTATGATAATTACGAGACTATGCTTAATGAAAGATTTGATGGATCAACTATTGATGAAAACAAAAAAGGTTTAGCAAGAGAACTTGCAAGGATGAATTTAACTTTAAATACTTATACCCAATGGTATTGGAAAACCGATTTATTAAACTTAATGAATTTTTTAAGATTAAGAGCTGATAGTCATGCTCAATATGAAATTAGAGTTTATGCTGACATAATGTTGGATACTGTAAAAAAATGGGTTCCCATAACATATGATGCTTTTATGGATTATAGAGTGGGAGGAACAGAGGTTTCCACAAAAGGAAAATTAATTATTCAAAAACTTATCAAAGGTGAAAATGTAGATGTTAATAGTTCTGGACTCTCTAAAAGAGAATGGAATGAATTAATGATTGCTTTTGATCTTAAAGATAAGTTAATCTAATTTTTTCAGCAAAATTTAAATATATTTTAGAAATTTCATGCTCAGGGTTAGTTTCTACAATTGGCTTTCCTTCATCACCAGTTTTACCCACTTCAGGATTTATTGGAATTTCACCTAAAAATTCTTTTTGAAATTCTTCTGCAGTTTTCTTAACCCCACCTTCTCCAAAAATTTTATATTTTTTTCCATCGTCTCCAATGAAAAAACTCATGTTATCAACTAAACCCAAAATCTTAACTCCAAGTTTATCAAACATTTTAATTCCTCTTTTGACATCTAAAAGAGCTACTTCTTGAGGTGTGCTTACAATTATTGCACCATCCATTTTTATTTCTTGAGAAAATGTAAGTTGAGTATCGCCAGTTCCTGGAGGCATATCAACTATGATAAAATCTAAATCTTTCCAATTTACTTTCTGAGTAAAAGTTTTAATTGCACTTGTAACCATAGGGCCACGCCATATCATTGGAGTTTGTTGATCAGCTAAAAAACCAATCGACATACATTGAATTTCATATTTTGTTATTGGATCTAATTTTTGACCATCACTTTTTGGTTTTTCATTAATATTAAACATTTTAGGGATCGATGGACCATAAATATCTGCATCTAAAAGACCAACTTTGCATCCAACTTTTTTCAAAGCTAAAGCAAGATTCGTTGCAAATGTAGATTTTCCTACACCACCTTTTGCACTAGAGATTGCAATTGTAAACTTAGTTCCAAGAATAGGATTTTTCGTGAATTTTTTAGGCTCTAGCTTACTTTTCATTGCGGCACTAAGTTCAGGTTTTTTATCAGTCATGAAAGTATCATTACTTGTTTTTTGCAATAAAGACACTATATACTTTGGCATATGTCAGACGATTTTAAAGGTCAAAGTCCTTGGGGCGCACCTCCTGGTGGAGGGGGTAGTGGTAATGGATCAGGTAGAGGTCCAACACCACCAAACGTCGATGAATTAATTAGAGATCTTCAAGATAAAATTAAAAGATTTTTACCTGGTGGAAAAACTTCAGGTGGAAAATCAATAAGCCTAATTTTATTAGTTTTAGTTTTTGTATGGTTAGCAAGCGGACTTTATAGAGTATTACCCGATGAACAAGGTGTTGTATTAAGATTCGGTAAGTTTGTTAAAACTACACAGCCTGGTTTGAATTATCATATCCCTTTTCCTGTTGAAACTGTGCAAACTCCAAAAGTTACTAAGGTTAATAGAATGGATATAGGATTTAGATCTGAAAGGGACAGTGGTTTTTCTACAGGTGGTGGGGTTGCTGATGTTCCACAAGAAAGCTTGATGTTAACTGGAGATGAAAACATTGTTAACATAGATTTTTCAGTATTTTGGGTAATTAAAGATGCTGGAAATTTTTTATTTAAAATTCAAGACCCAGAAGGCACAGTTAAAGCAGCTGCTGAAACTGCAATGAGAGAAGTGATAGCAAAGAGTGATATTCAGCCAATTTTAACAGAAGGTAGATCTAAAATTGAGGTTGAGACACAAAATATAATTCAAACTATTTTAGATGATTATGAAAGTGGAATTCAAATTACACAAGTTCAGACTCAAAAGGCCGACCCACCTGATCAAGTAATTGATGCATTTAGAGATGTACAGGCTGCAAGAGCAGACATGGAAAGATCAAAAAACGAAGCTGAAGCATATGCCAATGATGTTATTCCACGAGCACGTGGGGAAGCACAAAAAATTTTACAAGCAGCAGAAGCATATAAAAAGGAAGTAGTTGCAAAAGCAGAAGGTGAAGCAAGTAGATTTATAGCAATCTACAGCGAGTACAAAAATGCAAAAGCAGTCACTCAAGAAAGAATGTATTTAGAAACTATGGAGAAAGTATTAGCTGATATAGATAAAGTAATTATTGAGAAAAATGCAGGTTCTGGAGTAGTTCCATACTTGCCTTTGCCTGAATTAAAAAAGAAAGCGACAAATTAAAATGAAAGCTGGAAAAATATTAGCAGGAGTATTGGTTGCAATTGGTGTTGCAGCCTTTTTGTCAATAATTATTGTAAAAGAGGTTAACCAAGCAATTATTCTTCAATTTGGTGATCCAAAAAGGATTATAATGAAACCTGGATTAAACTTTAAAATTCCTTTCATTCAAAACGTTGTTTATTTAGATAAAAGAATTTTAAACTTAGATGCTCCACCAGAGGAGGTTATTGCATCAGACCAGAAAAGATTAATTGTTGATGCATTTGCGCGATTTCAAATTGTAGACCCACTTAAATTTTATATTTCAGTTGGAAATGAAAGAGTGGCGAGATCAAGGTTATCTACAATTATAAATTCAAGAATTAGAAATGTATTAGGTCAAGAGGAATTACAAACTTTATTATCTAAAGATAGATCTAAACAGATGGCATTAATTAAAGAAGGCGTTAATAACGAAGCGCAAAATTTTGGAATTAACATTGTTGATGTCAGAATTAAAAGAGCAGACTTACCTCAAGCTAACAGTGATGCAATTTACAGAAGAATGCAGACTGAAAGGGAAAGAGAAGCAAAAGAATTTAGAGCAAAAGGTGCTGAGATGGCAGTAACTATTACATCAACAGCTGATAAAGAAGTTACTGTAATCTTAGCAGATGCTCAAAAACAATCTGAGATCATGAAAGGGGAAGGTGATGGACAAAGAAATAAAATATTTGCTGACGCCTTTGGTCAAGATCCAGAATTTTTTGCTTTCTACAGAGCTATGCAGGCATATGAAAAAGCTCTTATTGGTGGTGAAACTTCTTTAATTTTGTCACCTGATAGTGAATTTTTTAAATTTTTTGGAAATATAAAACCTGAAATCCAACAATAATTCTTAAATGCGCGAGCTAGTTATAGCTTTTGGTCTTTTCTTGTTTATTGAGGGAATTTTGTGCGCCTTATTTCCAGCAAAAATGAAAAGTATGTTGAAAAAATTAGAACTTGTTAAAGATAGTCAGCTTAGATCGGGTGGACTTATTTTTGCATTGATAGGTTTTATAATTATTTATTTTATTAAAAGTTAATATGAATAAGATTAAACTTATATTCTTAACCCTGGTTATATCATTTAGTTTTTCGTTAAATGTAAACTCTAAACCAGTTCCTGCTTCCTTTGCAGATCTTGCAGAAAAATTAATGCCGTCTGTTGTGAACATTTCTACAACAACTACTATCACAACAAATTCTAATCCTTTTCCTTTTCAATTTCCTCCAGGATCTCCTTTTGAGGATATGTTTAAAGAATTTGGAACACCTCAGGAAAGACAATCAGCTGCTTTAGGTTCTGGGTTTATAATAGACGAGAAAGGAATTGTAGTTACGAATAATCACGTTATCCAAGATGCTGATGACATTATTGTTAGGGTAAACGGTGACCAAGAATTTAAAGCTAAGGTTCTAGGTGCTGACCCATTAATGGATATTGCTGTTTTACAATTAGAAACAGATGAAAAGTTTATCCCGGTTGCATTCGGTGACTCTGATAAAGCAAGAATTGGAGATTGGGTTTTAGCAATTGGAAATCCGTTTGGTTTAGGTGGAACTGTTACTGCTGGAATTATTTCAGCAAGAAATCGATCAATTGGTTTATCACGATATGAAGATTTTATTCAAACAGATGCTTCTATAAATTCTGGTAATTCAGGTGGACCTTTGTTTGATATGAAGGGAAATGTAATTGGAATTAATACAGCAATTCTTGGACGTAATGGTTCTATTGGAATTGGATTTTCTATACCATCCAATAGTGCACAAATCGTAATTAAACAATTAATTGAATTTGGTGAAACAAAAAGAGGTTGGCTGGGTGTTAGAATTCAAGATGTGACAAAAGAAATTGCTGAGGTTGAAAAATTAGACAAAGCAAGAGGGGCATTAGTTGCAAGTGTTGCTGAAAATAGTCCTTCGGAAAAAGCAGGAATACAAGCTGGTGATATTATTTTAGAATTTAACGGTGAAAAAATAAATCAAATGAAAGAACTTCCAGCTATAGTTGCTAGAACAGAAGTTGGAAAAAAAGTTGAGGTTAAAGTATGGAGAGATAAAAAAGAGATAATTAAAAATGTAATTTTAGGAAGATTAGAAACTTCAGATGATTTTAAAATAAGCAAAAATCAAGAACCTAAAAAACAAAATAATGAAGAAATAATTGAAAGTTTAAGAATTGCAGTAAGACCATTGACTAAAGAAGATATTAAAAATAGAAATTTACCAAACCAAACGACAGGACTTGTGATAACAAAAATTGCAAACAACAGCCCTGTAGCAAATTCAATAGAGCTTAATAGTATTATCGTTGAAGCTCAGAAGAAAAGAGTTAAATCTGCAGATGATTTAAGAGATATTACTAAAGAAGTTCTTAATTCAAATCAGAAAACAGTTTTACTTGCTATCTATAACAATCAAAATCAACGAAGATACATCGGTGTTAAGCTAGATTGATCATGGATTTAAAATCCAAGATTATATTAATCTCAGGTCCTACAGCTTCAGGAAAATCAAGTTTTGCAATTAAGTTTGCAAAAAAAGTTAATGGAGAAATTATTAATGCAGATAGTATGCAAGTATACAAACAGCTTAAAATTTTATCGGCTAGACCAGATCCAAAAAAATACCAGAAAATAAAACATCATTTGTATGGTTTTCATAATGTTACAAAAAACTTCTCAACAGGTTATTGGCTTAAGCTAGTAATTAAAAAAATTGGTGAAGTTCAAAATAGAAAAAAAACTCCAATTCTTGTTGGAGGTACAGGCTTATACTTTAAAGCTTTAACTGATGGTTTAGTTAAAATACCAAATATTCCATTAAAATTTAGAACTAAAATTAGAGATTTACAAAAAAAACTTGGTCAAAAAAAGTTTTATGAAAAACTATTAAAATTAGATCCATCCTCAAGAGGCAAAATAAACCCTACAGACACTCAAAGATCCATCAGAGCTTATGAAGTTAAAAAGTTTACAAAAAAATCTTTAACTGAATGGTTTAAAAACACAAAATCAAACTTCGTGGAAGATGATTTTTTTAAAGTTTATATTGATTTTCCTAGACAAGAATTAATTGAACGTATCAATGTAAGAACAAGTGAGATAATAGAAAATGGAGCAATAAAAGAGGTAAAAGATTTCGTAAAGCTAAGGGTTAGAAAAGATAAAAGCGCTAACAAGGCCATTGGAGTTTATGAAATTAGAGAATATTTGAAAAAACAAAAAGATTTGGATGATACTAAAGAAAAAATAGCCATAAAAACTAGACAATACGCCAAAAGACAAAGTACTTGGGCTAGAGGCAACATGATTAACTGGATGAAGCTAAAGCCACAAGACATAAATAATTTTTTGAAAAAAATTTAAAATTCTCATTCTTAAACTTGACCAATGAGCACAACTTCAGCTAGATTGCCTAATGCCAAAATTATTAACTGGAGCAGAAATCGTATTTAAGTGTCTTGAAGATCAAAAGGTAGAACATATCTTTGGCTATCCAGGTGGTGCAGTGTTACCAATTTATGATGAATTAAAAAACCATCCTTCTATAAAACATATTTTGGTTAGACACGAACAAGGTGCTGGTCACGCGGCAGAAGGTTATGCTAGATCATCAGGAAAACCAGGTGTAGTTTTAGTTACATCGGGTCCTGGAGCAACCAATGTTGTTACAGCTTTAACTGATGCTTATATGGACTCTGTACCATTAGTTTGTATTTCTGGTCAAGTTCCAACTCATTTAATTGGAACAGATGCATTTCAAGAATGTGACACTACGGGCATTACAAGACCTTGTACAAAACATAATTGGTTAGTTAAAGATATAAATGATCTTTCAAAAGTTATGCATGAAGCTTTTAGAGTTGCAACAACTGGAAGACCTGGACCGGTTTTGATTGATATTCCAAAAGATATTCAGTTTGCAAAAGCAAAATATAAAAAACCAAATAAAGAAAAAAAATTAAATGGAAAATCCCATAATAAATTTTCTCAAGATCAAATTGATGAATTAGTAAAATTATTAAGCAAAGCTAAAAAACCAATAATTTATAGTGGTGGAGGAGTAATTAATTCAGGACCAAAAGCAAGTCAGGTTTTAAGAGAATTTGTTGAGTTAACTGGTTTTCCTATAACTTCAACACTTCAAGGATTGGGTGCATATCCTGGTGATGATAGTCAATTTTTAGGAATGCTTGGAATGCATGGTACTTATGAAGCAAATAATGCTATGCATGATTGTGATCTTTTAATTAATATCGGTGCAAGGTTTGATGATCGTATCACTGGAAAAATAGATGAGTTTTCACCAAATTCAACAAAGGTTCATATTGATATAGATCCATCATCAATTAATAAAATTATCAAAGTAGATCTTGCAATAGTTGGAGACGTTACGAGTGTAATTAGCAAAATAAATAAAACAATTTCTAAAAGAAAAAATGGTCATAGTAAGTCAAATAAATCAAATATAGCTAAGTGGTGGGAGCAAATTGGAAAATGGAGAGAAAAAGACTCTCTTAATTTTGTAAAAAGTGATGAAAGCATAAAACCTCAACATGCCGTTCAAAGACTATATGAATTAACTAAGAATAAAGATACTTATGTTACTACCGAGGTTGGACAACATCAAATGTGGGCTGCTCAGCATTACAAATTTAATAAACCAAATAGATGGATGACATCTGGCGGTTTAGGAACTATGGGATATGGATTACCAGCAGCAGTCGGCGTTCAAATTGCTCATCCTGAAAAATTAGTAATTGATATTGCTGGAGAAGCTTCAGTTTTAATGACCATGCAAGAAATGTCTACTGCGGTTCAATATAATCTTCCTATAAAAATATTTATTTTAAATAATCAATATATGGGAATGGTTAGACAATGGCAGGAATTGCTGCATGAAAAAAATTATTCTGAAAGTTATTCTGAAGCATTACCGGATTTCATGAAAATGGCAGAAGCTTATGGATGTAAAGGAATTAAAGCAGACAACCCAGATGATCTTGATGATAAAATTCAAGAAATGATCGATTACGATGGACCAGTTATATTTGATTGTCATGTGGATCCTAACGAGAATTGCTTCCCAATGATACCATCTGGAAAACCTCATAACCAAATGATCTTGGGTCCAAATGATCAAGAAGATAATAAAATCAAAGGAAAAGGCAAAGCCTTAGTATAATCATAATGCCGAAATCAAAGTCAGCTTATAGCATACCTACGAAGAAACAAAAACCAGATACATATATTTTTGTAGTATGGGTAGATAATGAGGCTGGAGTTTTGGCAAGAGTAGTTGGTTTATTTTCTGGTCGAGGTTACAACATCGAGTCGTTAGCTGTTGCAGAGGTTGATGCAATTAAAAATATTTCAAGAATAACAATTGTTACCACTGGAACACCTCAAGTAATTGATCAAATAAGACTCCAATTAACAAAGTTAGTGCCTGTTCATAAAGTTGCTGAATTTAAAAGAGAGGATAAAGGCGTAATTTTTAAAGAAATGGCTTTATTTAAAATTGTAGGAAAAAGAAATAAAATTGAAAAATGCTTAAATGCTTGTAAAAAATTTAATCCCGTAATATTAGATGAAACAAAAACTTCAGCAGTAATTCAAATAACTGCTCTTAGAAGAGAAATTGATAAAATGAATAAAAAATTAAAGCCCTTAGGACTTATTAGTACTTCGAGAACTGGGGCAGTAGCAATGACTAGGGGTGCTAAAATATTTAATTAATTTAAAAGGAGAGATAATATGAAAATGTTTTATGAAAAAGATGCAGATGTCAATCTAATTAAAAGCAAAAAAGTTGCTATCTTTGGTTACGGAAGCCAAGGGCACGCTCACGCATTAAATTTAAAAGATAGTGGAGTAAAAGATATTGTTGTAGCATTAAGAGAAGGTTCATCGAGTGCAGCTAAAGCAGAATCAAAAGGATTAAAGGTGATGAATTTATCCGATGCTGCAGAGTGGGCTGATGTAGTAATGATTCTTACACCAGATGAACTACAAGCGGAAATTTATAAAAATCATATTGAACAACGAGTAAGAGAGGGCACAAGTATCGCTTTTGCTCATGGTTTAAATGTTCATTACGATTTAATTAAAGCTAGAAAAGATCTAGATGTTTTTATGGTTGCTCCCAAAGGACCTGGTCACTTAGTTAGAAGTGAATATGAAAAAGGAGGTGGAGTGCCTTGTTTATTTGCTGTTCATCAAGATGGTTCAGGAAAGGCAAGAGACTTAGCTTTATCTTATGCTTCAGCAGTTGGTGGAGGAAGATCAGGAATTATTGAAACTACATTCAAAGACGAAGTTGAAACAGATTTATTTGGTGAACAAACAGTACTTTGTGGAGGTTTGGTTGAGCTAATTAAAAATGGTTATGAAACTTTAGTTGAAGCTGGGTATGAACCAGAGATGGCATATTTTGAAACAGTTCATGAAGTTAAATTGATTGTTGATTTAATTTATGAAGGTGGAATTGCAAATATGAATTATTCTATTTCGAATACGGCTGAATATGGCGAATATCAATCTGGCCCTAGAGTAGTTAATAAAGAAGAGACCAAAAAAAGAATGAAAGAAGTTTTGGCTGAAATTCAATCTGGAAAATTTACTAAAGAATGGATGGATGAATGCAAAAATGGTCAAAAAAACTTCCTTGCTACGAGAGCTAAATTAGCCGAGCATCCAGTTGAAAAAGTTGGTGCAGAATTAAGAGCTATGATGCCTTGGATAGGTAAGAAAAA
Organism: uncultured Pelagibacteraceae bacterium; assembly: GCA_902588315.1. Lineage (GTDB taxonomy): Bacteria > Pseudomonadota > Alphaproteobacteria > Pelagibacterales > Pelagibacteraceae > Pelagibacter. Next base: position 55,189 of record CACIOP010000001.1, read on the forward strand.
ATTAGTTGATAGCGATAAAAGTTAAATTTTATCTGTAAATTATTGCTACTATAATTCAATTATTTCACTTATACTTTTTTTAAATAAATTTAAAAAACGAGGGGAATAATGAAGACTAAAAATATAGTAAGAATACTATTGTCATTAGTTCTAGTATTCGGATTTTCTTCAGCATGGGCAAAAACTATTAAATGGTCTATGCAAGGAGACAGTTTAACACTAGATCCACATGCGCAAAATGAGGGTCCAACTACTCAAGTATCTAGACAAGTTTATGAAGCTCTGGTTCAAAGAGGCTTGGACATGAAAATAGGGCCTGCTTTAGCAACAAAATGGAAAGCTACTGATCCAAATACTTGGATTTTTACTTTAAGAGAAGATGCTAAGTTTTCAGATGGTTCTGGAATGACATCAGCAGATGTTGTTTTTAGTATATTAAGAGCTAAGCAAAGAACATCTGACTTTAAAGAATACATCAGCACCGTTGCTAATGTTGAAGCGGTTGGAGATTACTCAGTTAAAATAACTACAAGTAAACCTAACCCTATTCTTTTAAACCAATTGTCTAACATTTTTATAATGTCTAAAGCTTGGTCAGAGAAAAACTTTGCAATGTCTCCACAAAATTGGGATGCAGGACAAGAAACTTTCTCTGCTACTAATGCTATGGGAACTGGTCCTTTTAAAATAACTTTAAGAGAGCCTAACACTAAGACAGTGTTTAAAAGAAATAAACATTGGTGGGGTGAAATGAAGGACAAAAAAGTAACTCAAATTGAATTAATGCCTATTAAAAATGCAGCTACAAGAGTAGCAGCATTATTATCTGGTGAAATTGATATAGTTACTGATGCTCCTGTTCAAGACTTAAAAAGAATTGGATCTTCTTCAGGTCACAAAGTTGAAAGTACAGCTCAAATGCGAACAATTTTCTTAGGTATGGATCAAGCAGCTGACAAATTAAGAACTGGTAATACAGGTGATAATCCATTTAAGAAAAAAGAAGTAAGACAAGCTCTCTATCAAGCAATTGATATTGAAGCGATCAAGAAAAAAGTTATGAGAGGTTTAAGTGAACCAGCGGGAATTATAACTTTCCCAGGTGTAAATGGATATACAGCTGATCTTGATAAAAGATTACCTTACGATGTTAATGCTGCAAAAAAACTTTTAGCTGATGCAGGTTATCCTAATGGTTTTGACGTTGAACTTAGATGTCCTAATGACAGATATGTAAACGATGAGGCAATATGTACTGCTGTTGTTGGAATGTTGGGTAAAATTGGAGTTAACGTTAACTTATTTGCTCAAACTAAAAGTAAACACTTCAAAGAGCTTAAAGATGATCAAGGTGATTTCTATATGCTAGGATGGGGTGTTCCAACTTTAGATAGTCACTATGTTTTCCATTACCTATATGAAACTGGTGCTAGCTGGAACAAAGTTAACTTTAGTAATGCTGATGTTGATGCTGCAATTAGAGTTATGGAAGGTGAAGTTGATTTAGATAAAAGAAATGCTGCAATTGCAAAAGCTTGGAAAATTGTAAAAGATGATATTTCTTATCTTCCTTTACATCACCAAGTAATTTCTTGGGCATCTAAAAGCAATGTTAATGTTCCTATCAGACCGAATAACGAACCGTTATTCAGAACTGCTAGTTTTAATTAATTAAAAAATTATTATAAGCCCTTTAAAAATTTAAAGGGCTTATAAATTTAAACCTTCACAAATTGATAAAATATTTTTTTAAAAGACTGTTTCAATCCGCTTTGGTGATGTTGGTTGTCGCCTTTGTGTCCTTTTCTTTATTTAATTTTGTTGGAGATCCAATCAATAACATGGTTGGAGAAGAGACTTCAGATGAGGAAAGAGCGGAATTAAGAGAAACATTAGGTTTAATGGATCCAATTCATGTACAGTTTTCAAGATTTATAGTTAACGCTTCTAAGGGTGAGTTTGGAATTTCATATCAATTAAGAAGACCTGTTTCAGAATTAATAGTTGAAAGATTGCCTGCAACTATTGAACTTGTGGTTATTTCAGCACTAATTGCACTAATTACTGGTACTTTGTTAGGAGTTTATACAGGCATAAATCGAAAAGGTTTTTTAAGTGATTTTGTCTTAGCCGTCTCCTTGCTTGGAGTTTCACTCCCCACATTTGTAATTGGTATATTATTTATATATTTGTTTGCAGTAATCTTAGGAATATTACCTTCTTTTGGTAGAGGGGAAGTTGTTGATTTAGGTTTTTGGACTACAGGTTTTTTAACAGTTTCAGGACTGAAAGCAATTATACTTCCTTCAGTAACATTAAGCCTTTTCCAAATGACTTATATCATCAGACTTGTGCGAGCAGAGATGATGGAAATATTACAAACAGATTATATTAAATTTGCTCGTGCTCGAGGCATTAGTGAAAATAGTATTAAATATAAACATGCTTTAAAAAATGGATTGATACCAGTAATAACTATTGCAGGAATAAATATTGGAACTCTAATTGCGTTTTCAATTATTACTGAAACTGTTTTTCAATGGCCTGGCATGGGCTTTTTATTTATTCAAGCAGTTCAATTCGTAGATATACCAATCATGTCAGCTTATTTAGTTTTTATAGCTTTTGTTTTCGTAATGATAAATTTTATAGTTGATATTCTTTATTATCTAATTGATCCAAGAATAAGAGTTAAAGGAGATACTGCAAGTGGATAACAAAACTTTAAGTACTTGGGAAAGAATAAAAGATAGTGATATTTATCATAGCTTTATTAAATCTCCTACTGCAATTGTATCATCTACTATTTTATTTATAATTTTTTTCTGCTCCTTTTTTGTTGAGCTCATAACACCTTATAATCCTTTTGACCCATCCTCTCTATCACTGATGGATGCATTCACGCCTCCCTCATGGACAGAAGATGGCCTTGCTAAATTTATTTTAGGTACTGATGGACAAGGAAGAGATATGTTATCGACAATTTTATATGGATGCAGGATTTCTTTAATTGTAGGTTTTTCTGCGATAATTTTTAGCTTAATTCTTGGAGTTGGATTAGGATTAACGGCTGGATTTTTTGGGGGAAAATATGAAATGATAGTAATGAGATTAACTGATGTTCAGTTAACAGTACCAAGTATTTTGATGGCATTGTTGGTTGATGGAATAGCAAGAGGATTAATCTCGAGAGAAATGCATGATGAAATGGCAATTTATGTTTTAATATTTGCAATCGGTATTTCAGAGTGGCCACAATTTGCAAGAGTTTCAAGAGCTGCAACTTTGGTAGAAAAAAATAAAGATTATGTTTCAGCATCAACAATAATCGGGGTTTCAAATATAATTATTATGTTTAAACATATTTTACCAAATATTTTAAGACCAGTGTTAGTAATTGGAACTATTGGTTTAGCTCTTGCTATTTTAGCCGAGTCTACTTTAAGTTTTTTAGGAGTCGGTGTCCCTCCAACAACACCTTCTTTAGGGACATTGATACGACTTGGTAATGACTTTTTATTTTCAGGAGAATGGTGGATTACTTTTTTTCCAGCAATTTTCTTGGTTATTTTAGCATTTTCAATAAATTTATTAGGGGATTGGATGAGAGATACTTTAAATCCAAAATTAAAAAAATGACATTTTTAAAAATAAATAATCTTAGTGTCGATTATCAAATGAGAAAAGAAACAGTTCATGCTGCCAAGAATGTGAATATTGAGGTTAATAAAGGAGAAATTTTAGGATTAGTTGGAGAGTCTGGATCAGGAAAAAGTACAGTAGGTAACGCTATTATAAATTTAATAGATGAACCAGGTAAGGTATCTAGTGGATCAGTTATTTTAGGCGATCTTAACATTCATGAAAATTCTGAAAATATTGTTAAATATAGAGGAAATAAAATTGGATTGATATTTCAAGATCCTCAAACTTCACTTAACCCAATTCTTACCGTGGGTGAGCAGTTAATTGAAACAATTCAAACTCATCTTAAATTAAGTAAAGAGGAAGCAAAAAATAAATCTATAAATCTATTGAAAGAGGTTGGCATAAAAGATGCAGAAACAAGATTTGATAATTATCCTCACCAATTCTCAGGTGGAATGAGACAGAGAGTAGTAATTTCTTTAGCTCTATGTTGCGAACCAGAATTGTTAATTGCAGATGAACCAACAACAGCATTAGATGTATCAATTCAATCTCAGATTTTAGAACTAATTAAAAAATTAACAAAAGAAAGAAACCTTGCGGTTATATTAATTACTCATGACATGGGGGTTATAGCTGAAACTGCAGACCGAGTTGCAGTTATGAAAAGCGGCAATTTAGTTGAAATTGGTGAAACCAAAAAAATATTAATTAAACCACAAGAAAATTATACCAAAAGTTTAGTCAGTTCAGTTCCACCAACTAACAAAAAAATTTCAAGATTTGTAATAGTTGAAAAAGAAAACAGTGACAAAAAAGAAAATAATATCAAAATATTAAATAGATGGACAAAAAAAGGAATAATAGATCAAGATTTAGTACAGATAAAAAATTTGAGTAAAAGTTTTGATGATAATTTTTTTACAGAAAGTTCTAAGAATTCTGTGATGGCTGTTAATGATGTTTCTTTTGACATAAAAGAAGGTGAGTCTTTTGGCTTAGTAGGAGAAAGTGGAAGCGGAAAATCTACAATTGCAAAAATGATTGTAAATTTATTTAAACCCACTTCTGGAGATATCTTCTTTGACAACGTTTGTATTACAAAAATAAAACAAAGATTCGAATTAATGAAATTTAGAAAACAAATTCAAATGATATTTCAAGATCCTTATTCCTCACTAAATGGAAGATTAAAAGTAAAAGATATAATTGCAGAACCAATAACACTTCACAATCCGTCTATATCTACTCTAGATTTAAATAATTATATTTATGACTTATTAGAATCGGTGGAATTAACTCAAAGGTCTGCAGATCGATATCCGCATGAATTTTCTGGAGGGCAGAGACAAAGAATATCAATTGCAAGGGCACTTGCCACACAACCAAGACTTTTGGTTTGTGATGAACCTACGTCTGCTTTAGATGTTAGTATCCAAGCTCAAATACTTAACTTGTTAAAAGATCTTCAAGAACAATTAAATTTAACAATTTTATTTATTAGCCATGACCTACCGGTTGTTAGACAAATGTGCGATAGAATTGGAGTATTAAAAGATGGCAAATTGTGTGAGGTTTCAAACACTGAGGATTTATTTTTAAAACCCGACCATGAATATACAAAAGAGCTTTTACGGTTAATGCCTAAAATTGAGTCTATTTATAATTAATTTTTTGTAAGCCTAAAATGGTCGATTAAAATTGATTATTTAACTAATTATTTTGCAATCTCTCTCATAGATTGTATTATAGATTTTCTAAAAATTTTAGTTATGAGCAATAAAGATAGAGTCTTTATATTTGATACTACTATGCGTGATGGTGAGCAATCGCCAGGTGCGTCTATGAGTTTAGAAGAAAAAATTCAAATCGCTCGAGTGTTTGATGAATTAGGTATAGACATAATTGAAGCAGGTTTTCCTATAGCTTCACCAGGAGATTTTGAAGCTGTTTCAGAAGTAAGTAAAATTTTAAAAAACTCTATTCCTGCAGGACTTTCAAGACACTCAGTAAAAGATATTGATAGAGCACATGAAGCTCTAAAACATGCACCAAGATTTAGAATACATACATTTATTTCTACAAGCCCTTTACACATGAAGCATAAATTAAACATGTCTCCAGAAGATGTTTATGAATCAATTGGAAAACATGTTGCTTATGCAAGAAAGTTTACTGATGACGTTGAGTGGTCTTGCGAAGATGGAACAAGAACTGACATGGATTACATGTGTAAAACTGTAGAGCTTGCAATTAAAAATGGAGCCACAACAATTAATATTCCTGATACAGTTGGTTATACAATACCATCTGAGTTTACAACAATTATAGAAACTTTATTAAATAAAGTTCCAAATATTGATAAAGCAATTTTATCAACTCATTGTCATAATGATTTAGGTTTAGCAGTAGCTAACTCGTTAGCTGGAGTTCAAGCTGGAGCAAGACAAATTGAATGTACAATAAATGGATTAGGAGAAAGAGCAGGAAATGCTGCTCTTGAGGAAGTTGTTATGGCAATTAAAACAAGACCTGATTTAATGCCATATGAAACTGGAATTAATACAACACTTTTAAGTAAAGCTTCAAAAATTGTTTCAAATGCAACAGGGTTTCCCGTTCAATACAATAAGGCGATTGTTGGAAAAAATGCTTTTGCTCATGAAGCAGGAATTCATCAGGATGGAATGTTAAAAAATAGACAAACATATGAAATAATGACACCTGAAAGTGTAGGCGTTAAACAAACATCATTAGTAATGGGAAAACATTCTGGGCGACATGCATTTAAAGATAAATTAAACAGTCTAGGTTATCCAGATTTAACCGATGATGTAGTAGGAAATGCATTTGCAAAATTCAAAGTCTTAGCAGATAAGAAAAAACATGTTTACGATGAAGATATTATTGCCTTAGTAGATGATAGTTTAATTGTAGATAATAAAGTGAATGCAATTACTCTTAAATCTTTAAAAGTTTTTGCTGGAACAGGTGAACCACAAAAAGCAGAAATGACTTTGGATGTTTATGGTGATGTAAAAAATGCAACAGAAACTGGAGATGGTCCGGTCGATGCAATATTTAAATGTATTAAAACTTTATATCCTCATGATGTTAACTTGCAACTTTATCAAGTTCATGCAGTTACAGAAGGAACAGATGCACAAGCTACAGTAAGTGTAAAAATCGAGGAAAAGGGTAAAACAACTGTAGGCCAAGCAGCTGATACAGATACTTTAGTTGCATCAGCAAATGCTTACATAAATGCATTAAATAAAATGATAATCAAACGAGATAAAACAGCTCCCATGGAGCAAGAAAGTCAGAAAGTAAGAGGGATATAATGGGGTTATTTAGCAGTGTTAAAAAAATATGGAGCCAAGATATGGCAATTGATCTTGGAACAGCCAATACACTTGTAGTTTTAAAGGGTCAAGGCGTAGTTCTTAATGAACCTTCTGTTGTTGCAATAGTTGATCAAGGTGGAAAAAAAAATGTATTAGCAGTTGGAGACGAAGCTAAAACAATGCTTGGAAGAACACCAGGCAATATTAGTGCAATTAGACCTCTAAGAGATGGTGTTATTGCAGATTTTATAGTTACTGAAGAAATGATTAAACATTTTATTAAAAAAGTTCATAAAGGAAGCACATTTGCTAATCCTAGAATTTTAATTTGCGTACCAACTGGCTCAACACCAGTGGAAAGAAAAGCAATTCAAGATAGTGCTCTAGCAGCAGGCGCAAGAAGAGTTCAATTAATTGAGGAACCGATTGCAGCAGCTATTGGAGCAAATCTTCCAATTTCTGAGGCAACTGGTTCAATGATTGTAGATATTGGCGGGGGCACAAGTGAAATTGCTGTAATGTCTTTGGGTGGATTGGTTTACTCTAAATCTTTAAGAGTTGCAGGTGACTCGATGGATGTAGCAATAATAGATTATATGAGAAAAGAATATAATTTATTAATTGGCGATACTACTGCTGAAAAAATAAAAAAAGAAATGGGAACAGCTGTACCAACAGGAACAAACACTTACCCAGTTAAAGGAAGAGATTTAAGATCAGGTACTCCAAAGGAAGTTAATATTACAGAAGAAGATACTGCTGAAGCACTAAATGATATTATGAAGCAAATGGTTAGTGCAATTAAAGATGCTTTAGAAAATACTCCACCTGAGCTGTCAGCTGATTTAGTTGATATGGGTTTAACTTTGACAGGTGGTGGTGCTTTGTTAAAAAATATCGATAAAAGGTTTTCTAAAGAAACAGGTTTACCAGTTCATATAGCAGATGATCCATTGTCTTGTGTAGCTGTTGGTACAGGTAAAGCTTTGGATCAAGAAGAAACTTTTTCTACTATGTTATCTGAATATTAGGAAAAATGGCTGCTGGCAGAGATGATTTTGTAATTGCCATTAGGTCAGCTTTTTTAAAAAAAAAAGATAAGCAGAAATTTTCTTTACTAACATTAATTATTTTATCAATTTTTGTAATTGTTCTAAGTAATTTAAATTTTAAAGCAATACAATTTGTTAAATTAGGAATTAATGAAGTAATTTATAGATCATCTCATATTGCATCAATCCCAGAAAATAAATTAAAAGAAATAACTTCAAAATTCAAATCACATATGGATTTGTATGAAAGTCATCAGAAAGAATTAATTAAAATAGAAAATTCTGACCAACTTAAATTACAAAATGAGTTTTTAACTGCAGAAAATGAAAAGCTTAGAGAGTTACTTGATGAAAGTATAAATTCACAAGAAATATTTGCCAGAGTCTTAATTGATAAAGACAGCCCATATTTAAAATCAGTAGTATTAAATAAAGGCACAAAAGATAAAGTAAAAATTGGAATGGCTGTTATTGATGATGTTTATCTAGTTGGCCAAATAATTGAAGTAAATTATACTAATTCAAGGGCATTACTATTGTCTGATCTTAATAGTAAAATACCATCTGTATTAGAGCCAGATGACATACAAGCTGTAATTTCTGGTACAGGAAGTGATTTTGGAAAAATTGAGCATACTCAAGAAGAATTTAGAGAAGATTATAAAAATAAAGAAATTTTTGCTTACACCTCAGGTCTTGGTGGTTTATTCAAACCCGGTATACCAATTGGAAAAATTAAGGACATATCAGAAGGAAAAATTATATTTTTTTCTGATTTTACTCAACTCAACTATGTAAAAATAGTTTCTTATAAAATAGGTGGAGAAGAATAATGTCATCACTTAATAAAAGTCCTTTTCTAAAAATATTCTTATCCTACGTACCATTTATAATGTTATTTTTTTCTGTATTTAATGAATTTGATTTTAATTACTTAAAGCTTGATTATTTTGCTTTTAATTTTGTTCATCTATTAATTTTCTTTTGGACTTTAAGAAATCCTGATAAATTAGGTTATGTAGCAATTTTCTTTGCAGGTATAATTAATGATGTTGTAATAGGTATACCAATAGGTATTAGTAGTTTTTGTTACCTTATTCTTTGCTCAGTAACAGCTTATTTAAGAAACATTACTTTAACTCCAAATTTTATGAAAGACTGGATATCATTGTTATTAATAATTTTATTAATAAATTCAATTCAAGTAATTATTTTGGATTTAGTCTTTTTAATTAAAGTCGATTACACAAATTATTTAATTAACTCTGGTTTTACTTTTTTATTTTATCCAATATTTTTTTTATTTTTTAATTTTTTAAACGAAAGAATTTCAAATCAAACAAATGCTTAAATCTAATTCAGGAATAAGAAAAACTGATGTAATTAATAGAAGAATGTTCATAATAGGAGCAGCAAAAGTAGTAATTTTTGTTGGTATTGTCGCCCGTTTATTTTCTCTTCAGATAAACGAAAATAAAAAATATCTTACTCTTTCAGACAAGAACAGAATTAGAGAATGGAAACTTCCACCTACAAGAGGAAATATAGTTGATTATTTTGGAAATATAATTGCAGGAAATTTAAAAGTTTATCAATTACACATAATTCCAGAACAAGTAGAGAATTTCAATTATTTGTTAGTGAGATTGAAAAATCTTTTAAACCTCAGTGACAAAAGAATTGCTAGAATAAATAAATTAAAAGCAGAGTTAAAACCATGGGATAGCATTATTGTTTCTGAAAATTTAACCTGGGGTCAATTTGTAAAAATTAATAATTATTTATACGATCTTGTAGGCGTTAAACCTGTAATGACAATCTCCAGAAACTATCCATTTAATGATGTATACACGCATGTTCTTGGATATGTAAGCCAACCAAATGAACAAGAAATTTTAGAAAATGAAACAATCCAAGAAAGATTTGTACCTGGAATGAAAATTGGAAAACTAGGCCTAGAGAAAAGACTTGAAAATCATTTAATTGGAACAAATGCAATTCAAAGATATGAAGTTAATGCTTACGGTAAAAGAATTAACCAACTTGAGCATCAAAAAGGTAAGCAAGGATCAAAAATACGTTTAACTGTAGATACAGAAATACAAAAAGCTTGTGGAGAGTTGTTAAATGAAAAAGCAGGATCTATAAGTGTGATGGATATTTATACTGGAGATATAATAGCAATGTATTCATCTCCCTCTTATAACCCAAATTTATTTTTATTTGGAATAAGTCAAGAAGAATGGCAATTAATTAGAAATAATCCATTAAAACCACTAATTAACAAAACTCTTTCAGGTCTATACTCACCAGGCTCAACAATAAAACCAATCGTCGCTCTTTCAGCATTAGAAAATAAAGTAATAGATACAAAGTTTAAAGTTAAGTGCACAGGTAAAATGGAGTTATATGGACAAACATTTCACTGTTGGAAGGAAAAGGGACATGGCTGGGTGAGTTTGAAAAATGCAATGAAACAATCATGTGATACATATTTTTATGAGGTCGCTAGGTTATTAGGTGTTGATAGATTAAACATTACAGCTGAAAAGTTTGGTTTAGGTAAAAAAGTACTTGGAGATATTTTTGATATTGAAAAAAAAGGGTTATTTCCGAATACAAAATGGAAAAAAAATAATCTTGGTAAAGGCTGGGTTTTAGGTGAAACCTTAATAACAGGTATCGGTCAAGGCTATGTTCAAACAACTCCCTTACAACTTTGTATGATGACTGCACAAATTGCAAATGGAGGTTTTGTTGTAAAACCGAAAATAATTGTGGATAGTAATCCAATTTCTTATGAAGATGCAAAACAATCAATGGAGAGTGGATTATTATTTGATACCGACTCTGAAGAATTGTTAGATAAAAAATTATTTATAAACCAAAAAAATATTAAGATTGTTCAAGAAGCCATGTTCGCTTCAACCAATGAAAGATTTGGAACTTCATATAAATCAAGAATTGATGATCCTAAATACCAATTTGCAGGAAAAACAGGAACTGCTCAGGTAAAAAGAATTAGCAAAAGAGAGAGGGAATTAGATTTAGAATTAGAGCAAATACCATACAAAGATAGAGATCACGCTTTGTATGTTGCTTATGGACCATATGTTAACCCACGATATGCGCTTAGTATAATTGTTGAGCATGGTGGTTCTGGAAGTAAGGCGGCAGCACCAATTGCAAAAAAATTATTTAAATTAATCATCGACAGACATGATTTAAGAAATAAACAATCAAATTTTGAGAGGATTACCGTTTAAATGTTTCAGCACGATAGATTGAGTAATGAGATTACATTATTTCAAAAAATAAAAAACTTAGATTATATACTATTGATTTCTGTCATACTTCTTTCTGCATTAAGTGTTTTTGTCATGTATTCTACAGATGGTGGTGAAATACTTTTTCATACAAAAAATCATTTTGTAAAACTTGCAGTTTTTTTTCCTTTAATGATTTTTGTGGCTTTCTTTAATATAAAATTTTGGCATAACTTTTCTTATATAATCTATTTTATAGTAATACTTTTATTAATTTATGTTTCATTTTTTGGACTAAAGTCCTCTGGTTCACAAAGATGGATGGATCTTTATTTATTTGTTCTGCAACCTTCAGAACTTATGAAAATAGCAATCATAATGTGTCTTGCAAAATACTTTCATAGAATAAAAATAGAAAATGTTAATTCATTTACTAGTATAACAATTGTGTTATCGATTATAATAATTCCAATAATTTTTGTAATTGCTCAACCTGATCTTGGTACATCTATATTAATTGCTTTAAGTGGATTAATTATTTTGTGGTTAGGAGGCATGAAAATTAAATATTTTATATACTCGTTTATTACTTTCTTAATTTCACTCCCATTTATAATCTCATTCCTTAAACCATATCAAAAACTTAGAATATTAACTTTTTTAAATCCAGATAGAGATCCATTAGGTGCTGGATATCAAATTATACAGTCAAAAATAGCTATTGGTTCAGGTGGCCTTAACGGAAAAGGGTTTTTAAAAGGAACACAAAGTTATTTAGATTTTTTGCCTGAAAAACATACAGATTTTATATTTACTTTATTTTCTGAGGAGTTTGGTTTTATAGGCTCAGTTGGTCTTTTGATATTATACTCAATAATAATTTTTAGAATTGTAAGAATAGGAGCAATTTCGAGAAGTAATTTCGCAAGACTTTTTTGTTTTGGTTATGCGTTTGCAATCTTTATTTATATTGTTGTAAATTTATCTATGGTTTTAGGTTTACTACCTATAGTTGGTTCTCCATTACCAATAATGTCCTATGGAGGTTCTTCAATGTTGGCCACTATGATCGGTTTTGGAATAGTATTGAGTGCAAAAATTAATCATAAACAAATGATTGCATAATTTGTCACTCTGAAAATTTAATATTTACTTGTATAACAATTTTATGAATAAAAATCTTAAAGTAGGAATAGTTGGAGCAGGCATTCAAGGTGTATCTAATGCTTTGTTTCTTCAAAAAAAAGGTTTCAACGTAACTATTTTTGATAGAGATAATCCAGGTAGCCAAGCCGCCTCTTATGGTAATGCAGGTCACTTTTCGCCATATGCATCTCTTTCTTTAAACAGAACTGATGTTTTGGCGGATGTCCCAGCTATGTTACTAAGTTCGACAGGTCCACTTGCCTTGAAATGGAACTACGTTCCTAAAATGATTCCATGGTTTATAAAATTTATAATGAATACTACTAAAACTAAGATGATGCATACTGCTAAAAATATGCACCAAATTTTAGATCTAGCTTTACCTGCATATGATGAATTATTTGAAGAGATAGACTTAGAAGGTTTGGTTGAAAACAAAGGAATTCTTTATATATGGAATGATAAAGATTTAAAAAGTAGAGAATTAGAAATTAAAGTTAGAGATGAATTAGGTGTTGAGCAACAATTAGTTACTAAGTCTGAAATACATGATCTTGAACCACATATTAAACCATTTTACCATGCAGGCGTATATTATCCTTATGCAAGACATGCAAGAAATCCGAAAAGAATTCTTTTAAAACTATTTGATTTATTTTTGCAAAAAGGTGGAAAGTTTAACAAAGTAAATATTAAAGATATTAGTTTTGATGAAGAAAAACCAGTTTTTAAAACTGAAACTCAAAGTTACGTTTTTGACAAAGCAGTAATAGCTTGTGGAGCTTTTTCAAAAAAATTAACAGATAATCTTGGTGAAAAGATACCCTTAGATACAGAGCGTGGATATCATGTTCATTTTAAAAATTGTGACCATTTATTAAGTAGACCCGTCATATTTTCCAACCGTGGATTTGGAATTACACCGATGGAACAAGGTTTAAGAGTTGTTGGAACTGTAGAATTTGGTGGATTAGATAATCCATTATCTAAATCAAGAGTTAAAAATTTGATAAATAATGCAAAATATATGCTTGGTGATTTACCTGAGCATGAGGATGAGTGGCTAGGATTTAGGCCAACTTTACCAGATTTTTTACCTGTTATGGGGCCATCAAAAAATCACAAAAATATTTATTATTGTTTTGGGCATCATCATTTAGGATGGACTTTAGGTCCAATTTCTGGAAAGATTGTTTCAGGGATGATAGCGAACGAAAATACAAATTTAGATTTAAAACCTTATAGTTCGCTTAGATTCAATTAAGTGACTAAAGATAACAATTTTTTAGCTTATTTATATCTATTTTTAACAGTAACTTTTTGGGCAGGAAATTTTGTAGTAGGTAAACTTGCAAGTTTTTATGAAGTTCCTCCTTTTTCATTAAATTTTTATCGATGGCTTTTTGCTTGGTTAATTTTAGCACCTTTTACAATTCCTGAAATATTAGAGAAAAGAAACTACATAATTAAAAACTATAAACTTTTTATTGTTTTGGGAGTTACTAGTATAACGGTATTTAATTCAATTGTTTATTATTCATTAAATTTTACTCAGGTGATTAGTGGAGTTTTAATGATTTCGACTATACCTGTGATGATCATGTTGTTTTCTTCAATTTTAAAAATTGAAAAGACAAATATTTTTCAAATTATAGGGGTAGTATTTTCTTTTGCAGGTGTAATTATGATTATAACCAAAGCAAATATAGAGATATTAAAAAATTTAGATTTTAATAAAGGGGACATAACCATGGTTATAGCAATGTTTTCATGGGCATTATATTCAACTTTATTAAAGGGAAAACAATATGAGTTATCTCAAATATCATTACTTCAAGTAGTAATTACTTTTGGTTTAGTATTTTTAATACCAGTTTATTTTATTGAATATCAAATTGGCTTTAGAATTAATTTAGAACTACCTTTTATTTTAATTTTATCTTATGTAGTTTTGTTTCCAGGTTTGGCATCTTTTCTTTTATGGATAAAAGGAATTTCCATGATTGGCGCTAATCGCTCTGGTGTTTTTTTGCACTTAATGCCAATATTAAGCGCAATTATGGCAATGATTTTTTTTAGTGAAAAATTTATGTTTTATCATATTTTAGGCGCTTGTTTTATTATTACAGGAATATTGTTATCAAATAAGAAAGTTAAAAATGCTTAAAGTTGCTATATTAGATGATTACCAAAACGTTGCTCAACAGTTTGTAGATTTAGAAAAACTATCTGGGAAATATGAGTTTAAGATTTTTAGTGAACCTTTTTTAGACGAGGCCGATGCAATTGATCAGTTAGCTGATTTTGAAGCTTTATTAATAATGAGAGAAAGAACTCCAATCACAAAAAATTTAATTGATAATTTAAATGATTTAAAATTTGTAATCACAAGTGGATTACGTAATAGATCTATTGATTTAGAAGCTGCAAAGAAAAGAAAAATTACAGTTTGTGGTACAGATATAAATTTAAACCCAACACCTGAATTAACTTGGGGGCTAATTCTTGGTTTAGCTAGAAATTTTAAAGAGGAGTTTGACAATATGTATCAAGGGTATTGGCAGACTACAATCGGAGTAGAATTAAAAGGAAAAATCTTAGGCTTAATTGGTCTAGGCAGAGTAGGTACAGAAGTTGCAAAAATTGGAAAAGCATTTGGAATGCAAGTAATGGCCTGGAGTGAAAACTTGAGCTTAGATAAGTGTAAAGAATTAGACGTATTACCTTGCAGCAAAGAAGATTTAATTACAAATTCTGATGTACTTTCAATTCATGTTCAAGGAGGAGCAAGATACAAAGATTGCATTACTTTAAAAGAATTGGATAAAATGAAAAAAACAGCTTTTTTAATAAATACTTCAAGAGGACCTATTGTAAATGAAGATGATTTAATTATTGCTTTATCAACAAATGTAATTGCTGGTGCAGGTATAGATGTTTATGATAAAGAACCCCTACCAGAGAATAACAAACTTAGATTTTTACCTAATGCGCTTCTTACTCCTCACATAGGTTATGTAACAGCTGAAAACTATAGCATTTTTTACAACCAAATGATTGAAGGACTAGAGGCTTGTGTAAATGGAAAGCCTATTAGAGTGCTAGAGTAAAAATGAACCTCCCTGTTGTTAATCATGAGGATTATTTTGCCAAAATTGGCGATGATCATAAATTTCCAATTAATAAATTTGGAGAGTTAGCAAACTACTTAACTCAAAACAAAATAGTAAGTAAATTTCATAAACCTTCAGCCTGTTCATTTGAAACATTAAGCTACGCACATTCAAAAAATTATATATTGGATATTAAAAATAAAACTTTAAGCAAAGAAGGAGTAAAAAAAATTGGATTTCCACTTGTAGATAGTGTTGTGCAAAGATCCTTAGTTGCTACAGGCGGAACTGTTCTCGCATCTAAACTTGCAATAAATTATGGTATTTCATGTAATACAGCAGGAGGTAGTCACCACGCAAGTTATGACGGAGGTGCAGGTTATTGTGTTTTTAATGACGTTGCAGTTGCAGCACATTATTTACTTAATAGAGGTCTAGCAAATAGAATTTTGATTGTTGATCTAGATGTTCACCAAGGTAATGGCAATTCAGAAATCTTTAGAGACAACAGAAGTGTTTTTACATTCAGCATGCATTCCAAAACTAATTATCCTGCTAAAAAATCAAATAGTGATTTAGATGTAGAACTTGAGGATAACTTAGAAGATGACGCTTATATCAAAACACTTAAACATTATTTAAAAGAGCTAAATCAAGAAAATTTTGATTTTGTTTTTTATATAGCAGGTGTTGATATTCATTTTAATGATAGATTGGGTAAATTAAAAATCTCTGACGAGGGAATAAAACTTAGAGATGAGCTTGTGGTAGAAAACTTTTTTTCTAGACGGATACCATTTTGTGGAGTTTTGGGCGGTGGTTACAACAAGGATTTCAATAAACTTGTTGAATTACATTCATTGTTACATCAATCTTGTGCTAAATATATAGGATCATGATAAAAAAAATAAATCCAAATTTAACTGCAGAACAAAAATTAATTTTATTCGAAGAGGGGACTGAGCGTGCAGGATCAAGTGAGTTAAATTATGAAAAAAGGGAAGGAAGTTTTCATTGTGCAAATTGTGGAGAAAAATTATTTGACTCGAAAACGAAATATGAGAGTGGATCAGGTTGGCCTTCTTTTTATGAGTCTCTACCAGATGTGTTTGAAACAAAAACAGATCACTATTTAGGTTATGCAAGAACCGAATATCATTGTAAAAAATGTGGCGGACATCATGGTCATATATTTGATGATGGTCCTAAACCAACTGGAAAGAGATTTTGCAATAACGGAGTATGTTTAGTTTTTAAACCAAAGAGCTAAATTTTATGTTTGAAGATATTGATATAAAGACAATAAAAAAAGAATTAAGAAATTTTTCAAAAAATTACATAGAAAATTTCAATAAAATAGAAAAATTTTTAAAATCTGAAATAGATGAAATTTTAACTCTTAAAAAAAAGAATAAATCTATAATTCCTGAGATAAGTTTTAATCAGATAGATCAGGAAAATATTCAAGAAATAAGCAATATTAAAAAAAGAGGCTGTGTAATTATCCGTGATGTTTTTGATGACAAAATGATACAGAATTTGAATGAGAAATTAGAGAAATACATCGATGAAAATAATTATTATGAGGATCAAAAAAAAAAATCTAATTTAGATAAATATTTTAGTGACTTACAGTCTGCAAAACCTCAAATTTATGGTCTTTATTGGTCAAGAGCACAGATTGAAATTAGACACTCGGAGCAAATGGCTAAAGTAAAAAAATGGCTAAATAATCTTTGGATTTATGAAAACTCTGAATATAAAGTTTTTGATCCAAATAAAGAATTATCTTATGCAGATAGAGTAAGAAGAAGAGAGCCAGGGGATGATACTTTAGGACTTTCTCCTCATTGTGATGCTGGATCAATTGAAAGATGGACCGACAGTTATTATCAAAAAATTTATAGAGATATTTTTTCTGACAACTTTGAAAAATATAATCCATTTGATGCAAAGTATAGAGATAGAACAATAGAATTCGAGTCTCCTGCGGTTGCACATGTATTTAGAACATTTCAAGGATGGACTGCTTTAACAGAGCAAGGACCAAGTGATGGAACTTTACAATTAATACCTATTGCTAAAGGAATTGCTTATGTTTTAACCAGAGCATTACTAGATGATGTTGAAGAAAATGAATTGTGTGGATCAAAACTTGGTAGAGCTTTATCAGTAAACAAAGATTATCATTCATTACTGTTAAAAGGTTTAGTTTCAATTCCAAAAATGAAACCAGGTGACACTGTTTGGTGGCATCCAGACGTTGTTCATGCCGTTGAAGACAAACATTCAGGAAAAAATTATTCAAATGTTGTTTACGTTGGTGCAACACCATATTGTAAAAAAAATTTGGATTATACAGTAAAACAATCAAAAAAATTTTTAGAAGGAAAGAGTCCACCAGATTTTGCAGCTGAAGATTATGAAATTAAATATAAAGATAGAGTTAAACTAAAAGATTTAAGCACTTTAGCTAAGAAACAATTAGCTTTAGAGGAATGGAATTAATTATTTAAAAGATCTTGAAGTTTATTTTCTTTTTCTAATGCTCTTACTTCATCATAACCACCAATATGCTGGTCATCAAAAAAAATTTGTGGAATAGTTCTTTTTCCATTAGCTTTTTTAATCATTTCATCCATTGCTCCATCAACTTTTGAAATATCAATTTCATTATAAGGCGCATTATTTCTAGCTAATAATCTTTTTGCAGCCTCACAATAATTACATAGCGGACCTGTATACATGGTAATTTTTTTCATGAACTATAGATAGTCACCTTTCTTAATTTTACTAGCTATTTCTTTTCTAGAATATTCAAATTTTTTTCGATGTTTTATACTTTTTTGGTTTACTCTTTTTCTCCATAACCTGAAAGATGATGGTTTTAGAGATCTTCGCATAATTTTAATTACATCAGACTCTTTCTTTCCTGTTTTTTTTTCAATTTCCTCGAAAGTGATCCTATCTGCCCAGGCTGCCCAAATGATCCAATCCGGATCGTCCATTTTGGGCTCTGGATTTTTGACTCTGGTAATTGGCCTGTGACCTTTTTTTTTCATAAATCCTTTATATTTGAAAAAAATATTTAATGCATTTTTTTTAGCCTCTGATATTATGTATTAGATAGTCCTTCTTAGCCATCTTTAGCTCCCGGTTTTTAAGGACTATCTTTTTTTATGCTCCCCCTAGATTTTATACTTTATCTACAGATAATTATTTTTTTATTTATTACACCCGGAACTCCCAGGATTGTAATTATCTCTTATTCAATGAATTATGGAGTCGGAAAATGTATATGGTCTGCTTTAGGTGATGTTACAGCAAATTTAATTCAAGCAACTTTAGTTATTTTTGTCATTGGATCTTTTTTTTCAGAGAACTCAATGATACTTAATGCGTTTAAATGGATCGGAATAATTTATTTATTATATTTAGCTTATGATATTTATAAATCTCGACCAAAAAGTATTTCAAGCGATGGAGAAATAGAAAAAAGTAACTTATCTTTTTTTAGAGATGGTTTTTTAGTTGCTGGTACAAGTCCTAAGGCTTGGATGTTTTTTCCTTTTATTTTTCCTCAATTTATTGACTTTAATTCTAATTTAGTGGTTCAGTTTGTAATTTTAATTACAACTTACATAGTTTTAGATTTTTTATCTTTGATTGGCTATGCAATGCTCGCACAAAAATTAATAAAGTGGATAACTGCTAATCCAAAAACAATTAATACAATTTCTGCGAGTGTTTTAGTAATTATTGCCGCAATAATTGTTGTAACTCAACAATATTAATTAGATTTGGCCTTTATTGCCACTTGCATAAAATAAAATTTCTTTATTTAATCATTACATAATTAATTAATTAAAGAGGAAATAAAATGAGATTAAATAAAATAATTTTAAGTTTTGTTTCTGCATTAGTAATTTTATTCTCAACTTCAGTTGCATCATTTGCAAAAGTTGTTGGTGATAAAATTATTTTAGGTGCTGCAATTTCCCTAACTGGTAAATACTCATCTAATGGTGTTCATACTCAAAATGGTTATAACATGGCCGTTGACAGAATTAACAGCATGGGTGGTGTTAAAGTTGGTGGAAAAACTTATAAGTTTGATATTATTTATTACGATGATGAGTCAAACCCTAAGAGAGCTGCACAGCTTGCAGAAAGATTAATTTCACAAGATGGTGTTGAGTTTATGCTTGGCCCTTACAGTTCTGGTTTAACTAAAGCGATTGCGCCAGTGACTGAAAAATATGGTGTTCCAATGGTTGAAGCAAATGGTGCATCTAGATCTTTGTTTACAAAAGGTTACAAATATCTATTTGCTGTATTAGCTCCAGCTAACTTATATCTTGATGTTGCTATCGAAACAGCAGTTGAGTTAAATGGTGGAAAACCAGTAAGAATTGCACAAGCGTTTGAACAAGATGCATTCTCACAGGACGTTAGATTAGGTATTTTAGATGCTGCAGAAAGAACTGGTTCTAAAATCATAATCGACGACAAATTGCCTAAAGAGCTAAATGATATGGCTGCTACTTTGGTTAAAGTAAAACAAATGAAACCAGATGTACTTGTTGTATCAGGTCACACAAAAGGTGCGTTAACTGCGATCAGACAAATTGCTGAAATGAAAGTTGATGTTCCTATGTTGGCTATGACTCACTGTGATGCTGCTAAGCTATCTAAACAGCATGGTAAGAACTCACAGTACGCTCTTTGTGCTTCTCAATGGCACAAGTCACTAACTTATAAAGATGATTTCTTTAAAGATGGTATGACTTATGCTGCAGACTTTGAGAAAGAGTTTGGATATGATCCACCTTACCAATCTGCTGAATCTTCAGCTGCTTTATTGGTATTCAAAGATGCATTTGAAAGAGCAAATTCTTTTGATCAAAAGAAAGTAAGAGATGCTCTTGCAGCTACGAATATGCAAACATTCTATGGAAATATTAAATTTGCACCTGGTGGTCAGAACGTTGACAAACCAATGGTACTTTTCCAAGTAATGTGTGATGCTTCAGGAAGTTGTGAAAACAAAGTTGTTGCTCCATTAAAATGGGCATCAGCTAAGTTGATACATCCAATTCCTAAGTGGTCAGAAAGATAAAATAAAATACTAAAGCCCCCTAGTCATAGGGGGCTTTTTTTTATATAACCCAAAAATACTTTTTATGGATTTTCTTGTATTTCAATATCCTATGATAACTCTTCAAGCTTGCTTGGATGGTATTTTGCTAGGAGTTTTGTTTGCATTGATTGCATATGGAATGGCACTTCAATGGGGTGTGATGAATATAATTAACATTGCACAAGGAGATCTTGTAATTTTAGGAGGATACATTGCATACTTTATGTATCTCTATGGTATTCATCCAGCATGGGGAGTTATTGTTGCGCCAGTAATAATGTACTTTGTTGGTATAGCGATTTACAAACTCGTAATTAATAAAGTAGTAGATAGAGATCTATTTATCTCTATTTTAGCTACTTTTGGAATAAGTATTCTTTTCATGCAATTAATGAATTTTGCATTTGGTGCAGACGTTGTACTTGCAAATTCTGGTTATGGAACAACTATGTTGTTTGATAATAATGTTGTGTTACCAAATTCAAAGATATTTTCAGCGTTTATTAGCATTGTATTTGCAGTTTGTTTGGTTATTTATATGAAAAAATCAAAGCTAGGACGTGCAATTAGAGCTACAGCTCAAAATGCAAGAGCTGCAAAGATTTTAGGTGTCGATACAGAAAAAGTTTATGCCGCAACATTTGGAATAAATGCTGCTCTTTGTGGTGTTGCTGGTGCTTTGATATCTATAACTTTCACAATTCATCCTTACATGGGATTGCCTTACACAATTAGATCTTTCATGATTGTAATTGTTGCAGGATTAGGAAACTTACCTGGAGTAGCAATGTCGGGAATGGGATTAGGAGTATTTGAAGAATTTGCAGATTATATACTGGGTACAGAATTTAGAATTGGTTCAGTATTTTTATTATTAGTATTAATCCTGGTTTATAGAAGGTTTAAACTTTCAAGAAAAAGAGAATATTTAAAGTAAGATTGAGATGAAAAATGAATAAGAATTTTATTTTATATGCAGTAATATTAATATTTGGATTAGCTGCCCCTTTTTTATTTCCAGCATTTAAAGTTCAGCTATCAATCCTTTGTGTTTTAATAGTTCTTGCTACTACTTGGAACATCCAAGGTGGGGAGATGGGCTATAATTCATTTGGAAATATATTATTTTATGGATTAGGAATGTACCTATGCGCTTCTGTTCAAGTTGGAATGTTTTTTCCATTAGCTGAATGGACTGAGAGTGGAGGGGAAAAAACATTTGTTCATACTCCAACACAGTTTTTTCAAGGTATGGCAGTTGGACTAGTCGTAGCTGCTTTAGTTCCAACTATTGTAGCTGGTTTGATAGGATATTCTATTCTTGGACTTAGAGGACATTATTTTGCAATTTGTACATTAGGTTTAGGTGTAGCTGCGGGTGAAATTTCTGGTGGAATAGAAATTATTGGAGCAGGTCAAGGCTTTACTACACCACCTTTTCCAAATGTTGGTAGCTTAGAAGCAAGAGGGGAGTTTTTCTATTTTTTAAGCTTCTTCACATTAGTGCTCACATTCATTGCCGTTCGTTCAATCTATTCTACAAGATTTAAATTAATACTTAACGCTATTAGAGATAATGAGGATAAAGCTGAAGCAATGGGTATTGAAACAATGAAGTATAAAATTATTGGTTGGATGATCTCAGCTTTCTTTTGTGGATTGGCAGGAGGAATAATGGGTGGCTTGGTTGGATACATTGATTCAACAGATGTTGCATTTGACGGAAGAGAGATGGGAGTATTTATGGTACTGATGGCAATACTTGGAGGTAAAGGAACTCTTTGGGGCCCAATTATTGGTGCAACTATATTTCACATTTTTAAAGAAGGCTTTTGGACATTCTTTTTGGGTTGGCAGTATGTTGCTCTAGGAGTTTTGATTGTTGTGATTGTAATTTATTTCCCAGAAGGAATTATGGGATGGCTAAGAGAAAAATATCCAGAGCGATTTGGTGAAGTAGTTGATGAAAAAGATCGTAAGGCACAGGTAGAACTTAAATGAGCATTTTAGAAGTTAGCAATGTAAGTAAATCATTTGGTGGTGTTAAAGCTAACGTTGACATTTCAATGAGTGTTGAAAAAGGGAAGATTGTTGGACTAATTGGACCAAACGGTTCAGGCAAAACTACATTATTTAATTCGATTGTAGGAACTTACCCAATAGATAATGGATCTATTAAATTTAATGGAAAAGAAGTTTCAGAATTACCAGTTCCAGTAATTGCTAAGTTAGGATTATTGAGAACTTTTCAGCAAACAAGAATTTATGGAAAGCTTAATTGCATAGAAAATATGCTCATTAGTCACAAAGGTAGTGATGCAAATTTAATGAAAATATTTTCTAAAATTCCAAAAGAATTAACTGAAAAAGCAGAAAATCTATTAAATTTTGTAGGATTATATCAAAAAAGAAAGCTAAGAGCAGGTGATCTATCATTTGGCCAGCAAAAATTATTAGAACTCGCAATGGCATTGATGAATGAACCAGAGATGTTACTGCTAGATGAGCCTACAGCTGGAATTAATCCAACTTTAATAAATGGTATTATTGATAGATTAATTAAAGTAAATCAAGATTTTGGAATAACACTTTTAGTGATTGAGCATAACATGAGAGTGATTATGCAATTAGCAGAAAATATTTTTTGTTTAGCTCATGGTAAAATGTTGGCTAATGGATCACCAGATGAAATTAAAAATGATAAACGTGTCATTGATGCGTATTTAGGAGCACAATAATGGCTAACCAATATGAAGTATTAGGAAAAGCTCCGACACCAGATGATTTAAAAAAATTGTCTCCAAACGAAGTCCATTTAACTATTAAAAATTTAAATGCAGGTTATGGAAAAATGGAAATTTTACATAACTTTGATTTATTCGTGAATAAAGCTCAGTCTTTATGTTTAATTGGACCTAATGGTGCAGGTAAATCTACAATTCTTCATTCAATATATGGTTTTACAAATATTTTTTCTGGTCAAATTGAACTTGAAGGAAAAGAAATTACAAATCTTACCCCAGCAGAAAAGTTAAAGTCAGTTGGTATAGCTTATATATTGCAGGATAACTCAGTATTTCCAGATATGACAGTAGAAGAAAATTTATTAATGGGAGGATACATAAAAGAAAAAACAGATGAGTCATATGAAGAGGCTGAAAGAATTTTTGAAAAGTATGAAAGGTTAAGAAATAGAAGAAACCAACCAGCAAAAGTTTTATCTGGTGGGGAGAGAAGATTGCTAGAAATATCTAGAGCATTAGTTATGAAACCTTCAGTACTTTTAGTAGACGAACCGTCAATTGGACTTGAACCCAGATATATTGAGATGGTTTTTGAAATATTAAGAGATCTTCAAGAAAATGAAAAAAAAACAATCATTCTAGTAGAGCAAAATGCCAAAAAAGGATTGGAGTTTGCAGATATAGGATACGTTTTAGTATCTGGGCAAACTGCAATTGCAGGTAAAGGAGACGATTTACTTCAAAATCCTGATGTTGGTAGACTGTTCCTAGGTGGATAATGATTAATAAAAATTTTTTCTTTAAAGGATATAGATCTATTTTTACTCATGATAGTCCAGCTATAGCTCTTACTTGTTGTTTTATAGCAATTGGTGCTCTCTTTAAAAATTTAGGTTTTAATATTCAAGAAAGTATTTTTTCAACTGTTTTAACTTATGCTTTACCAGGTTCATTGGTAATGGCAGAGTCAATGTTGATTGGAGCATCTTTATTAAATATTTTTCTAGCAGTTTGGTTTGTAAATGCTCGACTTTATCCAATGGCTGTATCTTTATTTCCATTAATGATGCACAAATCTCAACCTAAGTGGAAGTATTACTTTTCTTGTCATTTTATTGCTGTTTCAGCGTGGTTAATCATGAAAAGCAATTATAAGAAAATTCCAAAAGAATATAGGATTGATTATTGGATTGGAATTGGAAGTGCAACAGTAAGTGTGTCTGTTATTGGAACATTTATAGGTTTTTATTTTTCAGAATTCATGAATAAAGATATGATGATTGGATTGGCAATTCTTAATCCAGTGTATTTTTTATGCATGATGGTTGGAGCATCTAAAACTATACAAGTTACATTATCTGTCTTACTTGGAATAATTTTAGGACCAATTATTTATTTTCACCTGAGTGGTCAATTTTGTTAGCAGGTGTAATCGGTGGAACTATAGCCTATTTAGCTGGAGAGTATAATGTCAGCTAATATCGTTTATGCAATTTTAGTTACATCTCTTGCTACATTTTTATCTAGATTTTTAGGTGCTCTTACCTCTCAAGGTATTAAGGAAACATCAAAACTTTTTAAGTGGTTTAATTGTTTAGCCTATGCAACTTTAGCAGCATTAATAGCAAGAACTATAATTTTTCCTGCTGGTGTGTTAATAGAAGCTAGTTATTACAGTAGATCAATTGTTGTATTTTTATCCTTGTTTGTTTTTTTTATTTCTAGGAAAAACTTTGTTTATCCTACAATTTTCTCAGCTATTTGTATGGCAATAATTAATAATTATATCTGATTAAATTGATTTATAAAATAAGGTAAAATAAAATTTAGAATGCAAAAAATTACAGGCATAGACATTCAAAAACATGATAAATCAAATAGGATTATAAAAATTAGTTTAGAAAATGATATAATAGATAAATTAATTTTCCCGTTTAATAAATTTGATTTAACAGCATTAGAGCTAAAACCATTTACAAGATTTACTTTAGCTAAAAGTTTAGATGATTTAACAAATAATAAATTAAGCGAATTAATGAACTCAATTATTAGAGATAGATCTACAGGTTGTTTTATTATTGGACCAAAAAATATAACTGCAAAAATTAATGATATATTTTTAGTTAAGTTATCAACTGCAATAGCTCATCTAATTGGTGTACCTAATCATGATGCCATGGCAGGAAAATATTATGCTCGTTTTCATGTTAAACATGAAGATAGTAGCGACTCTTATTTAAGAAAGGCTTATAGGAATATGGATCTTCATACAGATGGGACATATGTAAAAGATGTGACTGATTGGTTAATTATGACAAAAATTGATGAGCAAAATGTTGAAGGAGGTGAAACAGCTATGCTGCACCTTGATGACTGGGAGCATTGTGATGATTTATACAATGATCCAGTTGGGAGACAAAATTTTGTTTGGGGGTCACCAAAAAGTAAAAATATTGATTACAAGGTAGAGCACCCAGTTTTTTCAACTGATAAAGAGGGAAGACCAACAATATCTTATATAGATCAATTTCCAGAACCTCAAAATATGGATCAAGGAAATTTTTTACAAAAATTATCTGATGGATTAGAGGAAAGTAAAAAAAAAATAATAACGAAATTACCTGTTGGATTCTCTGTGATTGCAAATAATTATTTCTGGCTTCATGGAAGAAAACCCTTCAAAGAAAACAAGGAATTAAGCAGAGAATTACTAAGAATTAGAGGTTCTTTTTTTGTTAATTAATTCAATATAATCAATATAAAGTATCCAAAATTATGAATTTAGGTTTTATTGGTACTGGAAAAATTGCAGCTTCAGTGATTACTGGAATATGTAAATCAAAAATTTCATATAAAAAAATCATTATTTCTCCAAGAAATAAAAAAATAGCTCTTGGGTTAAAAAGAAAGTTTAAAAAAATAGTTATTGCCAAGGATAATCAACAAATTGTAGATCAATCTAATTGGGTATTTTTATCTGTTACACCTACAGTCGGTGAAAAAATTATTAAAGATTTAAAATTTAAATCGACCCAAACGATTGTTAGTTTTATTTCGACAATTACTTTATCTCAATTAAAAAAAGCAATTAAAGTAAAAGCAAAAATTGTAAGAGCAATACCTCTTCCTCCAATTTCATTAAAAAAAGGCCCTGTACCTATTTGCCCTCCTAATTCAAAAGTTAAAGCGTTTTTCAATAACTTGGGCACAACTGTAGAAATTAAGAATGAAAAATCGTCTATAAATTTTTGGTCAACATCTGGAATGATGGCACCATTTTATGAGGTGTTAAGAGTTATGACTGATTGGTTGGTAAAAAGAGGGGTAAAAAGAAATAATGCTCAAAAATATATTACTTCTTTATTTTTAGCTTTATCTGAGGATGCTGTCGTAAATTCAAAAGAAAATTTAAAGAATTTAGTAAAAGAGTCTCAAACGCCAAAAGGATTGAATGAGCAAGGTGTTAAAGAATTAACTAAAGCAGGTTTTTATAAATCTCTTGAAAGAACATTAAATAGTATTCACAAAAGACTAAATAAATAAATCAAATGTCTGAAAATATTTTAGAGATTAATAATTTAAGTAAATATTTTGGTGGATTAGCTGCAGTTTCGGATTGTTCAATAAAAGTTAAAAGAGGAACAATCACTGGTATTATTGGACCAAATGGATCTGGTAAAACAACTTTATTTAATTTAATTGCTGGAAACTTAAAATCCTCTGGTGGTAATGTTGTTTTTGATGATGAAAATATTACTGATGTTCCATCTTATGAATTATTTTCTAAAGGTTTGTTAAGAACATTTCAAATTGCACATGAGTTTTCAAATTTATCTGTTTTAGAAAATTTAATGATGGTTCCAGGAAATCAATCTGGAGAAAAAATAATGACAGCATTATTTAAACCAGGTTTAGTTGCAGAAGAGGAAGCTGTGGTTAAAGAGAAAGCGAAAGAAGTTGTTGAATTTTTAAATTTAGGACATTTATCAAATGAGCTTGCTGGAAATCTTTCAGGTGGACAAAAGAAATTATTAGAACTTGGAAGAACCATGATGGTTGATGCAAAATTAGTACTATTAGATGAAGTAGGGGCTGGAGTTAACAGAACTTTGTTAAAAGACCTTGGAACTGCAATAGAAAAGTTAAATAAAGAAAAAGGTTACACTTTTTGTATGATTGAACATGATATGGATTTTATTGGAAGATTGTGTGATCCAGTGATTGTAATGGCTGAAGGATCAGTTTTATTTGAAGGAAGTGTTGAGGAAGCAAAAAAAGATGAGAAAGTTATAGAGAGTTATCTTGGTAGAGGATCAAAACTAAAGGATACAAACTAATGGCATATTTTGAAGGAATAGAAATGACAGGTGGTTATGGTAATGGTCCTGACATTATTAGTTCGTGTTCAGTAAATGTTAATAAAGGTGAAATAGTTTCTATTTTAGGTCCTAATGGAGCTGGTAAATCAACTGCCATGAAAGCAATGTTGGGTTTGCTAAATTTAAAATCTGGATCAGTAAAGATCGATGGTAAGGATATTTCAAAATTATCTCCTCAAGATCGAGTTAAAGAAGGTATTTCTTTTGTACCTCAGACTAAAAATGTTTTTGCAGGTATGACTGTTGAAGAAAATTTAGAAATGGGAGCATTTCTTGTTGAGGATGAAATAAAAAATATAATTGAGGAAATTTATGAATTGTTCCCAATTTTAAGAGAGAAAAGAAATCAGATGGTTGGTGAACTTTCTGGAGGTCAAAGACAACAAGTGGCTCTTGGTAGAGCTTTAATGATTAAACCTACAGTTTTAATGTTAGACGAGCCAACTGCAGGTGTATCACCAATTGTGATGGACGAATTATTTGATCATATTGTAAAAGTAAAAAGAACAAACGTTGCTATCTTGATGGTAGAACAAAATGCAAAACAAGCATTAAGTATTTCAGATAGGGGCTACGTTCTGGTTACTGGAGAAAATCGTTATTCAGGAACTGGAAAAGAATTATTAGACGATCCAAGAGTAAGAAGCTCTTTTTTAGGAGGGTAATATGGATTTTGTAAATGCAATAATTCTTTTATTAAACTATATTTTCATTCCTGCATTAACTTATGGTTCTCAGTTAGCACTGGGTGCAATATTTGTAACACTTATCTATGGAATTTTAAGATTTGCTAATTTTGCAACTGGTGACATGATGTCTTTTGGAACCATGGCTACGATCTTATTCACATGGTATTTTCAATCTTTAGGCGTCTCTTTAGGTGTTTTACCTACTGCTCTGTTAGCTATCCCATTTGGAATTATTTTTATGATTCTCTATATGCTTTTAATTGATAAATTTGTCTTCAAATATTACAGACATCAGAAAAGCCCCCCAGTTCAATTTGCAATGGTAAGTATAGGTGTAATGTTTGTGACACAAGCCATAGTAAGAATAATAATTGGTCCCGGTGACAGAAGATTTTTTGATGGAGAAAAATTTATTATTAAGGCTCGAGAATTCAAAGAGATTACAGGTTTAAACGAAGGTCTCGCATTGAAATCAACTCAAGTAATAACTATTTTTGTGACAATAGTTTTGGTCTCTTTATTGTTTTGGTTTTTAAATAGAACAAAAACTGGAAAAAGCATGAAAGCTTATTCTGATAATGAAGATCTTGCTTTGTTATCAGGTATTGATCCAAAAAAAATAGTTTTAGTTACCTGGGTTATTGCTGGAATTTTAGCAACTATTGGCGGTGCTTTGTATGGTTTAGATAAAAGTTTTAAACCATTTACTTATTTTAATAATATGCTTCCTATTTTTGCTGCAGCAATTGTTGGAGGAATTGGAAATCCATTTGGAGCTTTTTTAGGTGGATATGTAATTGCTTTTTCAGAAATTTTATTAACTTATGCCTATAAGAAATTTTTTATGTATGTTTTACCAGAAAGTATGGAGCCAAATAGTTTAGTTCAGTTACTGTCTACAGATTACAAGTTCGCAGTCTCGTTCTCTATTCTTGTAATAGTTTTAATTTATCGACCTTCGGGAATATTTAAGGGGAAAGTATTGTGAGAAAAAACCTAAATGTAATTGCAGCTTATAGTATCATGATGGTGCTCATTCTGATGGTTGGTATATTTCAGTCTTGGAACATAGCATTATCAATATTTAACCTTTGTTTGATTTCTGCAGTTATGACAATGGGTGCAAATATTCAGTGGGGATATGCTGGCTTAATTAATTTTGGAATTATGGGTTATACAGCTTTAGGTGGTTTAGCTGCAGTATTGATATCTGTCGATCCTGTTCAAGAAGCATGGAGGGCAGGAGGTTTCGACATTCTAATGTCATTATGGCTCATAGTAGTAATGGTATTAGTTATAAGGTTTATTTTAAAAAGATTTGAAAAATCAAAAATAAGAACATACAGCATAGCTGCAATAATAATCTCAGGTATTTTACTTATTAGATTTTCTGCAGAGCCAGGCATAGAAGCAATTGAGGCAGTAGATCCAGCTAAAACTGGTTTCCTAGGAGGATTTGGATTACCAATTATATTTTCTTGGATAGTTGGAGCTCTCTTTGCAGGGGGTTTAGCTTTTATAGTTGGAAAAGTTGCGCTTGGTCTTAGAGCAGATTATTTAGCAATTGCCACTCTACTTATTTCTGAAATTGTTATTGCAATTATTAAACACGAGGATTGGCTCACAAGAGGGGTCAAAAATGTTATTGGATTAAAAAGACCTGCACCTTATGAAGTAGATCTTCAAACAACTGGTTGGTTTATAAACTTAGTTGAAAAGTTTAATTCAGGAAAATTAAGTGTAATTGAGAATTTAGCTGATAGACAAGCTGCTTTAAACCAACTTGTGATTGAAGGATCTTCAGTATTTGTAAAACTGTGTTATTCAGGATTATTCTTAGTAGTAGTAATTATTCTTTTAATTTTAACTCAAAAAGCTCTTTATTCTCCCTGGGGAAGAATGATGAGAGCGATAAGAGATAATGAGGAAGCTGCAAATGCAATGGGTAAAAATGTTGTTAAGCAACATTTATTAATTTTTATTTTAGGCTCAGCTATAGTTGGAATTGCTGGTGCAATGTTGGTTACACAGGATGGTCTATTTACTCCAGGAAGTTATAGACCCATGAGATATACGTTCTTAATTTGGGTGATGGTAATTGTTGGAGGAAGTGGAAATAATTTTGGGGCAATTTTGGGAGGATTTGTTGTTTGGTTCTTATGGATTGAAGCAGCACCAATATCATTATTTTTAATAAACTTTTTCACTGCGGGAATTCCTGAAACAAATGCACTTAAAGCTCATTTAATTGAAAGCGTTCCTTATTTCAGATTTTTACTGATGGGATTAGGATTGTTGTTTATAATGAGGTATCGACCTAAAGGTATACTTCCTGAAAAAATAGAAATAAAGTAAACATAATGAAATATATTATATTAGGTGCTGCTGCTGCTTGGGCTTTGTATATGGCTGATAAGTATTTATTCTTTTAATGAATAAAAATCTTTCGTTACTTATATTAAGCCAAATTTTCGCTTTTACAGCTGCACCGGTCACCGTTTTTTTAAGCGGCATAATTGGTTCAAAATTTAGTCCAATAAAATCTTTAGCTACTCTTCCAATGGCTTTGTCAGTTCTTGGAATTGCGTTATTCGCTTTTTTTGCTGCAAAGCTAATGAGTATAATTGGACGAAAATTAGGTTTTATTTTTGCATCAATAGGTACATGTTTTGCATCTCTTTTAACTGCATACTCTATAATTATAGAAAGTTTTGTCTTATATAACTTAGGATGCTTTTTAATTGGTGGAGGAATAGCTTTTAGCCATCAATATCGTTTTGCAGCAGTGGAGGTTGTGGATAAGGATTATGCACCAAAAGCAATTTCTATAATTTTGTTAGCAGGAATAGGTTCGGCTTTTATTGGTCCAAATATTGCAAACATTTCTAAAGGACTTATCTCAAATCATATGTATGCTGGTTCTTATATTGCACTCGCCATTTTATCTATCTCATCAACAATATTTTTAATTTTTTATCAGGAACCAAAAACGATATCTAGTAATGAATATAAAACTGGAAGAAGTTTTTTTGAGCTTATTTCTCAACCTAGATTTCTACAGGCGCTCGTAGCTTCAGCTTTTGCCTATGCTGTAATGACTTTTTTAATGACAGCAACTCCTATAAGTATGCATCTGATGGAGAAAATAAGTTTAAGCAAGACTGGATTTGTTATTCAGCTTCATATAGCAGCCATGTTTTTACCTTCACTGGTTACAGGAAATTTAATTAAAAGATTTGGTCATAGTAAAATAATGTATGTGGGAGTTTTATTGTTTTTAGTCACAATTATTACCAGTTTATTTGAACAGAATTATATTAACTATATGGTTGCACTTATTTTTCTGGGGCTAGGGTGGAATTTTTTATTTATATCAGGAACGAGCTTACTTGTTTTGTGTTACAGAGAAGAGGAAAAATTTAGAGCTCAAGGGTATAATGATTTAATTGTTTATTCTATACAAGCATTAGCCAGTTTGTCTGCTGGAGTATTTCTTAGCTTAACTAGCTGGAAAACTATGAATTTAATATGTTTGATTTTTCTAATTATCATAGCTCTATCTACCATAAGAGCTGATTTAAAAAAAAACCCCAGTAATTAAATTACTGGGGTTTTTGAATTAAGATAAAAAATTATCTTTGTTTTTTAGTTTTGAATTTTCCACCTTTAACTTCTTGTTCTAAGAAAGAACCTTCAGCTTCACCAACACTAGTAAAAGTTACTCCAGTAGCACCTTCGTAATTAATCTTTTTACCTTTTGCTAGTAAGTCTAAACCTTTCTTAAGTTCACCTGGATAAATTTTAGTTCCAGGAGCATTAGCAACATCCATTACATTTTTTGCAATTGATGCTCTGTCAGCAGAATTACCTGCTTGCATTGCAAGAACGATTAAAGCAGCTGCATCGTAAGATTCACCTGTGTAAGGACCAGAAGCTTCTACACCCCCAGCTTTTGCAACTTCAGCAAATATACCTGCACCTTTACCAGTAGAACCTGGTAATGATCCAAATGATTTACTTAAATCTTTTCCGAATGCATCAACTAAAGATTGACCAATCATACCATCTGATAAAATAAATCTATCAAACGCACCAGAGTCTAAAGAAGCTTGAATAATTCCTTTTCCTCCTTGGTCAAGATAACCAATAACTGCTACAGCATCACCACCAGCAGAAGCAAGAGTTGCTACTTCAGATGAGTAATCTGCTTTTCCATCTTCGTGAGCAGTTACAGTTGTAACTTTAATACCATGAGCCTCAACTGCTGCTTTGTAAACATCAGCTAAACCTTTACCATAGTCATTGTTAGTATAAGTGATTGCAACACTTTTTACTTTTCTGTCTTTAGTTATATCAGCTAAAATTTGACCACCTCTAGCATCAGATGGAGCAGTTCTAAAGAAATACCCTTTGTCATCTAGAGTTGTTAATCCTGGAGAAGTAGCTGAAGGTGAAATCATTACTACACCATTTGGTACAGCAACGTTAGTTGCGATAGCACCAGTTACACCTGAACAGTCTGCTCCCATAATTGCAGCTACACCACCTGAAATTAAACCTTCAGCTGCAGCTGTTGCCGCTGCTGAGTCAACACAAGTTGAGTCTGCTCTTACTGGCTCAATTTTTTTTCCACCTAATAGCGAACCTGAGTCAGAAGCTTCTTTAAATGCAAGCTCTGCAGATGCAGCCATAGCTGGAGTTAGAGATTCAATAGGACCAGTGAATCCTAAGATGATCCCCATTTTAATCGAATGTCCGTCTGCCATTACATTTGAACCAAAACTTGATACAAACATAAATACAGCGATAAATAGTTTTCTCATTATCTTCCTCTTTATTGTTAACAATTTATAAAATCCAATTTAAGTATGAATACAATCAATATTCAATGACAAAATTATCCTATTTTAGATGGGTTAATTGATATGGATTATCTTATTGAGAAAGGGTCTAAAGAAGGTTCGTCAGAGGTATAGAACCATGTTGTTTTTACCCTTGTGTAGTCTTTAATTGAATCAATTCCTGCTTCTTTTCCATACCCACTATCTTTGATACCTCCAAAAGGGGCAGAGGGTGAAATTAATCTATAAGTATTTACAAATGTTATTCCTGCGCGGATAGCATTAGATACCCTCATGCCTCTTGCAAGATCACTAGTATAAACACCTGAAGAAAGACCATATTGATTGTCGTTCATTAATTCTATTACCTCTTTTTCAGTATCAAATTTCATCACTGATAAAACAGGTCCGAAAAGTTCGTTTTCAGCAGCCGGTAAATTATGATTTTCACACTCAATAATTGTTGGGGGGAAATAATAACCTTTATTTGAAAAAGGATGTCTTTTACCACCGCATTTAATTTTTCCACCTTGTTCAACAGTTAATTTAATATTTTTTTCTATTACTTCTAATTGTTTAAAGTTACTTAAGGGACCCATTTCAGTATCAGAATCCATTGGAGCACCTATTTTAATTTTTTCTGCTCTTGATGCTAACTTATCTAAAAATTCCTTATAAATTCCTTTTTGTAAGTATAACCTTGAACCTGCTATACAACTTTGACCACTTGCTCCAAATATTCCAGCAGTTATTCCATTAATTGCATTTTCTTGTTTAGCATCATCAAAAACAGCTACAGGACTTTTTCCACCTAACTCTAAACTCACCTCAGATAAATTTTCTGCAGAGTTTCTAATTATATGTCTTGCAGTTTCAGGACCTCCTGTAAAAGCTACTTTCTCAACTAAGTTGTGAGTAGTTAAAGCTTTACCACAAGGATCTCCAAAACCAGAAACTACATTTACCACACCTTTTGGTATTCCAGTTTCTTCCACTAACTTCGCAAACTCAAACATAGTTGCTGGTGCTAATTCAGAACATTTAATTACTACTGTATTACCCATAGCTAAAGCAGGAGCAACTTTTGTTGCAGTTAAAAACATTTGAGAATTCCAAGGAATGATAGCTGCAATAACACCTATTGGAATTCTTGTTGTGATCGCTTGAATATTTGGTTTATCTATAGGAAGAACTGTTCCCTCAACTTTGTCAGCTAAACCTGCATAGTAATCATAATATTCTGCAATATATTTTGCTTGTTGATAAGTTTCTCTGTAGAGTTTTCCTGTATCAATGGTTTCAATCTTTCCTAATAATTCAGAATTTTCTCTAAGTTTATTTCCAATGGCTCTTAAATATTTTGCTCTATCTCTTGCAATCATTTTTGGCCATTCACCTTCAAAAGCTTTTTGTGCAGCTTTTACAGCTCTATCCACATCATTTGCGCTAGCTTCAGGTACTACAGCCCAAGGCTTATTGTTTTCTGGATTTAAAGTTTCAAAAGTTTTTTTTGTATCAGAGTCTACCCACTGACCATCTATATACATTTGATATTTTTTTAATTCAGGCATTATTTATATGTTTCATTATTGCATTATTTACTTCGTCTGCATATTCAATAGTGCATAGATGTTTTCCATTTTTGATTTCAACATATGTTGAATTTTCTATATCTTTATTTAAATTTTTAGACATATCAGGTGTAGATCCTGGATCATCCGATCCTGTTATTATTAAAGTATTTGTTTTTATATTTTTTATATTTTCAAGATTGTCCTTATAGTTTGCAAATACCTCATAAGATTTAATAAAATTTTCTTGATCAATTCCTTTCTTGTTAAGAATTTTCATAAACTCATCATATAACTCAGGATTTTGTTCAAGGTATTTATCTGAAAACCATCTCTTCATTGCCATTTGAGATATTGGCATATTTTTTTTTGCCAAATTCACTCTATCAATTACATTTTGTCTTTCCTCTGCTGTCCTTTGATATGTAGTGGATATTAGAGTTAAAGAATTTAAATAATTTTCATATTTTGAAGCAAATTCAATTGCAATCAAAGATCCGATAGAAAAACCAATTAAATTAAATTTTTCTATCTTTAGGTTTTTTACTAAATTTGATAATTGATCAATAAAATTTTCCATTGATAAATTTGGCTTTTTAAAAGGTGTTTTTCCATGTCCCAACAGATCATAAGTTATAAAGGAATTGTTCTTAAAAAATTCAATTTGTGGTTTCCACATTTGTTGATTTAAACCAACACCATGAATAAAGATTATTGGTAAAGAATTTTTGTTGTTAAAATAATAATGATTTTGATCGTTATCAAAATTGTAAGACATCAATTAGTTATCGATACCCATCTCTTTCATATCTTGATATCTATCACCCGTTCTTGCATGAGCTCGTCCAGTTGGAGCGCCTCCAATTGCAACAACTATTTCATCTTCATTAGGTGCATCATGAATTGTAAATTCATGCGTTAGATAAAAAGGTCTTAATCCAGCATCAGTTTTATGCATCATTGGAATTGAAATTTTTGCTCCCGCAGGACCTCTAGTGTTAGTAAAACTTAAATAAGAAGTTCCACCAACGGCATCTCTAAATTTATTTCCAAATCTTAAAGTATGAATAAATGCAGATGCATGTTCTATTTCACCATTTAATCCAACCATCGCAGATTTCCCATAAGCTAAAATTTTTTCACCTGATCCAATTTCTTTTGTTAATTCTGGCACTAAAAGATCTCCTAATTGAGGTGCAAGATCTAGTATTTCTGGTTTTAAATCTTCTACAAAACCTTTTCCAGCCCAAGGGTTTTCTATAACAGCTGCAACCGAAACTAGCAGAACAGGCTCTTTAGCTTTTTTTCCACCTTCAATAAAAGTTTTATCTACAAATTTAGCAAATTTTCTAAGTTTTAAATCCATTTATTAGCTAGCTCTTTGAATGTTCGTATCTATTGGTTTTATATTTGGAATAACTTCTTCTGTAAATAATTTGATGCTTCTCATGCAGTCTTCGTGTTTAATTCCTGGAAAGTTAGACCAGACTTGTAAATTTTGAAGATTTAATTCTTGTTGAAGTTCTTTTATTTTTTCTATTACAAACTCAGGTGTTCCAAATAAAAGATTTCTTTTATGAAGAAATTCATAATTTAATAAATCTAGCTTATTTTTCGTCTCTGGTAATTTTTCATCAGGGTCCATATGATTTCCTAAACCTCTCCAATGACAAACCCATCTCATATAATTTACAATATGTTCTCCAGCCATTTTTTCAGCCTCTTCCATAGTTTCTGCAACAAACATATCTCTAACCAAACTAATACCTTCCCCTAGTGGTACATCTCTATTTTCAGCTTTAGATTTTGCCTCTTTATAAATTTCAAATCTTTTTTTCAAAGCTTTTACAGTTGGTATCCACATAATTGTATTAAGCCCATTTTCTGCTGCCCACTGAATTGATCTTTCTCCATCAACTACTTGAGAAATTGGTGGGAAAGGTTTTTGATAAGGTTTTGGTAATACAGATATTTGTTTTAATTCGTTTGTTTTTAAATCTACAATATTTTCTTTTGGAGGACTCATATCGTGTTGCCAAATGAAATTAGGAGATGGATAAGTATAGAATTCGCCCTGGTGAGAGAAGAAATCTTCAGACCATGCTTTTTTCATTATGTCCAATGTTTCAGAAAATAGTCTAAAATTTTTTGCTTGGTCTTTTAAGTCAGCTTCTTTGTTCATGTTAATAGCTTCTCTACCATAAACTCCTCTACCAATACCCACTTCAACTCTTCCTTTTGACATTTGGTCAAGGGTAGCAATATCTTCTGCAAGTCTTATAGGATTATGAAATGTAATTACGTTACAAGCTTGTCCTAAACGAATATTTTTAGTTCTTGCAGCAGCATCAGTGCACATCATTAGTGGATTGGTACACGACTCCATTCCTTCATGATTAAAATGATGTTCGGTATACCAAATAGAATTCCAATTATTTTGATCACAATATTCAGTGATCTCTCTAGCTTCATCTAAAAGTTGGGTATAAGGTTTTTTATCCCAATTAGTAGTGTTACAAAAATATCCAAAGTTCATAAAGCCTCCTTTAAAAATTAATTTAAAGACGACCGATCCCACTTTCGTAAATTTTTGAATTTAACGACGAGTTATGTATCGCTTTATATTTAAACCTTATTATTACTAACGTTGATATTCAATAAATTTCTTTAAGGATTTGTTAAGAAATTTCTCATAAATTGGACCATTATTTTTGAATTTGCTACCATTTAAAAATGATTGGTTCATTTTGAAATCATAGGAAGGTTCAAAGAAAAAAGGAACAGAGAGTCTTTTACTTTTATTCCACAAAACTCTGTGATTAGTTGCTTTAAATCTTCCTTTGCTTAGAAACTCCAAAGCTTTACCAGTGTTTACTACTAAAGCTTTTTTGTTAAATGGTACATCATACCATTTTTTATTTTTTCTATTTTGTACCTGCAATCCACCTTTTCTATCTTGATAGAGAACTGTGAATATACCACTATCAACATGCGTTTCACATCCAAGAGCAACCCCATCTTGTTTAGATATTTCTACCGGTTTTGTCTGATTAGGATAATAATTAAATCTTAATGTGCTTAATGTTTTTAATCTTGAAAAAGCTATACTAGAAATATCAGGATTTTTTTTATTAAGTTTTATTACACTTTTAAATAAGGTTTCACTCAATCTATAAATATTATCAAAATATTTGTTTAAAATATTTATTGAACTTTTTTTAAAACACTCATCTAGTTTAAGAAATTCTATGTATTGATTATTTAGATTTGAAGAATATTTTTTAGTTACTTTTAAATCACCTATATCCAAACCTTCTTTTCCGTTTACATCATTAGGAAAATATCCTCTGTAAAGATTTTTATTTTTTTTATTCCATTTTTTAGGTGATAATTTTCTTTTCTTACTGTCTGGTAAATTAAAAAATTTATTCCCAACTTCGCATGTTTTTTTAATTTCTTTTAGATTAATTCCATGTCCAGTAATTTGAAAAAATCCTACATTGACACAAGCTTTTTCAATTTCTTTAATTGTTTTAAATGCATTTTGAGTTTCAAAATTATTTTTTATTAAAGAAGAAATATTAATTGTTGGTATAAAATTCTTGCTCATCTTCTAACTGGTGTTTCTGTTGCAATAAATTGATCTCTAACTCTCTCTCTCATGTAAATATAAATTCCAGCTGCTATAATACACGCAACACCAATAAACGTTCTAGTCGTTGGTACCTCATTAAATAAAAAGTAGCCAGGTATCATAGACATAATTATTAATGAGTACTCAAACAAAGAAACAACGGAAGGTGATGCAACTATATATGCTGAAAAAATACAAACAAAAGCTATTGATGCAGCAAAACCAAAAAATAAAATAAATTTCCATGTATATTCAATATTTGAAAACCATTCTCTAAAGATGAATTGTATTGTTGGATCAAAGTTTGAATTATTAAGCTGACCACTACCCATAAAAATATATAAAATTACACACAGTAATATTGCAATCAGATAAAAGTAATATAGTTGAGTGTTAACATCATCTTTATCAGATGTATATTTAGTGATAGTCATAGATGCAGCATAACAAAATGCACAAAAAACTGGTAAAAGACTTCGATATTCAAAGTCTGAAAAATTTGGATTTAAGACTATAAAAACGCCAACAAAACCAAAAACAATTGCTGACCACCTTCTAATACCAATAGTTTCTTTTAAAAATAACTTTGCAAATATTGATACGAAAAAAGGGGAGGAAAAGAATAGAGCATTTGCTGTTGCTAAAGGCATAAAAGTTAGTGAGATAAAAAAAGCAGAAAAAGCAATAAAATGCAAAACCACTCTTAGTATTGTTAAAAAAGGATAGTGAGTTTTAAGAGAGACTTTTTGTTTTCTGAATTTTATATAACCAAATAGCAAAATTGCTGCAACAAAATATCTTCCAAAAAATATTTCATATAAAGCTGCTTTTTCAAAAATGAATTTAATTAAAGCATCCTGCATTGCAAAAAATGTCATTGCAGTAATAATTAAAAGTATTCCTTTTGAATTATTATTAGCGCCCATTATGCACCTATATCAAAAAAAAATTGTATAGAATATTTAATTATTTCTTTAATTTAGAAGAGAATAGAAGACCTTCGCTTGAAAATTTTGACTTATTTTCTTCAATAAAATCTTTCATTAATTTTACTTTTTCTTCTTCAAATTCAGTAACTTTCCTTTTGCTTAAATCTATATATAGCGATATCCATTCCATAGAAGCTGAAAGTTTGTTAGTTTTTTGAGAAATCATTTCCATTTTTAAATGCAATCTTTTTTTATCATGATCAAAATAAGTCAGATTAACCTTGACTATTTCTCCCTCTTTTACCTCATTTAAATATTTAGTATTAGTTTCAACAACCATTGTGCTTCTATTAAGATTTTTTGCTGCTGTTCCACCCATTTTAAATTTTTCAAGAGCAACTTCCCATGCTTGATCAAAAACAAGCACATAATAAGCCATATTCATATGATTGTTGTAATCAACCCATTCTTTTTTTACCTCGAAAGTTTTTAATAACACTTTATGATCTTGTTAATGAAGACTGTAATTCTTGATTTGAAATGTATCCTTTTACATTTCCACTTTTATCAACCACTTCACAATTTGAATCAGAACAAACGATTTTTGGTAAAAAATCTTCTATAAATTCGTCTTCATTTACTTTTATTAAGTTTGATTTATCTATGTCATTAGCTTGATCAGCAGTTTTCATAATAATTTTTGCCTTTATAACTTTTGCTCTATTCACATCTTTTACGAAAGCTTTTACATAATCATCAGCAGGGTTCATAATAATTTCTTCTGGAGTTCCTACTTGGACTAATTTTCCAGAGTTTAATATCCCGATATGATCACCCAATCTTAATGATTCATCTAGATCGTGAGTAATAAATACAATTGTTTTTTTTAGTTCTGCTTGAAGATCAATTAATTGTTTTTGCATATCACTTCTAATCAGAGGATCTAGAGCGCTGAAAGCTTCATCCATTAACATGATATCTGTATCAGTAGCTAATGCTCTTGCTAAACCAACACGTTGCTGCATTCCTCCCGATAATTGAGCGGGGTATTGATTTTCAAAACCAGTAAGACCAACTGCATCGATTTTTTCCATTGAGATTTTATTTCTTTCATCTTCACCTTTGCCTTGCATTTCTAATCCGTAACCAACATTTTGAATTACTGTTTTATGTGGGAATAAACCAAATCTTTGAAATACCATGCTCATTTTATGTCTTCTAAATTCAATAAGCTTATCTTTATCAAGTGACATTACATTCGTGCCCTCAACTAAAATTTCACCATCAGTTGGATCGATTAGTCTATTTAAATGTCTTATTAGTGTTGATTTTCCTGATCCTGATAAACCCATACAAACAAAGGTTTCTCCTTCTTCAATTTTAAGTGAAACATTATCTAATCCAACGGTATGACCAGTTTGCTCTAGAATTTCGTCTTTTGTTGCACCATCTTTTACCATTGGTAGTACAGAAGAAGGGTTGTTTCCAAAAATTTTGTATACGTTGTTGATCTCAATTTTTGACATGATGTAATGTTTTAACAGTTACAATCATCATATGTAAAACAAATATTATACAACT
The DNA here is from genome assembly GCA_902588315.1 of uncultured Pelagibacteraceae bacterium. Lineage (GTDB taxonomy): Bacteria > Pseudomonadota > Alphaproteobacteria > Pelagibacterales > Pelagibacteraceae > Pelagibacter. Next base: position 96,269 of record CACIOP010000001.1, read on the forward strand.
TATAATTGTTTTAGGAAATAACAGTTGTATTTATTTGCTTTTGCTTATTTTTTAAATAAGAATTTTATATATGGCGCAAACAGATAAAGATGTGCGACTAGAGTTGTCTGCTCTCTATAGAATTTTACATATGTACGGCATGACAGACCTTGCAAACCAATGTGCAGGGGCAAGATCTGCTGAAGATAAAAATTGTTCTTTCGTTCATCCATATGGAATGTTTTATGAAGAAATTACCGCTTCATCTTTAGTTAAAATTGATCAAAACGGAAAAAAATTAGATTCAGATGGACCTTGGTTAAATGATGGATGTATTAATCTTGCTCAATGGATTTTTAATAAAAGAAATGATGTAAATTTTTATGTTCACGGACATGCCAATGATGTGATGGCAGTTGGAGGTACCAAAGAAGGTTTGATGTATCTTTCACAGGCCGCAGTTTATTTAAATCATCTTGTTGGATATATTGATTATGAATTTGTTGAGGACAAAGAATTTGCAAGAAAATTTGAAAACCTAATTAGCAAACACGACATTTTGATTACAAGAAATCATGGATATTACACGGTAGGAAAAACTGCTGCAGAAGCATTCTTCAGAGCTTATTATCTAGAGCAAGCATGTTCAGTTCAGGTAAAAAACCTTGCCATGGGGTTAAACAAACATGAAATAGATAAACAGAAAGCTGCATATTTTTGGGAAAACATGAGTGACTCTGATGATTATAATTATGATGGAAAAACGGAGTGGGCTGCTTTATTAAGAAAACTAGAGAGAGAACATTCAAATTATAAAAATTAATGGAACAAAATTTTACAATTAAAAACATAACTAAAAATTCTACAAATTTAGAAGTTGACTGGAGTGATGGAAAAAAAAGCAAATTTAATTATTTATGGTTAAGAGACAATTGTCCGACTGCACATGATAAAGACTCACGTCATAGAATGTTTAATATTTTAAAAGTATCAAACAAAATTAATCCAAAAAAATTTACATTAAATAATGAAGGTAAGCTTGAAATTGAATGGAGTGAAGGTGACCACATAAGTTATTATGACCAAAATTGGTTAAGAGAAAACTGCTATACTATAAAAAATAATTTAGAATATAAATCTCCATATCAACTTTGGGACAACTCTTTACAAAATGATCTGAAGTCAATTGAGATTGAACATGATGAAATTATGAGTTCAGATGAGGGACTTCTCAGATGGTTAGAGCTCTTACATCACACTGGAATTGCTATAGTAAAAAATGCTCCAACTGAAAATAATTCTGGTTTTAAAATTTTAAACAGAATTAGCCATACTAGAGAAACTTTTTTTAAAACACCTTTTGAAGTAATAAATATTCCTAAACCAAATAATTCTGCTTACACAGCACATGCCCTAAGAAATCATATGGATTTACCATGGTTTGAAACACCACCTGGTTATCAATTTCTTCATTGTTTAGTTAATTCTGCAACAGGAGGAGACTCATCCGCTGTAGATGGCTTTGCAGTTGCAGATTATTTAAGAAAAAATGAGAAAGAAATATTTGATACGCTAGTAAATGTTCATTTAAAATTTAGAGACATGGATTATACACAAGAGTCTGTTAGAAGTTATTACGCACCCGCGATATCTTTAACAAAAGATAATGATTACCATGATATTCGGTTTAGCGTAGCAACTATGGATGCTTTAGACTGTCATCCTGATTTAATGGATAAAGTTTATAAAGCTCATCACCGATTTGGAAATTTACTTCATGACGATCAATTTCAGATTAAATTTAGATTAGGACCAGGTGATATTTTTTCTTTTAACAATAGACGATTATTACACGGTAGAACTGAATATGATCCAAACTCAGGACATAGACATTTACAAGGTTATTACATGGATCGAGATGAAATTATTGGGAGACTAAGATATTTAAAAAATTCTGTTAACTCCAACCAGTAACATTCTTTACTTCAAGATATTCCTCAAGGCCCCAAACACCTCCTTCTCTCCCATTACCTGATTGTCTGTAACCACCAAATGGAGTTCCGGCATCTGCTCCATTTCCATTTATGTAAACACATCCAGATCTTAATTTTTTAGCAACTCTGTGTGCTTTTTCTCTGTCTTCAGTTTGCAAATAATTTCCAAGACCATAAGAAGTATCATTTACAATATTGACTGCCTCGTCTTCGGTCTCAAATGGAATTATAGATAATACAGGTCCAAAAATTTCTTCTTTAGCAATTCTCATTTCATTAGTTACATCTGTAAATATAGTTGGTTTGATAAAGTATCCTTTGTTTAAACCGTTTGGTAACTCAGGTCCACCTGCTGCAAGAGTCGCGCCTTCAGAAATTCCACTTTCAATAAGATTTATAATTTTATCATATTGAATTTTAGAAATTACTGGTCCTATATGATCTCCTTTTTTTGAAGCTTGATCTACTTTAATTTTGTTTGCTTCATCAACAGCTTCTTTAACAGCTCTTTCGTAAATTGATTTTTCAACCAGCATTCTTGTTGGTGCATCACAAGATTGACCAGAGTTGCTCATTACATTTCTAATACCGTCTCTTACTGCATCTTTATAACTATCAGCAAAAACAATATTTCCACCTTTTCCACCTAATTCAAGACAAACTCTTTTAATTGTTTCAGCAGCATTTTTTGAAATTAATCTTCCTGCTCTTGTTGAACCTGTGAAAGAAACCATATCAATATCAGGGTGGTTTGAAATGTGGGTCCCCACTCCTGCGCCGTCTCCATTTACCAAATTAAATACACCTTTTGGAAAACCTGCTTCATCAATCATTTCTGCAAATAGCATTCCAGAAATAGGAGCTATCTCTGATGGTTTTAAAATCATTGTACATCCGGTTGCGAATGCGGGGACAACCTTCAAAGCAATTTGATTAATTGGCCAATTCCACGGTGTGATTAATCCACAAACTCCAATTGGCTCATAATAGATATGATTATTTGATTTATTATCAAAGTGTTCATCAAATTTAAAATTTTTTAATCTTAAAATGAAATCATCTAAATGATCTTTCCCTGAAGCTGTTTGAACATCTGTTGCCCAATCTATTGGTGCGCCCATTTCAAGAGAAATAGCCTCAGCCATTTCATTAAATCTTTTTTTATAAACTGATGATAATTTTTCAAGTAAACTGAGCCTTTCTTCCTTGCTAGTTTCTTTCCAAGTATTAAAGGCATTTTTTGCTGATTTAACAGCTAAATCTGTATCCTCTTTTGAACCTAAAGAAATAACAGCAAACGGGTCTTCATTGCATGGATTAATTACGTCAAAATCATTTTTTTTAATTGGATCAACCCACTGACCATTTATGTAAAATTTTCTTTTATCTAACATTTTTTATCTTAACACATTAATTAAATTTCATATCCTTTTTCCTCAGGTTCATTGTCAACCAACTCATCAGGAAAACCATTGGCTCTAAAATTAATATTATGTAAATCTTCCATCCTTTTCACAATCATAGATGACCAAGCTCTAGAACCATATTTTTTTTGACCATCTTTAAAAATTTCAACTATTTGCGGAGAAATTTCTAAAGGAGCATTCAGCTTTTTTGCAAGATTGTCAAATAGACTTGTGTCTTTTAAAACCAAATCCATTGTAAAATTTATATTATAAGATCCATTTAATATAACCTGACTTTCAGTTTCATGCACAAATGAATTACCAGAGGAAATAGCAATCCCTTTATAAGTTTTTGCTAAATCTAAATTAGATTTTTTTGCTACAGTCCAAGCCTCACCTAATGCAACTAAATGTGCAGATGCTAGATAATTTGTAATTACTTTTAATACACTTGCTGTACCAAGCTCACCTGTGTGCAATATTTTTCTTCCCATAACGGTTAATGCAGGTAAAATTTTTTCAAATGCTTTTCTTTCTCCACCCACGAATATAGCAATATTACCTGTTGCTGCTCTATGACATCCACCACTCACAGGTCCATCCATTGGTATAGCTTTTTTTTCTATTACTTTTTTCCCAAGTCTTTTTACTTCATTTTCATCTGTGGTGCTCATTTCTAACCAAATTTTATTCTCTGATAATCCATTTATAATTCCATCATCGGCCTCCATCACTTCAGCAGATACTTCAGGGGAAGGAAGGGAAGTAATTATTAAATCCGAGTTTTCTGCTAATTCTTTTGGAGATTTTGCAACCCTAGCACCTAAGTCTTTTAAGGAATTTGTTAAATTTTCATCTAAATCTCTTACTGTAAGATCAAAGTTATTTCTTAATAAGCTTCCAGCAAGTTTTCCTCCAACATTACCTAAACCAATAAATCCTATTTTCATTTTATTTCCTCTTCTTTTTTGTTTTTTGTAAATACAATCAAAATCACACCAACTATGATTATTGCACCACCTATAAATAATTCTTGAGTTGGTTTTTCTCCTAAAAGAAAAATAGCAGCTAATAAACCTGTTGGTGGTATCCCCATAGTAACAATTGGAAGCACTTTATAAAGTGGGTTATTTTTTAAAACATAATAAAAACAACCGTATGTAATTGGTTGCATGATGAAACCAATATAAATAGCAATAATCCAATGATCAAATTTTGCATTTGTTAGATAATTAATTGTGTTTCCATCAATTATTGCAGATAGCATTACTAAGATTGGTCCAGAGAATAATGCTAACCAAGCAACTAACGCTAAAGGATTTATTTCTTTACTTAATGGTTTAACCATAACTTGTCCAAGAGCCCATACAGCTGAACCTAAAATCGTAAGTCCAATTCCAATAAATTTTCCATCCAAGTTAGGAGATCCGGTTAAAATATAAACACCAACAAAAGCGATAGCTATACCAATCAAAGCTTTAATAGTTGGTTTTTCTTTGAGCATGAAGTAAGCAAAAATAACTCCAAATGGAACTTCTGTTTGAACCAAAAGAACTGCTGCAGATGCATCAATTAAATCTAAACCAGAATATGTAATGCTATATTGTAAAGTATTCGCCACTAATGATGCAGCAAAAATTCTTTTTAAATATCCTTTTGGTATTGGAAACCACCAAATTAATAATGATGCAGCAAACATAAATCTGATACCCATCAAAAGAATAGGAGGAAAAGATTCAAATGCTGGTTTAGCTATTACAAAACCAAAGCCTAAAAAAATAGGCACCAAGGATGCTACGAAAGTATCTTTTATATTCATACCTATTTTTTATATTAATGATTATTAAAGAACTTCTGATATATTCACCTTTTAAAATATGAATTCAACAAAAATAGATCCTAAATATATCACCAAATCAAATCCAAGAATTGGACTTATTGCGCTTGCAAGTGATTTTATGATTGAAAGAGATTTTATAAACGTAATTAAAGACAGAGAAGTTGATTTCTTTGTAAATCGTATCGAATGCTATAACCCTCTAACAAAAGAAAATTTGATCAAAATGTCAAACAAAGTGACTGAGGTAACAAAAGATATATTACCTGATCAGGATATTGATTGTGTTGTTTATGGCTGCACATCCGGAACAATAGCTGCAGGCTACGAGTCTATTGAAAAAAAAGTAAAAGCTGCAAAACCTATGGCAGAAGTGACAACTCCAAGCACCGCTGCAATCAAAGCTTTAAAAAAATTAAATATAAATAAAATAAGTCTATTTACACCATATAGCAAAAAACTTAATGATGAAGTTTTGGAATATTTTAAAAACGAAGGATTTGAAGTTACTTCAAATTCTTATTTTGATATAGAGGCTGATTACGATATCGGAAAAGTTGATCAGAATTATTTATATAATGTTCTATCTGAAATAGATTTAAATGGGGCAGAAGCACTCTTTGTTTCTTGTACTGCTTTACCAGTGTTGCCAATTATTGATAAATTAGAGAAAAAATTAAATACTACAGTTTTATCTAGCAATCAGGCTTTAATTTGGGATACGCTTGTTAAAATAAACAAAAATAATTCCGTCGAAGGATTTGGTAAATTATTTAATGAAAATTAATGTTGTTCACAAAAGAAGAATATAAGCAAAGATTAACAAAAGTTAAAAAAATGATGCAAGAAAAAGGCATCGATCTTTTAATCTCACATGACACTAACAACATGAATTACCTAACAGGTTATGATGCTTGGTCTTTTTATTATGCTCAATGTGCAATTGTTCATATAGATTCGGACGAGCCTCTATGTTTTGTTAGGGCTCAAGATGCAGGAGGTGCATATATTAAAACTTATTTAAAGGATGAGAATATTTTAGTTTATGACGAAAATTATATCCATACTTGGCCAAAACATCCTTATGATAATTTGGTAGAGATTATAAAAGAAAGAAAATGGGATAAGTTATGCATTGGATTAGAAATGGATGCTCATTACTTCACTGCGTTTTGTTATGAAAAAATAAAGCAAGGATTACCTAATGCAAAAATCAAAGATAGCGATCGTTTAGTTAACTGGGCAAGATTAGTTAAATCCGATGCTGAAATTGGTTTTATGAAATCTGCTGCAAAAATTTCTGAAAAAGGAATGAAAACTGCAATGGAGGTTATTAAACCAGGTGTCAGACAGTGCGACGCAGTAGGGGAAATTCAAAAGACCTTATTTTATGGTACAGAAGAATTTGGAGGTGAATATTCTAGTATTGCAACTTTACTTCCAACTGGAAAAGGAACTTCAGCATCACATTTAACTGCAACTCAAGATAAATTTGTGGAAGGAGAGGCTACAATTATTGAATTATCTGGAGTTTATAAGAGATATCATGCTCCAATGGCTAGAACAGTTCTGCTTGGAAAACCAAATCAATTAAAAATTGATACAATGAACAAAACAATAGAAGCTTTAAATGCAGGCATAAGTCAAATTAAACCTGGGAATACAGCAGATGATGTTGCACAAGCTTTTTGGAAAATATTAGATAAATATGGAATAGAAAAAAAATCTAGAACAGGCTATTCGATAGGAATTGGTTATCCTCCTGATTGGGGTGAACATACACTTAATATTTATAAGGGAGATATGACAATACTTGAGCCTAACGTTTGTTTTCATATGATAGCAGTGATGCAGTTTGGTGATTGGGGTGTTGAAGCATCTGAGGCTATAAGAGTTACAGAGAATGGATCAGAATTGTTTTGTAATTTTCCAAAAGAGCTTCATATTAAGAGTTAATTAGCTATTGAAATCTATTTACACAAATGTTTTATATTCACCTTTATGTCTAAAAATCCAGAGTTTGTTAAATTCGATAAAGTAGATAAAAGTTATGACGGTAAGGTTCTTGTCGTCAAAGATCTTCAATTAGATATTGCAGAAGGTGAATTCATAACAATGCTTGGTCCTTCTGGTTCAGGTAAAACAACTTGTTTAATGATGTTGGCTGGTTTTGAAACTCCAACTCACGGTGAAATATTACTAGATGGAAATATAATTTCTAATATTCCTCCTCATAAAAGAGGTATTGGTATGGTTTTCCAAAACTATGCATTATTTCCACATATGACAGTTTATGAAAACTTAGCTTTTCCATTAAGAGTAAGAAAAGTTGAAAAAGATGAAATAGATAAAAAAGTTGATAAAGCATTATCGATGGTTTCATTAAGCGGGTTTGAAACTAGAATGCCGGCTCAGCTTTCTGGTGGTCAACAACAAAGGGTAGCAGTTGCAAGAGCTTTAGTGTTTGATCCTGCAGTTGTTTTAATGGATGAACCTTTGGGAGCATTAGATAAAAATTTAAGAGAAAGCATGCAATATGAAATAAAACATATTCATGAAAGTATTGGTGTAACAGTTGTGTATGTAACTCATGATCAAAGTGAGGCATTAACTATGTCAAACCGAATTGCAGTATTCAATGATGGAAAAGTTCAACAGCTTTCAAATCCCGCTGAGCTTTATGAGAAGCCAGTAAATTCTTTTGTCGCTGAGTTTATTGGGGAAAACAATACTTTCAATGGTGAAGTTGTGGATATCGATAAAGATAAATGCAAAGTTAAATTAGCCAATTCAGAAATACTAGCCAATCCAATTTCTGTAAAGTCTAAAGGTGAGAAAACAACTGTTTCTTTAAGACCTGAAAGGGCGTTAATTAATCCGACTGATAAGATGGATAATATGTTTACTGGAAAGATTGAAGAAGTAATTTATCACGGTGATCATACAAGAGTTAGATTAAATCTTTTAGGAAGCTCAGAGTTTATTCTTAAAGTACCCAACAGCACATCCAATTTAGAGCTAAAAGTAAGTCAAGATATAAATATTGGCTGGAATAGTGTTGATGCTAGAGCATTAGACCCAAAATAATCCTATTTAAAATATTTACATCTAATAGAAGTAACTACTGACAAAATCAGCTGTTGACTTAATCATTCCTATTTGTTGTACTTTTACTTATATAAATTAATTTATATCAACGTTTAAACGGAGGAATAATGAGAAAAATAAGTAAATTATTACTAGCTCTTTCTTTTGTTGTGTCTCTAACATCTTCAGCCTTTGCTGTTACTGTAGCATCATGGGGTGGAGCTTATACAGAGTCTCAAAAGCTAGGGTATGGTGATCCAACTGCTAAAGCATTAGGAATAGAAATCAATTGGGTTGACTATTCTGGTGGTTTATCAGAGATCAAAGCACAGAAAGAAGCAGGTGCAATCACTTGGGATATCATAGATGTATTTGCATTCGACACTATTAACGGATGTGACGAAGGAATATTTGTTAAATTTGATTTTGACAAAGATTTCCCAGCAGCACCAGATGGAACTAAAGCAAGTGAAGATTTCTTTGCACCAATGCCGAGTGAATGTGCTGTAGGTAACATTTTATATTCTTGGAACTATGCATATAACAAAAACAATTTAAAAGGCACTCCAAAGACTATTAAAGATTTCTTTAATACTAAAAAGTTTCCTGGAAAAAGAGCAATCTATAAAAGTGCTTTAACTAATTTAGAAATCGCTTTAGCTGCAGATGGTGTTAAGCTAGGTGACGGCGGAACTAGAGTTTACAGAAAACTTCTAGAAGACGGTGGAATCGACAGAGCGATGAATAAAATTAAAAAATTATGTACAGATCCTAATGGCGGATGTGTATTCTGGTCAGCAGGTGCTCAACCACCAGAACTTTTAATGAGTGGTGAAGTTGTGATGGCAACTGGTTGGAACGGAAGATTTTTTAACGCAATAGTTGGTGAAGGTGCACCACTTGTACAAGTATGGGATGGTCAAGGTCTTGATTATGAATACTTTGCACTAGTTAAAGGTGGACCAAACGAAGCTGATGCTAAAAAAGCTCTTGCAATGATGACTAACACAGAAATGTTAGCTGGTAGTGCGAAGTATATTGCTTATGCACCATACAGAAAATCATCTCTTGATGTAATTACTGCTGGTGAGCCTTGGTACAAAGATGGTAAAACTGAAATGATGCCACAAATGCCAACAGCTCCTGCAAACACTAAGAATTATTTCTTAGTAGACCCATTCTTCTGGGCTGATAACAATACTGAAATCAGTGAGAAGTGGGAAGCAATGAAAGCAGGACTATAATTTCAGTTTTAAACACTGAATTTATATAATATATTTAGGGCGGTTATTTTTAACCGCCCTATTTTTTTATGAGCTCTGAAACAAAACAAATATTAACAACTGACGGAATACCTTTAGAGGTTAGTTTAAAAAAAGCAGAAAAGAAGAATAAAATAAAAGCATTTCTTCTTGTAGCTCCATTACTATTATTTCTTGTTATCACTTATATATTTCCAATTGGCGACATGTTTATGAGGAGTGTTGATGACAGAATGGTTACCAATATGCTTCCAAAAACTTTCAAAGCAATGGAAAAATGGGAAAACCTTGAGGAATTACCACCCGAAGAAGTATATAGAGGATTTTATGAAGATTATAAAGTACTTGTTGAGAAGCAAGAGCATGGAAAATTAGGACAAAGGTTAAATAAAGAAAAAAATGGTTTTAATACAATTACTAAAAGACTTTTTAGACAAATAAAAAGAAATAAAATTGATGAAAGTATTAGTATAAAAGAACAAATTAACAAAATTCATAAGAGATGGAGAAATGTAGAGTTTTGGTTAGCAATTAAAAGAACTGCCCCTCCTTATACAATGGCAAAATATTTGAAGGGTATGGATATGTATGTTGCTTCAGATGGCAGTATAGCTCAAGTAGACGAAGACAGAAGAATTCACAGAATTTTATGGCTTAGAACATTAGAAATTGCATTTTTTGTTACACTTTTTAGCTTTTTTATGGGCTATCCAATAGCTCATTTGCTTGCAACACTTCCGATGAAGTACAGCAATCTATTGATGATTTGTGTATTGCTCCCATTCTGGACATCTTTGCTGGTCAGAACTGCAAGTTGGATGATTTTGTTGCAACAGCAAGGAGTGGTAAATGATTTTTTTGTAATGATTGGTTTAGTTGGAGACGATAACCGGCCAGAGATGATGTACAATAAAGTTGGAACTTACGTTGCTATGACACAAATATTATTACCTTTTATGGTTCTACCTTTATATAGTGTCATGAAAACAATATCACCAAGTTTAATGAGAGCAGGAAAATCATTAGGTGGAACACCTTTCGTTGCTTTTTGGAAAGTTTACTTTCCTTTAACAATTCCGGGAATAGGAGCTGGATGTTTATTAGTTTTCATTTTAGCGATAGGATACTACATAACCCCTGCTTTAGTTGGTGGAGCATCAGGAACTTTAATAAGTAATCAAATTGCATTTCATATGAAGACAACTCTTGATTGGAGTTTTGCATCAGCGATGGGATTAATGCTTTTGACAGGAGTTTTGGTTATTTATTGGATTTATAATAAATTGGTTGGAGTTGATAACATTAAATTAGGATAATTATGGCATTACCAAGTTACACAGAAACTAGATATAGAATTTGGCATTATATTTATCTTACGATTTGTACCTTTGTTTTTTTCTTTTTGATTGCACCTTTATTTGTAATTTTTCCTTTGTCATTTAATGCAGAAGAATTTTTAGTTTTTTCTGAAGGAATGAAAAATCTTGATCCAGATGCATTCTCTTTGAGATGGTATAAAGATATGATTTATGGAACTAAAAATCCATGGGGACTAGCGGCAAAAAATAGCTTCATAATTGCAATCTTTGCAACAATTGGATCAATTATTTTAGGTACATTAGCTGCACTAGGACTCAGCAGTAGACATATGCCTTATAAAGGATTGATAATGGCGACCTTAATATCTCCAATGATTGTTCCATTAATTATATCAGGTGTTGCAATTTTCTTTTTCATGGCAAAAGCTGGTTTAGCAGCAACCCACACAGGAATAGTTTTGGCACATATTATATTAGGAACACCTTTTGTTGTTATTACTGTAACAGCTACACTTTCAGGTTTTGATCATAGCGTAACAAGAGCTGCCGCAAGTTTGGGTAGTAACCCAGTTAACACATTTATGAAGATAACACTCCCTTTAATATTACCAGGAGTAATTTCTGGGGGATTATTTGCTTTTGTAACATCCTTTGATGAAGTTGTTGTGGTATTATTCCTAGCAGGATTAGAAAATACAACTATCCCAATACAGATGTGGACTGGTTTGAGAGAACAACTAAGCCCCACAATTCTTGCAGTTGCAACTTGTTTAATTCTTTTATCTACCTTGATATTAATTAGTGCAGAGTTATTAAGAAGAAGATCTGAAAGATTAAGAGGAATAAATAGATAATTTACCCAAATAAATTATTCATATATAGAGTTCTTTATGGAAATTAGAAAAGTTGTAGTCATTGGATCTGGTACAATGGGAAGTGGTATAGCAGCACATTTATGTAATGCTGGTGTTCCAGTTACTCTTTTAGATTTATCTACTGAAATCAGCGAAAAAGCTAGAGATAGAATACATAAATCTAGACCTCCTTTGCTAATAGATAAGAGCAAAATTAACAATATTAATGTTGGAAATATTGAAGAAAATTTTGACGTAGTAAAAGATGCAGATTGGGTGGTAGAGGCAGTAGTAGAAAGAATTGATATTAAACATAATATTTATGAGAAGATATTTAAGAACAGAAAAAAAGGTGCAATAGTTTCATCAAATACATCATCAATTCCAATTAAAGTTCTATCAGAAAAACTAAATGACGAAGAAAAAAAAGATTTTTGTATCACTCACTTTTTTAATCCCGTCAGATACATGGGATTGTTAGAAATTGTTAAAAACGAAAATAATGACTTAAATAAAATTAATTCTTTAAAGAAATTTTGTGAAGTTGAGCTTGGTAAAGGAGCAATAATTTGCAACGATACGCCAGGTTTTCTAGGTAATAGGATTGGTGTTTACGCTATGCAGGTTGCTATGACGGAAGCATTCAAAATGAAACTTTCAATTGAAGAAGCAGATGCAGTTTTTGGTAGACCAATGGGTATACCTAAAACAGGAGTATTTGGATTGTATGATCTGATTGGAATTGATTTGATGGCTGATGTATTAAAAAGCTTTATAAAAGAACTTTCAGATAAAGATGAATTTCAAATTGTTGCAAAAGAAATTGCATTAGTAAAAAAATTAATTGAGACAGGCTACACCGGTCGTAAAGGAAAAGGTGGCTTTTATAGAATGAATAAAAGTGGAGATCAAAAAATTTTAGAAGCGATTAATTTAGAAACAGGAGAGTATTCAGCAACAAAAAAAATAGATTTAGGAATTGAGAATGTTGACATCAATAATTTAATTAATCGAAAAGATAAGTATGGTGAGTATGCTTGGATTGTAATTTCAAAAATAATTAAATATGCATCTTCACTGGTTCCAGGAATTACCGATAAGTTTAATGATATTGATGAAGCTATGAGACTTGGTTTTAATTGGGCAATGGGTCCTTTTGAAATGTTAAAATCTATAGGGGTAAAGAATTTCTTTGAAAGAATCGATAACTTTGAAAATAATAAATTTTTAGAAAATTTATCAAAAACAAAAGATGAAAATTTCTATGGAGAAAGACAAATTTATACAGATATTCAAACTTTAGGAAAAATAAGACCATCAGCAATTAAACTGGATAAAAATAATTCAGCTGAAATTCATCGATTTAAAGATTTTAATATTGTTGAATTTACAACAAAAGCTTGTGCATTAGATTATGACTCAATGGATGCACTGAAAAATGCAACTGACAAACCTTTAATAATAATTAATGAAAGCATGCAATTTTCAGCAGGTGTAAATTTAAGTTATACTATGAATTTTGCTGATAAAGGAGATTTTAAATCAATTGAAAAATTCATTAAGTATTTTCAAGATACATGCAAAACTTTAAAATACTCTAAGTACCCAGTTGTATCAGCTCCCTCTGGACTTACGCTTGGAGGAGGCTTTGAGGTTTTAGTTCAAAGTAATTTTGTTGCCTCACACACAAATTTAGTTATTGGATTAGTTGAAACTATTGTTGGATTGGTTCCAGCAGGTGGGGGATGTAAGGAAATGTTGTGGAGATGGTCACAAACAGAAGAAGCAAAATCAGACCCAGATTATGCACCACTAAAAGTTTTTGATATTATTGGTTATGCTAAAACAGCTACATCTCCAATCGAGGCTGAGCCATTAAAGTATTTAAGGCCAGACGACAAAAAAATAATGAACAGAAACAGTCTTTTTGAGGAATCAAAAAATTTAATTGATCAAAATAATGATTTTGTTCCTCCAGAAGAGTGCAAATTCAAACTTTCTGGAAAGCCGTTGAAAGATAAAATGGTTAAGGTTTTAGAGAAATTATACAACGAAAAGGTAATTTTAGATCATGGTATGCATGTTGGAACTGAACTTGCAAACGTTTTAAGTGGTGGAGACACTACTATTGAAAAAGAATTGTCAGAGGATGATCTTTATAAATTAGAACTAGACTCTTTTATGAGATTGATAGAAACAAAACAAACTCAAGAAAGAATTAAACACACATTGTCGACTGGCAAACCTTTGGTTAATTAGAATTAAACATTCTCAGGGTTTTAATATAATCAGGTCTTAAAACATAAATTGCTTTATTACCTGTTTTAATTTTAGTTAATATATCTAAACCATAAACTACTTTACCAATTGGAGTATATTCACCTTGATAAATTGGAATTTCTTTTAATGTAATAAAGAATTCACTATCTTCTGTATCAAATTCTGTTGCTCTAGCAAAACCTACACTTCCCTCTGTAAATTTAAAATCATCGCTCAGTTCTGATTTTAACAATCCTAATCCAGACTTTCCGCTACCAATTTTGGAATAATCTAAATTATTTATATTTCCATACTCGATATCTCCAGCTTGTACAAAAGTATTTTCTAAAACTTTATAAAAAGCAGAACCATCATACATTTTTTGTTCAATTAAAATTTTAAATCTTTCCACCGCTTTAGGAGAAACATCTGGATAAAGTTCAATTATTACATTTCCACACTCAACATTCATTACTACAATATTATCTGAATTATTAAAATTAAGTTTACTTAAATTATTTTTTTCTACAAATAGACATTTATTTTTTAATAAAAAAAAAGATGTAAAAACAAAAATTGAAAGACAAATTAAAAATAGAAATAAAATTTTTTCTGATTTTGAGGCTTTAATTGTTTTAATCATAAAATATTTTTATCTATTTTAGCTAAATTTATTTTTATAAAATTCACTTTGTTTTTTAGAATTTTGTCACTATTAATTTTATCATCGATTGTTTCCTTATCAGTCATTAAAAATGAAAAAATTTCAGCCATATCTTCAGATGGGATAGATTTAGAATATTCTGTTAAAAAACCATCAGTTTTTTCATATAGATCTAAATTTAATCTATCAGAACAAGTCGAACATTCAGCGTAATTAAATGATGTTAGATTAAAAGAGGAAAATTTATCCTCATCAAAATATTCAATGTGAGTGTTTTGTATCATATGAAAAATTTCATGATGCATCATTCTTTCAAAATATTTTTTATTAAAATTAATATCTAAAATTAATGTCCTGTTTTTATTATCAGGTATTCCTCCAGTATTAATTTCAGAGATGAATAAATTTTCACAAAATACAATATATTTTAATTTTATTTTATTAAGAAAATTAGAATTATATCGATTAAGATTTTTTTCAATTAAAGGAAATTTTGTATTTAAATTATTTATATCAACTTTGTCACAAGTAATGTTCTTATTTGCACCAATTTTAAAATTACCTTTAGCGCTTAAATAACGAATATTATTGTCGTTTTTTAATTTA
Organism: uncultured Pelagibacteraceae bacterium; assembly: GCA_902588315.1. Taxonomy (GTDB): domain Bacteria; phylum Pseudomonadota; class Alphaproteobacteria; order Pelagibacterales; family Pelagibacteraceae; genus Pelagibacter. The sequence continues at coordinate 111,536 of CACIOP010000001.1, forward strand.
AAAATTTCTAAATTAGGAATTTTTATCAGATTATAAATTTCATCAGCATTTACATGCGAAATATGAAAAATAAGAATAAATAAAAATAAAATTTTCATTAAATTATTATAGACGAATTAGATTAGATAATATTATCTTAGATTATTAAAAAATGAAAAAAGAAAGAAACAAAAATCCAATTCAACCAGTTAGTGGAACTAAAGTTCCAAGATTCGCTGGCCCAAGCACTTTTGCAAGACTTCCCGAACTAAGAGATGTGGAAAGTTGTGACGTTGCAATTGTTGGAATTCCATTTGATGCTGGCACAAGTTATCGACCCGGAGCAAGATTTGGTCCACAAAGCATCAGGCAAGCATCTAGACATTTGAGAACTAATTATCATCCTAATTATGATGTTGAGCCTTTTAAAATCCAACAAGTAGCTGATGCTGGTGATATTGCTTGCAATCCATTTAGTATTGATGAAGCAATCAAACAAATAGAAGTAGGCGCAACAGATTTACTAAATAAGGTTGGAGGAATTATAAGTTTAGGTGGAGATCATACTATTGCAGTTCCACTGTTAAGAGCAATCAATAAAAAAAATAAGGGTCCTGTATCTTTAGTTCATTTTGATGCCCACTTAGATACTTGGGATACATATTTTGGTGCACCTTATACTCATGGAACTCCATTCAGAAGAGCAAGAGAAGAAGGTTTATTTTTAGATGATGCTTCTATGCATGTTGGAATTCGTGGACCACTTTATAGTAGAGATGATATTAAAAATGATGAAAGTTTTGGATTTAAAATAATTCATTGTGATGAGTTTCAAACAGAAGGAACCGATAAAATAGCAGAAAGAATTAGAAAAAGAGTGGGAGACAATCCTTTATACTTATCAATTGATATTGATGTTTTAGACCCTGCATTTGCTCCAGGTACTGGTACACCAGAAATTGCAGGGATGACTACAAGAGAAATGGTAAACGTGTTAAGAGGTTTGTCTGGATTAAATTTAGTTTCAGCAGATGTTGTTGAGGTTTCTCCAGCATATGATCATGCAGAAGTAACTTCTTTAGCAGCAGCAACTATTGTTTATGAATTAACTAATTTATTTGCAAAAACATAAAGAAAGGATAACGTCAAAACATGTTAGACAAAAAAAATTTTTACATTAATGGAGCGTGGGTTAAGCCAAACAGTTCTGAGGAAATTAAAGTAATTGATCCTGCCACAGAAGAAAATTGTGCAGTAATTACTTTAGGGAACAAAGCTGATGTTGATATTGCTGTTAATGCAGCTAAAGATGCTTACGAGTCTTGGGCCTTTTCTTCCAAAGAAGAAAGAATTGCACTATTAGAAAAACTTTATGAAAATTATAAGAAAAGATGGGCAGATATTGCAGAAGCTATAACTCTTGAGATGGGTGCTCCAAAAGATTTTGCAACAAAATTACAAGCAGGCACAGGAGCAAGTCATATTAAATCATTTATTAGATACTTAAAAAATTTTGCATTTGAAAAACCATTAGGTGAGCATGCTCCTAATCAAAGATTAATTTATGAACCAAAAGGTGTTTGTGCATTAATAACACCATGGAATTGGCCGATGAACCAAGTTTGTTTAAAAGTAATGCCAGCAATAGCTGCAGGTTGTACAATGGTTTTAAAGCCATCAGAATTAGCACCACTATCTTCAATGATACTTGCTGAAATTATTGATGATGTAAAATTTCCAAAAGGTGTGTTCAATTTAGTTAATGGTGATGGAGCAACAACAGGTGATGCTCTTACAAGTCATCCAGATATTAATATGATTTCTTTTACGGGATCAACAAGAGCAGGAGCTTTGATTTCACAAAATGCTGCTAAAGATTTTAAAAGAGTAAGCTTAGAATTAGGTGGTAAAGGAGCAAATATAATTTTTAAAGATGCTGATCCAGAGGCTATTGAAAGAGGTGCTTTAAGATGTTTTAGAAATTCTGGACAATCTTGTAATGCGCCAACAAGAATGTTAGTTGAAAAATCAATGTATGAAGAGGCTATTGAGAGATTAAAAAAATATACTGAAAGTTTTGAGGTTGGTGACCCTAAAAAAGAAGGAGAACATATAGGTCCAGTTATTTCAGAAACTCAATACAATAAAATACAAACTTTAATTCAAAAAGGAATAGATGAAGGTGCAAAATTAGTTGCTGGAGGAACAGGTAAACCTGATGGATTAGACAAAGGTTACTTTGTTAAACCAACTGTTTTTGCGGACGTAAATAATAATATGGAAGTTGCAAGAACAGAAATTTTTGGACCCGTTTTATCTGTTATCCCATTTGAAACAGAAGAAGAGGCAATAACAATTGCAAATGATACTGCTTATGGATTAACAAATTATATCCAAACTCAAGATTCCGAAAAAGTACAAAGAGTTGCGAGAAAATTAAGATCTGGAATGGTTGATGTAAATGGAGCAGGTATTGCAGTTGATGCACCTTTCGGTGGTTTTAAACATTCTGGAATAGGTCGAGAAGCAGGTGAACACGGTTTAGAAGAGTTTTTAGAAGTAAAAGCCGTAGGTGGTTGGAGTTAATTTACCGATTTATCTTTTACACCTTCTAAAAATTTAAGACATTTTTTCATTTCATTTAATTCTATGAACTCGTCAATTTTGTGAGCTTGTTCTATGGATCCAGGTCCACAAACAACTGTACTGATTCCTAATTCTTGAAATAAACCAGCTTCTGTTCCAAAAGAAACTACTTCTCTAGAATTATCACCAGTTATATTTGATACAAATTCACATGCTTCAGACTCATCTAATCTATTAAAACCAATAACTTCACCTATTACTTCTTTTTTAATATAAGAATCTGGAAATACTTTTTTCATTTCAGGTAGAAGTACTTCATTTGCATATTTATCAATTTCATTAGTAACAAATTCCCCATCTTCTTTAACAACTGGTCTTGTTTCCCATTCAACACTACATTTATCGGCAATGACATTATGGGCAATACCACCTTTAATTCCACCAATTGATAAAGTTGAATGTGGAGGATCAAAAATACTATCTTTTTGAACTCTTTTTTTCAATTCTTCTCTAATTTCTAAAAGTTTTCCAACATATCTAGTAGCATATTCTGCTGCATTTACTCCTAAATGTGGTTTAGAACTATGTCCTGCAAGCCCTCCAAAGTGAACTGTGTATTCATTCATACCTTTGTGGGCGTCAATAATCTTCATTTTAGTTGGTTCACCAATTATACAAATTCCATTTTTGATTTCTCTTTTTTTCAATTCTTCTATTAGTAAAGGGGCTCCAATACATGCAGTCTCTTCATCAAATGTGTAACAGAAATGTAAGTCTCTATCTAAATTACTTTCTTTGAAGATAGGCGCATAAGCAAGTGTACATGCAATAAAACCTTTCATATCACATGAGCCTCTTCCATATAATTTATCATTTTTAATAGTTGCAACGAATGGATCACTTGTCCAACCTTTAGATACGGGAACCACATCAGTGTGACCGGATAATATAATTGGTTTTTTTGTGCTTTGATTTTTTGCTTTTAGAGTTCCAAAAAGATTTACTCTTTTTTTATCATCATCATAAACTTTGAAAGTATCTATTCCGATGTTATTTAAAATTTTTTCACAATAATCAATTAAATTACTGTTATCCTGACCTGAGATAGTTTTAAATGCGATTAAGTCAGTTAAAATCTTGATTGATTTTTCATATAAATTGTTATCTATACTCATAAACTTAAAACACTATATTATATTATGATTAAAGAGCAAATTACCTATAATGATTTTGATAAAGTAGATATTAGAATTGGTACTGTAATTTCTGTAAAAAAAAATGAAAAGGCCAGAAAGCCATCTTTAGTGGTTGAAGTTGATTTTGGAAGCGAAATTGGCATTAAACAATCTTCGGCTCAAATTACACATTATTATAATGAGGAAAATTTAAAAGGAAAACAAGTTATTGCTGTTTGTAATTTTCCTGAAAAAAATATTGCCGGAATAGTTTCTCAAGTATTGGTTTTAGGAGCAATTGATGCCGATGGCAAAGTTACACTTGTTCATCCCTCTCAAAAAGCAGAAAATGGATTACCGATCGCTTAGTAATGCATCCTGAAATTCTTTCTATAACTTTATTTGGAATTGTTGCTGCATTTACTCCTGGACCAAATAATTTCGTTGCTTTCTATTCTGGTTTCAATTTTGGTATTCTAAGAACCCTACCTCATATAATTGGTGTAACTTTAGGATTTCCTTTTTTGTTATTATGTTTAGCTCTAGGTCTGATAAATATTTTTAAGCTTTATCCTTTAATTCAAGAGATATTGAAATACTTAGGAACTCTATTTTTAATTTATTTAGCATACAAAATTTCTTTTTCAGGACCTTCTGATCAGGAAAATAAAAACAAAAATCCAATTAAGTTTCATGAAACTTTTATTTTTCAATTTTTAAATCCTAAAGGCGTTATTGCATCAATTATTCTTGTTTCAACTTATATTAATCCAGGAGAAACCTTTGTAAGTTATACGACTCAAATTATCATTATGGCTTTAATTGTTTCAGTGACTAGTATAACTCTGTGGACTTTTTTAGGTAAATTTTTCAGGAAATTTGCGACAAATCAGAAATTTATTAATTACTTTAATTATGCTATGTCACTGCTTCTTTTAACAAGCATAATAACTTTTTATTTATAATATGACCCCAGGAAACAAAAATTCTTATAAATCACTAAAAAAAATCACAGTTAATGACAAGGAATATAATTATTACTCATTAAATGAAGCAGAAAAAAATGGACTTGAAGGAATAAATAAACTTCCAAAATCACTAAAAGTTTTACTAGAAAATTTATTAAGATACGAAGACGACTTAAGTGTAACAAAATCTCAAATAGAAGCGATTAAAAACTGGCTAAAAACAAAAAAATCTAAAACTGAAATTGCATATAGACCAGCAAGAGTTTTGCTTCAAGATTATACAGGAATACCTGCGGTTGCAGATTTAGCTGCAATGAGAGAAGCAGTTAAAGAAAAAAATAAAGATCCAAATACTATTAATCCACTGTCTGCAGTTGATCTTGTAATTGATCACTCTGTGCAAGTCGACCAATCTGCAAAAGCAGATTCTTTTGAAAAAAATGTCGATATAGAATTTGAAAGAAATGGTGAGAGATATTCTTTTTTGAAATGGGGACAACAGGCATTTGATAATTTTAGAATAGTTCCACCAGGAACAGGAATTTGTCACCAAGTAAATCTGGAATATTTGTCAAAAGTTGTTTGGTCAGAAGAATTTAAAGGTGAAAAATATCTTTTTCCAGATACTTTAGTTGGAACAGACAGCCATACAACAATGGTAAATGGCTTATCTGTTTTAGGATGGGGTGTTGGTGGAATTGAAGCTGAAGCAGGAATGTTAGGTCAACCAATTTCTATGTTAATACCAGAAGTCATTGGTTTTGAAATAAAAAACAAATTGCCAGAAGGAACCACTGCAACAGATTTAGTTTTAACTGTTGTTAAAATGTTAAGAGATAAAGGTGTGGTTGGTAAGTTTGTTGAGTTTTATGGAGAAGGTTTAAAAAATTTAACTCTTGCAGATAGAGCTACAATTGCAAACATGGCACCAGAATATGGTGCTACTTGTGGCTTTTTTCCTATCGATGAAGAAACTCTAAAGTATTTAAAATTTTCTGGAAGAGATCAACAAACTGTTGATATTGTAGAAAATTATGCCAAGGAACAAGGTTTATGGGCGAGTAACGAAATAGAATTTACTGACATTATATCTTTAGATATGTCCACAGTCGTACCAACTATTTCAGGACCTAAAAGACCTCAAGACAAAGTTCTTTTAACAGATGCACCTGGTTCGTTTAAAAAAGTATTGCAGGAAGCTACAAATAAAAATGAAAAATCAATTTCAAAAGTAACAAATACAGATTATGAAATTAAAGATGGTTCAATATTAATTGCTGCAATAACTTCTTGTACCAACACTTCTAATCCAAATGTTCTAATTGGAGCTGGACTATTAGCTAAAAAAGCTATTGAAAAAGGTTTACAGGTTAAACCCTGGGTAAAAACTTCTTTAGCACCTGGATCTCAAGTAGTTACAGATTATTTGGCAAAAGCTGGATTGAACACTTATTTAGATCAGCTTGGCTTTAATTTAGTTGGGTATGGCTGCACAACTTGCATTGGAAATTCAGGACCACTTCCAGAAAATATTGTAGAAGCGATCCAAAAAGAAAATATTTATGCTGTTTCAGTTTTATCTGGAAATAGAAATTTTGAGGGAAGAATTTCTCCACATATAAAAGCTAACTATTTGGCTTCACCTCCACTTGTTGTTGCATATGCAATAGCTGGGCATATGGAAGTTGATTTGTACAAAGATTCATTAGGAAAAGATAAAGATGGAAAAGATGTATTTTTAAAAGATATTTGGCCTTCAAATAAAGAAATAGAAGAAACTTTAAAAGATTCACTTAATGCTGAGATGTTTAGACAAAGATACTCAAATGTTTCTGAAGGTCCAACTCAATGGCAAAAAATTAAAACTGATAAAAGCAGCATCTATAATTGGGATGAGGGATCAACATATGTAAAAAAACCTCCGTTTTTTGACTCGTTACCAGATAAACCAGAAGGATTTAAAGAAATTAAGGACGCAAGACCATTATTAATTTTAGGCGATATGGTTACCACTGATCATATATCGCCAGCAGGGAGTATTCAAAAAGATAGTCCAACTGGTGAATATTTCATGGAACACCAAATTTTACCTAAAGATTATAATTCATATGGTTCAAGAAGAGGTAACCATGAAGTTATGATGCGAGGAACTTTTGCAAATATAAGAATTAGAAACGAAATGGCTCCAGGTACAGAAGGTGGTTTTACAAAATTATACCCAGAAGAAAAAATTCTTCCTGTCTATGATGCAGTTGTTGAATATAAAAAAAGAGGAACAGATTTGGTTGTAATTGGTGGAAAAGAGTATGGAACCGGATCGTCTAGAGATTGGGCAGCTAAAGGAACAAAATTACTCGGGATAAAAGCAGTAATCGCAGAGAGTTTTGAAAGAATCCACCGATCTAATTTGATTGGAATGGGAATATTACCGTTACAATTTATCGAAGATGTAAATAGAAAAAATCTAAAATTAATTGGTTCTGAATTAATTAGTATTCTAAATATAGAAAAGGGTGTTAATCCCTCAGATGAAGTGACAGTTGAAATTAAATATGCTTCAGGCGAAATAAAGAAAATTAAAACTTTATGCAGAATTGATACAAAAAATGAATTAGAGTATTATAAAAATGGAGGTATTCTGCAGTACGTTTTAAGGAATATGATTTAGTTATGGATGAAGATTTATCAATTATAAATACCAACACTAGAAATGAAAAAATTAAGAATTTTTTTGTAAATAATAAAAATAAAATAATTTCAGGTATAATTATCTTAATAATTATTATAGTTGGTGTTTTTAGTTACGATAAATATTTAGTTAATAAAAAAAAAGATATCTCAGATAGTTATAATTCAATAATCATTGATTATTCAGAAAAAACAAAAGAAAAAACAGCTAGTAGCCTGATTGAAATTGTAAACAAGAAAGATCCAACTTATTCACCTTTATCCCTTTATTTCATAATTGATAATAATCTTGTAAGTGATCAGTCTAGAATCAATTCATTATTTGATATATTGATAAACGATACTTCTTTAGACAGTGAGATTAACAACTTGATTATATACAAGAAGGCACTCTACAATGCAGATAACGCCCAGGAGAGTGATCTTCTAAATATGCTAAATCCACTGATTAATTCAAAAAGTGTCTGGAAATCACATTCTTTATATTTAATGGCAGAATATTTTTATGCAAATAATCAAAAACAAAAAGCTAAAGAATTTTTCAATCAAATAATAGTTTTAGAAAATTCAAATCCAGACATAAGACTTCAAGCAGAGAAAAGATTGAACAGAGACTTGAGTGAATAAATTAATTTTTACTTTCATTGCATTATTTTTTCTTAATAACTGTTCATTTAATGAAAACTCCAGAATTTGGAAAGATAAAGAAAATAAATTAGAAACAGATAAAAAAATAACAAAAGTTTTTGCAGAAGAAAATATAAGTGTTTCAGAATTTAATAGAGATTTAAAATTAGATTTATCCTCAATAAAAATAAATAATAAAAAAAATGAAAATCAAAATAATCTTGGTTTGCAAAATTACAAAGGCGAATTAGCAAAGATTGGCAACTTTAAATTTTCAAAGTTAGAGGAAATTAATCAATTAGATTTCGAACCGATTTTTTTGAAAAATGGAATAATATTTTTCGATAAAAAAGGTTCAATTATTAGGTATGATAATAATCAGAAAGTTATTTGGAAAAAAAATCATTATTCAAAATCTGAAAAAAAATTAAAACCAAAACTTAATTTTTTAGTAGATGGTCAAAATCTTTTAGTAACTGATAGCATAGCAAAATATTATTCTATGAATATTAGTACTGGAGAATTAAATTGGTCAAATAATAATGATTATCCGTTTAATTCAAATATTAAAAAGCATAAGGATAAAATATTTGTTATTGATTATAAAAATACATTGAGATGTTTTAAAATTAAAGATGGTTCTGAATGTTGGAATTTGCAAACAGAGGATTCATTTACAATTTCAAATATTAAATATTCTTTAATTATTTTAAACGACAATGTTATTTTCAATAATTCTATAGGAGATATTACAGCTGTAGATATTGAAACAGGTTTAATTACATGGCAACTACCTACACAGAGTAGCTCGATAATAAATGAAACTTATAACTTTAAGACTTCTAAACTAGTATCAGATGGAAACTCAGTATTTTTTTCAAATAATAAAAATCAGTTTTATTCAATTGATTTAAAAACAGGAACAACAAACTGGATAAATGAAGTTAATTCTAATGTAAAACCTATTTTGGTTGGAAATCTAATTTTTACAATCTCTAATGAAGGTTATTTATATTTAATTGATAAAAATAAAGGCAATATAGTTCGAATTACAGATCTATTTATGAATTACAAAGATAAAAAAAGAAAAAATATTTATCCAATTGGTTTTGTAATTGGACACAAAAACGTATTTTTGACTAACTCAGATGGCAAAATGATCATAGCTGGGATTGAGGATGGAAAAATAATAAAAATTGAAAAAGTTTCTGGTGGATTAGTATCTGAACCGTTTATATTTAATAACAATTTATATGTAGTAAGAAATGGTTCAATTGTACAATATAACTAAACATGTTCTTAAAATTTTTAGAAAAAATTGGTAGAAAAAAAGTTGTATTAGATAGAGGACCTTCACATCCAAATTTTAAAGAGGCAAAGCCTTGGATGAACCGTTACTATGTTTTGATGAGGCATCGACCTAAATGGTTTCCATTCAATATATTAATTCATGAGATGCTAGCAGATGACCATGGAGAAGGAGTTCATAATCACACATTTCCTTATATAACTATAATTTTAAGAGGCGGTTATTGGGAAACATTAAGCACTGGCAAGTTTTGGCGTCCACCTGGGTATATTGGTTTTAGATCAGCAAATAATTTGCATAGAGTAGATTTGGAACCAGGAACTAAACCATTAACTTTATTTATCTCAGGTCCATTCGGGCTAAGGAAAGGACCAAGATCAGAGTATGGTATTGACTTTAAAACTAAAAAAAATTGATGCCAAAAAAATTTGAAAAAGAATTCATATCTTATTGTGAAATTCAAAATTTAGAAGTTAATCCTAATCAAATCAAAGTTATTAAAAAATTTGAAGATTTCCATAATAGTAATTACAAATCATTTTTTTCAAAATTATTTTCCAAACAAAAAACTAAAAAAGGATTTTATTTATATGGTGGTGTAGGGGTTGGTAAAACAATGATTTTAAACTTCTTTTATGATCATCTTGAAGAAAAAAAATTAAAAAAGCATTTTAATGAATTTATGTTAGGTTTTCATGATTTTGTCCATGAGCAAAAAGATAAAAATGAAGAAAATGTAATCAATCAATTTGTGAAAAATTTAAAATCAAAAGCTTCATTAGTTTATTTCGATGAGTTCCAAGTAACAAACATTGTTGATGCAATGATTTTAGGAAAACTATTTGAACAAATATTTAAAGAAGATATTAAAATTATTCTTACTTCAAATACTAAAATTTCAGAACTTTATAAAGAAGGTCTTCAACGTGAACAATTTATACCTTTTATAAAAATAATGGAAGATCAATCCATAGAGTATGAATTAAAAATTGAGGATGATTATAGAAAATCTAATAATAATCAAAAACAAAGATATTTTTTTCCACTTAATCAAGAAACCAATTTTAAGATTAATAAATTTTTTAGAACTATAACAAAGGATAAAAAACAATCTTCAATAAAAATTAATGTAAAGGGAAGAGAATTTAAAATAGAAAACTTTTATGAGGGAATTGTTAGATGTGACTTTAATCAACTTTGTGATCAAAATTTAGGTGCGGAAGATTATTTAGAAATAGTTAAAAACTGTAAATTTATGGTAATAGATCAAATACCTAAATTTAATGATGTAAATTCAAATCAACAACAACGTTTTATCACTTTGTTAGATGTAATTTATGATAAAAATATTTCATTAGCAGTTACAGCTGATATAAATTTAGATCAATTTACCTCTTCAAGATTATTAGAAAAACCATTTAAACGAACCATTAGTCGTTTATATGAGCTTACATCGAACGAGTATAATTAATGAAACAAGAATTTTACAATCTTCATATTAAGACCAATGGTCAAAAGTTATATGAATTTACTAATGATACAATTCATTGGATTGGTCAAAATAACTTTAAAAATGGTATTCTTAATTTAAGTATTCAGCACACAAGCGCCTCATTAATTGTTCAAGAAAATGCAGATCCAGATGTACAAACAGATTTAATAAATTATTTTGATAAATTAGCTCCTATGGATAACAAACTATATGTTCATACTACGGAAGGAAAAGACGATATGCCTGCACATATTAAATCTGCATTAACAAATAATCAAATTTCTCTAAGTGTGAAAGATAGTGAATTGTTGCTTGGAACTTGGCAGGGTATATATTTATTTGAACACAGATTAGAGGCTCAAAAAAGAACTATAATCCACCATTTTATTGGAGAATAAAACTAAATTTATTATTTTTTCAAAGATTGAAACGCTTCAAGAGCTGCAGCTCTAGCTTTTTCATGAATAACAATAGGACCCGGGTAATCTTTGCCAATAATTGTTTTTATAGCTTCTTGATACTTTAATTCCATTTCCCATGGCTTATGAATGAATTTTTTTGGCACTTTGCTTAATTCAGGAACCCATTTTTTTACATATAAACCTTCCTTATCAAATTTTTCTCCCTGCAAAATCGGATTAAATATTCTAAAGTAAGGTGCAGCATCAGCTCCACAACCAGCAACCCATTGCCATTGAGCTACATTATTTGCTTTATTAAAATCTAGTAGACAATTTCTGAAATGTTTCTCACCTTCCGTCCAATTAATTCTTAAATGTTTTACAAGAAAGGAACCAACAACCATTCGAATTCTATTATGCATCCATCCAGTTTCATATAATTCTCTCATTCCAGCATCCACAATAGGATAGCCAGTCATTCCTGATTTCCATGCCTTTAAAAATTTCTCATTTTTTACCCACGGAAATTTATCAAATTCTTTTCTATAATTACCTTTTAAAAATTCAGGAAAGTAATTAATTAAACTATGTGAAAATTCACGCCACCCTAATTCATTGATATATTTCCTATAGCCAATTCCTTTGGATTTTATTTCATTACATTTTTGCCAAATACTACTTACGTGAATTTGACCATGTTTAATGTATGGAGACAATTTTGATGTACCTTCGACTGATGGATAATCTCTAGCTGTTCCATAATCTTTAATTTTTTTTTCAATTAAATTGTTAAGAACTTTTTTCGAATCATTTTCAGAAACTTTCCAGTATTTCTCAAATTTTTTATACCAATTTTTTTTTGGTAAAATATTTTTAGGTTCAACACTGTTTTTAAAAAAAGAAATTAATTTAGTTTTTTTTTTTACAACATAATTTTTGCTTGGGGGCAAATTAAGATATTTCTCTTCAGCATTTCTCCAGAATGGACTAAATACTTTAAAAGGTGTACCATCATTTTTAGTTACTTCTTGAAACTCATTAAGAATATTTCCTTTAAAATATTTGAACTCAACTTCGTTTTTTAGAAAAGCATCTCTTATTTTTTTTCCTTTAGCAATTACATCTGGTTCATATATCTTATTCCAATAGACAGAAATATTATCTTTTTTTTTAATTTTTGATAATATATCTATCTCGTCTCCCTCCAATATTTGAAGATTGATTTTGTATTTAAATAATTTTGATTTAAATTCCACTAAAGACTTATATAGCCACCATTTTTGTGCTTCTCGTTTTTTATCAAAATCACTTTTATTATAAATAAACAATGCAATAACGTTATCATGATTTTGACTTGCAAAAGATAGTGCAGGATTATGTTCAATTCTAAAATCTTCTCTAATCCAAAATATCGCATTTTTTTTCATGTGAGTTTATTTTCTGCCTTTAGATAGCAGTTGTTTGTAAAGTTTTACATCTGCATTACCTTCGCATCCTATTACCAAAACATTAGAATTTTCGTTAAGTTCTATAATTTTTTTAATTTTAGTATTATTACAAACGCCTACCAGGCTCATAATACCAGGTGCAGAGCACTCGCCACCAATTATTGAATTTTTACTAAGCTTTTTGTCTTTCAACATCGCTACAGTTTTAGCAATATTTCGATCACTTACAGACACACAACAATTGCTCGTTTTTTTCAATATTTGCCAAGGAATATATGACATTTCATTACATGACATGCCACCCATGATGCTCTCCTTTTTAATTTTAATTTTTTTTAATTTATTGTGTTTTATGCTTTGAAGAACACAATCAGCTCTATCAGGCTCAACAATTATTATCTTTGGAATTCTTTTAAAATATTTTGCAACACCAGTAACTACACCAGCAGCCATACCACCAACACCAGCTTGTAAAAAAATATGGGTTATATATTGATTTGTTTGTTTAGAAATTTCTTTGATCATTACGGAATACCCTGCCATAGTAAGTTGAGGGACTAATTTGTAATCTTTTGTTGAAACATCTTGTACAATTTTCCAATTATTTTTTTTTGATAATTTCTTACATTCGTTGAGTGAATTTTCATAATCTCCTCTAACTCTTATTACTTCAGCACCAAATTTTTTAATTTCTTTAACCCGTGTGTCGCTTACGTATTGACTAACAAAGATTTTACATTTTAACCCAAGCCTTTTCGCACCCCATGCTACAGATCTTCCGTGGTTCCCAGCGGTTGCCGAAGAAATGATTATATTTTTTTTCCCTTTAGATATTTTTTCAACAGCATAAGCACCACCCAAAGCTTTAAATGATTTTAAATGAAATCTTTTAGACTCATCCTTATAAAAAACATTATTTAGTTTTAAATTTTTTTGTAATTTATCAAGTTTTAATAATGGGGTTGGTTTATAATTTTTCCAACTGGAAATTGATTTAAAAGCGTTTGTTAATAGTAATGAAGGAACAAATCTTAATACATAATTTCTTTTAAAACTAAAATTATTATTTTTTAAAGATTTTGTAAGTGTCCAGTTTTTAATGCTTTTTAAACTCTTCACTTTAACAGTCTAAAGTATTTTGTCTTTCCCATTGAGTTACAGGTTTGGACTTATCGAAGTTTTCTATATTATCAAATTCATTAATTTCAGATTTTCTAAGTTTTATATAACTATTGATTGTTTCTTTTCCAAAAGCGTCATTCATTTCCTTATTATTTCTTAATAGTTCAAGTGATTCTTTAAGTTCATTTGGTAGTTTTGGCAGGTCAGGATACTTCTTGTAATCTGTGTACATGTTACAATTTAAAGGTTCGCCTGGATTGATTTTATGTTTTAATCCATTCAAACCTGCTGCTAACACACTTGCTTGTAATAAATATGGATTTGCAGATCCATCCATCAATCTCAATTCAAACCTTCCAGGGTCTGGAATTCTTATCATATGAGTTCTGTTATTTCCCGTATAAGATATACTACTTGGCGACCAAGATGCTCCAGATTTTGTTGGAGGTGCATTAATTCTTCTATAGCTATTGATTGTTGGATTAAAAAAAGCAGATAATGAAGAAGCATTTTTAATTACCCCTCCTAAAAAATTATAGGCCATTTTACTTAATCCAAGTTTGTCTGATTTGTCTAAAAATTTATTTTTTTTTCCATCCCAAACTGATATGTGGGCATGACAGCCATTACCTGTGAGGTTTTCGAATGGTTTAGGCATGAATGTTGCTCTTAAACCATGTTTTTCAGCTATAGTTTTTACCATATATTTAAAAAAAGTATGTCTGTCTGCCGTTTTTAGACAATCATCATAGTCCCAATTCATCTCAAATTGACCATTAGCATCCTCATGATCATTTTGGTAAGGACCCCATTCCATCTCAATCATGCAATCACAAATCTCTTTGATTAAATCATATCTCCTCATTAACGCAGATTGGTCGTAACAAGGTTTAGATTGAGTGTCTCTCGGATCCGCAATTGAGTTTCCATCTGGTGAGATTAAAAAGTATTCACACTCTACACCTGATTTCATCGTTAAATTTTGTTTTTTTAATTTCTTTATTTGATTTTTTAACATTACTCTTGGGGAAGCTTCCACAGGTTTACCGTCCATCCACAAATCAGATGCAAGCCATCCTACTTCTTTATTCCAAGGTAATTGAATTAAACTATCTGGGTCTGGAATACCAAACATATCACTATCTGCAGGAGACATATCTAGCCATGCTGCAAAACCAGCAAATCCTGCCCCAGCAGTTTGCATTTCTTTGATAGCATGAACAGGAACAAGTTTTGATCTTAGTACACCAAAAAGATCAACAAAACTTATTAAGAAGTATTTTATTTTTTTTTGTTTTGCTATTTTAAATAAGTTTTTAGCCATTGCTAAGGCTACCACAATTATTTGAAAAATGAAAAGATAGTTTCTTTATAATAAATAAAATTGACTAAAATTATCAAGATAATTGCAAGGATTACTCCATACTTTGCTTTTGGAAAAGCTACACCTCTCATTTTACTCGGTCTTAGTTGCTCGTTTTTGTCTTCACTCATTTAAATCATTAAAAAGGGCGCTACAAAATTGTAGCGCCCAAATTTTATTTTACCATTCAGTAATATTACTTTTATGGTCGTTAGCACTGTGTCTTTTTTTGGATAATGCGTTCAGTTCATCACTTTCAGATTTGCTTGTAATAACAGTCCATCCTATCCACACAGCAATTAACAAAAGAACTAGTATAAATTCACTAGATCCAGCTCCAGGATAAACCGATCCACCAACTTCTTCAGCTGGTTTATTAAGATGATCTATCCAGTTTGATACTGTTGCCATATTTTTCTCCTTTACCTGGTTGCTGATGAAACTGCTTTTTCGTCTTCTTTAGCACTTTCCATCATTTCATAGTCTAGTCCAGCTATTTCAACTTCTCGTGGGATTCTTAATTTACCCATACCATTAAGAACTTTGGCGATGATATAGCCAGGTATTAATCCTAAAACAAAGAACATTATTATTGCTCCAATAAACTGTCCTAGTGGATTAATTGTTGCATAAGTTGTTCCATCAAACATAGCCCCAACACTATAGCCAGATGAAGGGTAGCCATTTAAGACGAAACCGCAAATTACAAGACCTACAAAACCAGCATAACCATGTACAGCTACTGCTCCAACAGCATCATCAATTTTGAACTTTCGTTCAACCCAATAATGAAGCTTGTATGCAATAACAACTCCAATCATACCAATAATCAATGCTTGAATTGGATGATACAAGTCGTTTCCTGCAGATGCGCATATAATGCCAGCTAGTCCACTTGAGTAAGTCCAGAAAGGATCACCTTTAGCAATAACATATCCAGCCAATAAACCTCCTGACAATGACATCAAAAAGTTCATTGTAATTCCACTTAAAGTAGTGGGTGTTAAATATATGTTAGTTGCTGTCCAGAATGATATGCCCTCCATGCCATACTCTGGGCCAAGATCATAAATTGGAACGTTACAAGCCGCATAAAAGCCCCAGAATCCAGTGTAAATTAAGAACAATCCAACTGTTACTAACCAAGGATTTCGTGGACCAATATTTCTTGGTTCACCACTTGATGAAAATTTTCCAATTCTTGGACCTAAAACCATTAGCACACCTAAAGCAAATCCACCTGCAATAGCGTGAATTACACCCGATGCATATGCATCATGATAACCTAAGATTTTAAGCATCCAACCATCAAAGTGCCATCCCCATGACGCGTCTATTGACCAGAAAACAGATCCTATTGCAATTGCCAAAACTCCAAATGCAAAAGTTGTAATTCTTTCAATAACTGCACCCGAAACTATAGATGCCGCGGTCCATGAAAATAAAAGGAATGCTGCCCAGAACACACCCATTATATGGTCGTTAAGATTGATTGCCATAAGAGCATTTGTAGGATTAGCAAGATCATTTCCCCCAAATCCTCCACCTAGTACAAGCCCTGTACTTTCTGTCATTATTGATGGAGCTAATCCAGGTCCAGTTGGAAAAGCCCAATAAATCCACCAACCAAACAAAAACCAAGTTACTGTTACCAAAGGTATCAGCATTGTGTTTTTCATAAGAGTATGTTGATGGTGTTTGTATCTTGAAGCTCCGACCTCATACATACAGAAACCAACGTGAATTAAAAACATTAGCACTACTGTTGTCCAGTAGTAAAATTCTGTAAATATCGTGGTAAGAGCACCTAACTGATCAGTCATATTCTCTCTCCATATTTGTTTATTTAAACCCTATTAAATTTTATGAGACGTTACAAATATAAATAGGCTAAAAAAATCCAGTTATGAACACCAGATTTACAAAAATAATCAACTATTGATTGTAATATTAAAATTTTAAATATGCTTTTTTCAAATCAACAAGAGGATGTTTCGGAGACATTTGGAATTTAACTAAAAGCTCTCTTGCAATCATATCCCTATCTTGTTGATTGTTAGGTAGCTTTATTGAACTTGGAATAGTAACCCATCCATTCGCATTTCTGCAAAAAACAGCAGGTCTATCTTCTTCATAACCCATATGTACATCTTCTAACCAATTCAGATCATCCCATCCCATTGCTTCTATATATTTTTTTAGAAAAGGGGTGATTTTGCTATAATCAGGTAAAAGATTAACATCATATCTATAACCAATAGACTGACCAATCATTTTTTCTCTGGCTGTCTCTTTTTTTTTTCCTAATTGACCTTTGATCACTTTTGATTTTGATACTTTTTTATTTTTTTTCTTTGGCATAGTTACCTCTATATTTTGTGGTAGTTATCAACACCAACTGTGTAGTTAGTTCCAGCTAATGGAACTTTCGCTAAAGCCGATGCTTCTGATGTTAAAGCAGCTAAATCTTCTGGCTCTAGAGAGTGAATATTTGTTTTCCCACAAGCTCTTGCTAAAAGCTGAGCTTCTAAAGTCATTGAGTGAAGATAATTATAAACTCTTAATGCAGCGTCATCAGGGTTTAATCTTGCTCTTAATTTAGGATCTTGAGTTGCAACACCAACTGGGCAACGACCTGTATGGCAGTGATAACATTCACCTGCTTTTACTCCCATCTCTTTTTCAAAGTCAGCTTCTGGGATATCTTTGTTGCAGTTTAATGCAATCATTGAACCAGTACCAATAGCAATTGCATCAGCTCCAAGAGCTAAAGCTTTAGCCATGTCTGCACCATCTCTTACTCCACCAGCATAAATTAAAGTTACTTTTCCAGTTTTACCAACATCATCGATCGCTCTTCTAGCTTCTCGAATGGCAGCTATGCCTGGAATACCAGTGTTTGCAGCAGCGATATGTGGTCCTGCTCCTGTTGATCCTTCCATTCCATCTAAATAAATAGAATCTGGGTCACATTTTGCAGCCATACGCACATCATCATAAACTTTAGATGCACCTAATTTTAATTGAATGGGCACTTTATTTTTTGTTAATTGTCTTAACTCTTCTACTTTTAAAGCTAAATCATCTGGTCCTAACCAGTCAGGGTGTCTTGCGGGAGATCTTTGGTCGATACCAGATGGTAATGATCTCATCTCAGCTACTTGGTCAGTAACTTTTTGACCCATTAAGTGTCCGCCCATTCCAACTTTTTGACCCTGTCCAATAAATACTTCAATACCATCTGCTAATTGTGCATGATGAGGATTAAAACCATATCTCGATTGAATACATTGGTAGTACCATTTTTCAGAATATCTTCTTTCATCAGGTATCATTCCACCTTCACCAGAACATGTAGCACTACCTGCCATAGTTGCACCTCTTGCTAAAGCAGTTTTTGCTTCATAAGATAGTGCACCAAAACTCATGCCTGTAATGTAAACTGGAATATCTAACTCAATCGGATTTTCACATCTTGGACCGATCACAGTTTTTGTTTCACATTTTTCTCTGTAACCTTCAATAACAAATCTAGTTAGGGTTCCTGGCAAGAAAACCAAATCATCAAATGTAGGAATTTTTTTCATTAATGCCATTCCACGCATTCTGTATCTTCCTAATTGAGCTTTTATATGAATGTCGTCTATTACTTCAGGAGTGAAGATAGCATTATGTCCTAATAAACTTTTATTTCTTTTACCTTCCTCGTGCGCGTGGACATCTGCTTTTCCACCAACACCTTTTCCATTTTTTTTAATTTTTTTGTTTTTTTTCTTAGGCATTAAATTGCTCCCTTCTTCTCTGTAGGTTCCAAATTGTCATAATTCCAAAGTTTCTTACCTGCTACAATTTTTTTCATTTTACTAACGTCAAAATTTTCACCAATCTCAGCTACTTTTAATTTTCTTTTTAGCCAATCCTGATCGCTTTTAGTCAACTCAGCGTCTACTGCATCACTACCATATGAGCCAATTTCTCCACCTACGAAAATTGTCCCATCATACATAGAGTCACCCAGGTTAATACCAACGTCTCCAAGGATAATTATTCTTCCTCTCTGCATCATAAAACCTGTGAACGCACCAGCATCTCCACCAATAATGATAGTTCCACCTTTCATGTCAATTCCAGTTCTGGCACCAACACTTCCTTTACAAATCAAATCCCCACCTCTAATTGCCGCACCAAAACATGATCCGGCATTTTTTTCAATTACCACTTTACCAGCCATTAAGTTTTCTGCACATGACCATCCAACTCTTCCATTGATTCTGACTATTGGACCATCACAAGAACCCATTCCAAAGTATCCCAAACTTCCTTCAAAAATTAAATTCAATTTATTTAAAATACCAACTCCAAGACTGTGTTTACCTTGTGGGTTTTTTATAACTATTGTTCCATACCCTTGGCTCATTAAGTTATCAATTTCTTTATTAGCTTCTGGAGCTGTCATGTCTTTAACATCAAGCTCTGTTCTTTTATTAAAATCTACATCATACGTACCAAAGTAGTAAAAGTTTTCTGCTTCATCAGGATTAAAGAATTTTTGTTGAGTTCTTCCTGTTAAAACCTCAGTGTGCATACCCATAGATTGGGCTTTTGACTTTTTAGATACTGTTTTTAGATTTGCCATACTTTTACCTCCCCATCAAATGGATCATATGTATCAATTTCTTGTGGCAACACAGACCTAATTGCAATTTCCTCTGATCCCATTGCTACTAAATCATCAGACTCATACAAAACTAAAGGTTTTGCAGCCATTGTATCTTTAGCCATGCCTAATGAATCTTTTGTTGCAACAAAGTAAGTAAAAACACCATCTAAACCAGTTAAAGATGCTTTCATTCCTTCCTCTAAAGTTGCACCGTCTCTCATTTTTTCAGCAAGGTAAACTGCAATTAATTCTGAGTCACACTCAGACATAAATCTCATACCTTTGTTTTCCAAAACTCTTCTGTTATTCCAATAGTTTGTTAATTGTCCATTATGAACTACAGATACATCGCTAAATGGATATCCCCAGAAAGGATGGGCAGATTTAATATCTACTCCAGACTCTGTAGCCATTCTAGCATGACCTATAGCATGTGTTCCAACAACTTTATCTAAGCTATATCTATCACAAACCATTTTGGCGTTTCCAAGATCTTTGATCACTTCTAATGATTTACCCATTGAAAGAATTTCTACACCAGGAATACTTTCTATACGTTGTGAAAATTCTAAAAGGTCTTTAACATTGTAGTCAATTTCATATCTTAAAGAATAGGGAAGAGTTCTTTCTTCTTTAACAACCTTCGCACCCATTTCGGCTAAAGTTTGGTCTACAATTTTTTTTCTTTCATCATATACAGACACATCTTCCATTACTGATGAACTTCCTTCACCTACGTTTTCACCTACTTTAAAACGCATAATGAAATTTTTACCATCTGTATCTCCATATAAAGCGTAACCAGTTGAGTCTTCTCCTCTATGTTTTAATGCCTGAAGCATACCTTGAAGTTCACTTCCAACATTTGAAGATTTCCCTCTATGAATTAAACCTGCTATCCCACACATATATTTATACCCTTTCTATCTATTTCTGTGACCTACGGTAGACAATCAAGATAAGTATCCAGATCCCATTGCGTTGTTGCACCAAGAAATCTTTCCCACTCATCGTTTTTGTACCAATGGAAAACTTTATACATTTCATCTGGCATTGCAGATTTGATTACTTCATCCTCTGCCAGTCTATCCAAAGCTTCACCTAAACTTAATGGAAGTTTTTTAACATCTTTACCAGCTTTTTGAGCTTCATAAATATTTCTAGACTCTGGGGCTGCTGGTTTCATTTTTTTAGTTATACCTTCATCGCAAGCTTTTAATAATGCAGCACCTAATAGATAAGGATTATGCATAGAGTCTACTGATCTATACTCAAACCTTCCTGGAGCAGAAACTCTTAAACCACAAGTTCTGTTTTGATATCCCCAGTCTGCATAAACAGGAGCCCAAAAACCTTGATCCCATAATCTTCTATAAGAATTTACAGTTGAAGATCCAAGAGCTGTCAATGCTGGTAAGTGCTTCATGATACCTGCAATCGATTGTAAACCAATTTTGCCTGGTAATTGCATATCTTTTGTATCTGGCATGAAAGTATTAGTTCCACCTTCAACATAACTAAAAACTTCTTCTACACCTGGTAGAGTTTTATTTCCAAGTTTGTTAATTTTTATTTTTCCACCTTTCCATAAAGACATGTTTGTATGACAACCACTAGCAGAAACACCCATAAATGGTTTTGTCATAAAGCAAGCAATTAAATTATGTTCTCTAGCAACTTGAGCACAAATTTGTCTATATGTTGATAATCTATCTGCATTTCTTAAAACGTTATCGTAAGTCCAGTTTAATTCTAATTGGCCCGGAGCATCTTCGTGATCTCCTTGAATCATATCAAGACCCATTGCTTTTGCGTACTCAATAACCTTCATAAACACTGGTCTTAATGACTCAAATTGATCAATGTGATAACAGAATGGTTTAGAAAAACCTTTACCTGAAGGCGTTCCATCCTCATTTTTTGTTAACCACATCATTTCAGGCTCTGTTCCAACTCTTAATTCTAAACCATGTTTTTTCTTAAATTCATCCATGAAAATTCTTAGATTTCCCCTGCAGTCTGAAGTTAAATGACCGCCTGGATTTTTTCTTTCTTCTCTGTTTCTAAAACAAGTTACAAATACTCTTCCAACTCTTTTATCCCATGGTAATTGAACAAATGTTTCAGGATCAGGTATTCCAACAAGCTCCATAGCCTCTGGTCCATATCCAATATAATTATTATGACGATCTAAGAACAAGTTTGCTGTAGCACCGTAAACTAATTGAAATCCTTTTTCAGCTGTTCTTTCCCAGTGATCTGCAGGTATACCTTTACCAACAACTCTACCTGTTACAGAAATGAATTGATAATAAATATAAGTGATGCCAAGTTCATTAATTTTTTCTCTAACTTTTTTAACTAATTTTGCTCTACCTGGCTGGTTAACGTGTTTCTCAAGATCTGTCATTTTCACCCCTCAATGAATTTAATTTATTCAAACGTAGCTGAAAAATTTATTTGTGTCTAGGCTTAGAGTCTAGCTCCAAGGAAACGGACTGTTCGAAGTAGGGTGAAGTTCACCCTTCTCGTAACGGTTGAATCTAAATGGTTTTAATAAATCACTTTCAGTACCAAGAATTTCTTTTGCAACAAGTTCTCCGACCCCAATCATTTTATAACCATGATTGGCATCTGCAATCATGTAAACGTTTTCAAAAAATCTATCAAAGATTGGAAACGAGTCTGGTGTCATACATCCAAGTCCGCCCGATGGTCCTTTTCTATATAAATCAGATTTACCCTCAAATCTTTTTTGACAATGCGCTAAAGCTGAACACCACATTTCACTAAATGCGTCTGTTGTTTGATATTCAGGTGACTCAATTCCATAAGGATCAACATTTACTTCATCAAAATGTTTTTTAACTATGTAAGGAGAAGTTCCTCCCTGTACACCTAATCCTTCGATATCAGGTTTGTAATAAATTCCCCAAATTTTATCTGTTAATAATTTTTTTGTTTTGTCTGAATATAACGGAGCAGTCGAGTCTACATGAACCACAGGAGGTTGTTTTCCATCATTTGTTTTTAGAAAATCTGGCTCAACACCAATAACACCTTCTTGTAGCATCCAGTATGTCCACATATCTGTTACATGTATTTTACCGTCTTTGCCTTTAATGTTAGCCGTTTTAGGTAACTCTAACATATTCCAAAAATCTCTTGCCCATGGACCTGCACCGATAACAACCTGTTCGCACTCAATTGTACCTTTGTCTGTTTCCACTCCTGTAACAGCTTGACTGTTACTTCCTCTTTTAAATCCTGTTACTTTTACACCTTTCATAACCTGAACACCGTTTGATGTAGATTTACTTTCAAGTGCTTTAATTGAATCTTTATTAAATGCGTATCCACCTTTTTTTTCATGAAGTATTGAAGTGATGCCTTGAGCTTGCCAATCATCAAAAATACCTTTCATATAATCCGAACAATCCTTTTCACCTTCAATAAACACTGATTCATATCCGATTGCTTTTTGTTGCTCATAAATACTTGCAACATCTTCATGCATTACTTCAGGTGATATTTGTAAATAACCTACTGGATTATATTTAAATGCCTTAGGATCGCTCTCCCAAACTGAAACTGAGTGAGCCATTAATTCTCTCATTGCTGGCTGGAAATAATTATTTCTTACAACGCCACAAGCAATTCCGCTTGCACCAGCAGCAGTATCTTTTTTTTCTAATACAATTATGTCACCAGGATTTTTATATGTTTCAGAAAGTTTCCAAGCAGTACTTAGTCCGTGAATTCCACCACCGATGATAACTACTTTTGCTTTAGAAGGTAATGTCGTCATATCGAAACATTATTTTTTGGTAGGGGCAATTAATATAATTTTTTATAGAACTAAAAATTATATATAAAAAATAGATACTTCAATTTTATTTAAAAATTTGGCTAATAACTTATGTTTTTTAAAGTAAGCAAATAATTATTGAATTCATTAATAAAAGATTCACTTGGCATTATATTTTTAATTCGCTGATCAGTTGAAGTTTTTTCCAGTCTAAAGAATCCTTTTTCACAAGCTTCAGTAATTATTAAAGCTGATTTAGGTCTAGAAGTCTTGAATAATTTTGTTTTTAATTCCTCTACTGATAATTTTTTACCTTCTTTATAGGCAGACATTACCAGCAACATCATATGATAGTGCGATGGTGATTTTCTAAAAAAATAATTGCTTGAAGTATGAGATTGCCTCATTTGATCTTCCCAAAAATCTAATAGCGTTTTCTTTTCTTTTGGCATAGCTATTAAGCTTTAACTCTTGATTTAGTTGGATCATAAAAAGGGAAACCAACTACTTTTGCACCAATTCTTTTTTGATGACCATCGATTTTACCTATTTCAACTTCAGTACCAATTTCTGAGTATTGAACATCTATTCTGCAAAGAGCAATATTTTTATTTAAAGTAGAGGACAAGCATCCACTTGTAACAATGCCAACTTGAGATCTTCCAATATGAACACAGTCTCCATGACCAGCTATTTCTTTGCCAGCAAGTTCCAATCCTACTAATTTTTTTTGAGGGTTTGCCTTTCTTTTAACTAATTCCTCTTTACCAATAAAATCTTCCTCCTTTGTTTTTAATGGAACAGCAAAACCTATACCAGCTTCAAAGGGATCTTGTTCACCGTCAAACTCTGCACCAAATAAAATTAAACCCGCCTCAATTCTAAGTTTATCTAGAGCTGCAAACCCAGCTGGAATAAGCCCATCATCTTTACCCGCTTCCATTAATTTATCCCAAACTTCAGGTGCATGTTTTGGATGACACCATATCTCATAACCTAACTCACCAGTATAACCAGTTCTTGAAACAATTAATGGTATACCTTGAAGTTCTTCTATTCTACAAATCGTGAATCTGAACCAACCTAATTCATCTATCGATGGTTGAGTGGGTGGCGTAAAAATAATTTTTTTTAAAATTTCTCTACTTTTTGGACCTTGCAAAGATACGTTACTAATTTGATCTGTAGAATTTTTAACAACAGCATTAAAATTCTTTTTCTTTGCAATTTCTTTTAGCCATTCTCCACCATATTCATCTCCACATATCCATCTAAAACCTGTTTCGCTTAATCTTAAAAGAGTCCCATCATCGAACATCATTCCATTTTCGTAACACATTGCAGAATATACAACCTGTCCAACAGAAAGTTTTTTTATATTCCTTGTAAGAGTGTAGTTCATTAACTCTTCAGCATCAGGACCAATTATTTCAAATTTTCGTAGTGATGATAGATCTATTAATACAGCATCATTTCTGCAAGCATTGTACTCATTAACCAAACCATGTTTGGTGTAATCGTTTGGAAGCCAAAACCCTCTAGCATCAACAAAGTTTCTAGTTAATTTTGAAGTTCTTTCATAAAAACCAGAATTTCTAGTAAGTTTATTTTCAGAGTCTGTTTTCATTCTAAAACCAAATGACTTTTTAAATTCTTTGTTTTTGTCGTAAGTTCTAACAAATATATTAGTAGGATTCCACGAATTACAAGGATCTATATCGCTTGGACACGCGGTTGTTCCAATTGTTAAATCTTTTAAAGCCTTAAACATTACATAGTCACCGGGTCTTGAATAAGATTCATCAGAAATAATAGAATTTAATCCTCCAGCAGAAGTGTTAAAAAACAAATTAATTGCGTGCCAACCTTTTTGTTTTTTAACGCCGTATTTCGACATACTTTCAGTTAAATTATCCGAACAGTTTGGATGACCAAAATACCCAGCATCTTCATAATATTTTGAAGTACATGCAAGATTAAAAGTATCGTGTTTTCCTACAGTATCTCTTATTACTTCAACAAGTGGTTCATGATCTGTATCATAAAATTTAGAGAATAAACCTGGTCCTGGAAAAGTATTGCCCATGAATGTTCTTGTGGTTTGCCAGTCTAATCCTTTTTCAAATCCTTTTTCTAATTTTCTTGTATCGAATGCTACAAAGTCAGAACATTGTCTGCCAGTTGGGCTTATTACTTGAATATAATCTCCCTCTTTAACCTCATAAGATATTGAAGTTTCTTTATCTATATTTTCCTCATAAGCAGGTTCGAAAACTGGATCAGGAATTACATTTAATTCCTTATCATTAACAATTTTAGCTCTTTTAACGAATATGGTTAGATCAGTTGGCGGATTTTGTTTTGTAACATCCATATCTTTGCCAGGAGCTGAAAATATTGCATAACATTTATCTTTTGACTTGAATTTAATTTTTTCACCAGGCTCTGTTTCTACATCAAATATAATTGATGATTTTGAATTAGAAATTTTTAAATTTCTTTTTTTTAATTGATAATTGGTTGCTAAAATTGTTTCATCATTTCCGCTAAGAATATTTCTTATGAAGTTTTTTTCATTGTTTGATTTGAGATTTAATATTCCAACATCTGAATTTCCATCCTTATCAAAACAAATAATCTCACATATTTGATTTCCTTCATTATTGATTATTTCTATTT
>CACIOP010000002.1 GCA_902588315.1 uncultured Pelagibacteraceae bacterium
AACATAAATCTTAATATTAAAAGGGGTGAAATTTTTGCAATGCTTGGACCAAATGGCGCAGGAAAAACAACTCTAATAAGTATTATTTGCGGGATAGTAAGACCATCTTCTGGAAAGGTTACAGTAGACGAATTTGATATAATTGATGATTATAGAGAAACAAGGTCAAAAATTGGTTTAGTTCCACAAGAGCTTACTCTAGAACAATTTGAAACCGTATTTAATAACGTTTCCTATTCTAGAGGTTTGTACGGAAAGAAACCTAACGCAAAACATATTGAGAAAGTTTTAAAAGATTTAAGTTTATGGGATAAAAAAGATTTAAGACTTAGACAATTGTCTGGAGGAATGAAAAGAAGGGTTTTGATTGCAAAAGCATTATCTCATGAACCAACTATTTTGTTTTTAGATGAACCAACTGCTGGTGTAGATGTTGAGTTAAGACAAGACATGTGGAAAGTTGTTGAGAGTTTAAGAAAAACTGGTGTTACAATAATTTTAACCACACACTATATAGAAGAGGCAGAGGCTATTGCGGATAGAGTTGGAGTAATCAATCAAGGAGAAATCATAGTTGTTGATGAAACAAAAGAATTATTAAAGAAAATGGGTCATAAGAAACTTACAGTAGACTTACAGGAAGAGGTCAAAGAAATACCAAGTAGTTTAGTAAAATATAATCTTGAGATCGGAAAAGATAAAATGTCAATTGATTATACTTATAACGTTCAAGCAAAACAAACAGGTATTACAAATTTGCTTCAAGATTTAAAAGATGCAGGATTTAAACTTAAAGATCTAAAAACAGAACAGAGTACTTTAGAAAAGATTTTTGTAAGTTTAGTAAAGGAAAACAATGAAATTTAATTATTACGCATTTAAAGCAATTTATCTTCATGAGATGGATAGGTTTAGAAGAACATTGATGCAATCTTTATTATCACCTGTTTTATCTACCTCTTTATATTTTATAGTTTTTGGCTCAGTAATTGGAGGATATGTTGAAAATATTGATGGCATTAGTTATGGATCATACATCGTACCTGGTTTGTTGATGCTTACATTATTAACCCAATCAATTAGTAACACGTCTTTCGGTATTTTTTTTCCTAAATTTAATGGAACAATTTATGAAATTTTAGCTGCACCAATTTCAACGCTAGAAATAGTTCTTGCATTTGTTGGTGCAGGAGCAACCAAAACTTTAATTGTAGGTTGCATGATATTTATTACTTCAACTTTTTTTGTTGAAGTTGAAGTACAATTTCCAATATTAATGATTTTTCTTTTAATATTAGTTTCATTTACTTTTGCATTATTTGGATTTTTAATTGGATTAATGAGTTCTAATTTCGAACAAATGTCAATCATACCTACTCTTGTTATAACTCCAATGGTTTTTTTAGGTGGAAGCTTATATTCCTTAGATATGCTTCCTGAGTTTTGGCAAATAGTTACTTATTTTAATCCAGTAGTATATTTGATCAATGGATTAAGATTTTCATTTTATGGAGTATCAGATTTTAATATATGGATAAGTATTAGTTTAATGTTAAGCTTTTTGATTATCTGTATAGTGATAGTAACAACTCTTCTTAAAAAAGGTTATAATATAAAAGCATAAATAATGATTAAATATATTCTTCCAGCTATAATTATTTTTTTAATAGTATTATTCTGGGAAAAAATTACTGAGTTTGTAGAAAAAAAATTTAATATTAAGCTTAATTATATTGTTGTTAGCTCTATTATTGCTGCAATAGCGGTAATTCTTTTACTCCTAAATTACTAGGGTTCATGAACAATCTGGAAGTTACAAATTTTAAAATTGAGGAAACTCAGGGAGTTTTTACCTTTAAAAATGAAAATACAACACTAGGCTTTGTTAGATTTAATGAAAAAGGTGAGGTAGAATATATTTTTGTTAATCCAATTTTTAGAAAACAAGGGTTAGCAACTAAACTATTACAATTAGTAAAGCAAAAAACTGGAAAAGAAATAATACTTCAGGAACCAATTAGCCCTTTAGGATCTAAATTATTAAAATCATTATATAAATGGAAATAAACTTATTATTTTTTTTCACAGTTGTTCCAGCCATAATTTTATACGGAATTGCAAAATCAGGCCTAGGTGGATCCATGACTTTAATTTCTGTTCCATTAATGACAATAGTGATGCCGCTAAATCAAGCTTTAGGAATTATTTTACCTATTTTAATATTTTCAGATTTCATTGCTGTTTATAAATATAGAAAGGAATTTGACTTAGGAACTTTAAAATTAATGGTTCCATTTGCAGCTATTGGTATAATTATTGGATCATTAACTTTTTCATATTTTTCAGAGGAATTACTAAAATTCATAATTGGAGTTATGGGCTTCTTGTTTGCTGGTCATTATTTTTTTTTTAAAAAAGACAAAGAAAAAAAATCAGAAAAAAAATTTTTTAAAGGTGGTATTTGTTCGGTAGTTGCAGGATTTACAAGTTTTTGCGTTCATGCAGGAGGAACTCCAACTAGCCTTTATTTACTTCCACTTAGAATGAAAAAAGAAATTTATGTAGGTACAAGAATATTTTTTTTCACTTTCGTAAACTTAATTAAACTTCCATTATACATTAGTTTATCTATGACAAACTTTGAGTCTTTTAAACAGTCAGCAACATTGTTTCCGGTTGCATTACTTGGAATATTAATTGGATATCAATTACTTAAAATTATAGAGGAAAAATTATTTTACAATATTTTATATGCTTTAATTTTTGTTACTAGCGCAAAGCTTCTGTATGATTACCTGGTATGATTTAATAACGCATTAAAATTTTAAATAAATATTAGATAATAATTATTATAAAAATGAAAAAAAAATTTAAACCAAGAATTAAAGCAAGATTAAGAAAAAATAGACAAGCGTTAAATAAAAATATTGATAATTTTTTTGGATGGGTTAAAGGTGCAAAACTTGTTGAGCTTAAAGAGTGTAATCCTGAAGAGGATCCTGTTAGACCAGAATTAGATAACAAGTTTAGAACAGGATATGGAAGAAAGATTTTTGGTGTCGAATATCAAGGAGAAATTCATGCTGTAATGTGTTTTGCTTATACAAATGAAATTCCAAAAAGTGTTGAAGAGTTAGAAAAATTAAGCACTGATGCATTTCTTCAAACAGCAATGAGAGATCAATCAGGTGGTCAAATAGCAATTGCTTATACTGTCTGGTCCAAAAAAAAGGGTGGGGGAAAATTAATTGTAAAAGAAGTATTTAAAAATATAAAAAAATCTAATCATTTAAATAGATTGGTAACCCTTTCACCTTTAACAGAAATGGCAACAAATTTTCATGAGAGAAATGGTGCTAAATTAATTCAAATTAATGAAACAACACAAAATTTTGAATATAAAGTTATGTAACAATGAAAATTATTAATCTTTATTTTATAGTATTTTGTACTTTATTTATTTTACATTATTCTGCAGTTATGGCTTACGAAGAAGCAAATTATGAAGTTGTCTCTAAAAATGAAGTTTATGAGATTAGAAAATATTCTGATCGTTTAGCGGTGGAAACAATGACATCTGGAATAGATAGTAATTTTAGAAAGTTATTTAATTACATTTCAGGCAGAAACGATACCCAAGAGAAAATTAAAATGACTACCCCAGTTACTCAGGTTGAGAAAAATGGAAATATGAGTATGCAATTTTACTTGCCCTCTAAATTTAATTCAGAAAATGCACCAAAACCTAGTAGGGAAGACGTTAAAATTGTTAATATCGAAGGAGGACACTACGCGGTGTTAAGATATTCTGGACGAGCATCAGATGGAAACTTTCTTAAGCACAAAGAAATTTTAGAAAAAGAGTTACAAAAAAATAATATATTAATTATAAGCCCACCAATTAGAGCAACCTATGATAGCCCATTTACTCTACCAATGAATAGAAGAAATGAGGCTATGTTTAAAGTGGAATTAAATTGAAGAAATCAAAATTTAAAGCGATGGTGCTATCTTGTATGGATCCAAGATTTCAACATTTAGTACATAATTATTTAAAGAAAAAAAAATTAATAGGAAAATACAGTGCATTCACAATTGCAGGTGCAGCTGTTGGTGTTACACATAATAAATTCAAAAAATGGCATAAAACGTTTTATGATAATTTAGGAACCTCTATTCAATTACATAAAATAGAAAAATTAATTGTCATTAATCATAAAGATTGTGGTGCAGCTAAAATTGCTAATGGAAATAAAGAATTTAGTCCGGTAAATGAAAAAAAAATTCATAAAGAGTCGTTTTCTAAAATTAAAAAACAAATAAAAAAAAGATTTCCAAAATTGAAAGTAGAATTAAATTTAATTTCTTTGGATAGTAAAATTACTAAATTCTAATTATTGATTTCTTATTAGAGGATAAACTTTAGGATTTAGATATTTTAAGTTTGTTAGCAATATTAAAATTAAAGTAACAAAGCCGATTGAAAATCCTAAATAAATTAAAACTTTAAAGTCAAACATCCACACTAGCTCAAAAATATTTTCCATAATAAATTTTGAACCAATCACTGCAAAAAATATTGCAATTAAAATTACAGATTTAAAAATAATGATAAATTCAATTAATGATGAAAAAACAATTTGTTTTTTTGAAAAACCTAAAATTTTAAAGACTAAATTTTGATATTCTTTTACTTTTCCTTGAACCATAATTGCACTTGAAATTACTATTAACCCTATAACAATAGTAACCGCTGAGATTAAGGTAACTGCAATAAAAACTTTATTCAAAACAGCTGTAACTTTTGATAAATAATCTGCAATTTTTATCATTGATAAACTCGGCATGATTTCAAGCATTTCAGTTTCATCAAATTTATTTGACTTAAATTTTGCAGTAGCCAAATATTCGTGTGGAATATTTTTTGCAAATTGAGGATTAAATAACATTGCAAAGTTGATGCTTAAATCTCGATAATCTACCTCTCTGAAATTAATTATTTTTCCTTCAATTTCACGCCCATAAACATTTAAAGTAAAAATATCTCCTAACTGGATATTTAAATCTTTAGCAACTTTTGCATCTAAAGATATTTGAAGTTGATCTGGGTTTGATAAATCCCACCATTCACCTTGTAAAATTGGATTGTCTTCAGGTACATTTTCTACCCATGATGATCTTCGTTCGCTACCAATTACCCAGTAACTATCATTATCTGGTTTAATATAGGTGTTAGGATCTACACCATTAATTTTTACAATTCCAGAGGATACCATTGGCACAATTTCAATAGATGCATTTGGATCCATATTTAAAATACCTTGCTCAAATTTTTCTCTTTCTCCTTTTTGAATACCGACGAAGAAATAATCAGGTGCAATATCAGGAATAGATTTAGCAATTTCTCTTTGAAAATTTGTACCAACTAAAGCCAATGTTAATAATAAAGTAACCCCTAAGCCAAGAGACATAACTGTAATGGGAGTTATACTTTTTGTTTGGGTAATATTTTTAATTGAAACTTTTAAAGAAATTATTGAACTAGATTTGAATTTTTTTAGGAAAAAGATGATTAATTTTGAAAGTAAGAAAAATACAATTAAACACACAAAAAAAGCAGCAAAGTAGCCCAAGCTATAAGAAGGCTGTTCAGATCCAACTGTGAATAATAAAATTAAGATAGATAATAAAACAAAGCTTAGAACAACTGATCTTTTAGAATAATAAAATTGAAGATTTTGAAATACGTTTCTAAATAAATTAGACGCTTTTACTTGATCAATAGAACTGATTGTTGGGATAGAAAAAATTACTAGAACCAATAATCCCACTAAAAATATTTTTAAAAAATTTAGCATAGAAAACACTGGATAAACATTCAATCCTAATCCATCGGATAAATATTTATCTGCTATTGGAACAATTAAAAAACTCGATCCATAAGCAACAACAGTGATGATAAATAAAAGTATAAATAACTGCAGATAATATAGGGTTTTAATATCACCTGAATAAAAGCCAACTGCTTTTCGTACAGCTATCGACATGTTGTTTTGATTAATAAAAGAAAGCAGAGTATTTGCTATTCCAATACCTGCTATCAACATTGCGCTGATAGATACGAGAGATAAAAATTGAGAAAAATTATTAATAATTCTCTTTATACCACTTGCAGAATTTTCAGGATATCTAAGTTTAACTTTTTGATCTTCTTTAAATATTTCTTCAATTCGTTTCTCAATTTCCTCTGGTTTATCATTGTCATTAAACTTTACTTTATATTCATAGTTTAAAAAGCTTCCAATACCGTTTAGTTTTAAAATTTCTAAAGTTTGTTTTCCTGCTAAAGCCCAATCACCAAATGCAACAAATCCACTTACATCTGGTACTGATTTAATAATTCCAATTACTGTAAAATTTTGATCTTGAACTTTTACTATTTCGTTAATTTTAATATTTAGGGTTTTTGATAAACTTTCATTGATCAGGATAGTATTAGGTTCTTTTTGCATTCTTTCATAAGCACCCATTGGTTCATAAACAACATTTCCATATAAAGGATATTTTTCATCCACAGTTTTAATTCTAGTAAATAATGATTTATTTTTTTCTCTGCCAGTAGTTGAAAGCATAGTACTGAACTCAATCATTTGAGAAACAGTTGCAAACTCTTTTACTTTGTTAACTAGATCTAAATTTCCTTGATTACGATTGTAATCAATTTCTAAATCTCCACCTAAAAGTGCTTTAGCATTATCATTAAGTTCTTTTTTAAGACTATCTTCAATTGTGAAAATAGCACTTAAGATAAAAAGACTTATAAATAGCGTAACAATGATACTAGAAATTTTATGATAATTTCTGCTTAAGTCTTTTAAAGCATATTTAAAAATCAAACTAAATTCTGAAGGATTATTTAATTTTTCCATCTTTAATTTTTATTTTTCTTTTAGCTTTGTCAGCAAGTTTAGGATCATGAGTTACCATGATTAAAGACGAACCTTCTTCTTTTACATATTTAAATAAAATATTTGCAATCATGATAGAATTTTCAGTATCTAAGTTTCCTGTTGGTTCATCTGCTAAGATTAATTCAGGTTTCATCGCAATTGCTCTAGCTATAGCAACTCGTTGCTGTTCACCACCAGATAATTGACTTGGCAAATTATTAAAACGATGTTTCAAACCAAATCGATCTAATAAAATTTTAGATTCTTTTTCTGGATTTTTAAAATTATTAAGTTCAAGTGTTAAAGCGACATTTTCAACTGCTGTGTAATTAGGAATTAAATAAAACGACTGAAATATTATTCCAATATTTTTCTTTCTTATCTCCGACACTTCATCTTCACTAAGGCCTGTTATTTCTTGATCATTAAAAATTATTTTACCAGAGGTTGGTTTTTCTAAGCCTCCAATTAACATTATTAAACTTGTTTTACCTGAGCCACTTTCCCCAACTACTGAAACAGTTTCTTTTTTCTTAATATTTAAATCAATATTCTTTAAAACACTGATACTATCTTTACCAGTTTGGTATTTGAGATTTATTTTTTTTAATTTAAGAAGAGTACTCATGAATAAAACTATATTTATTAAAATTTTGATATTCTTTCTAGTGCACATAAACGCAAGTGCAATAGAAAAGGTAGTTTTATTTGGTGATAGTTTGATGGCTGGTTATGGATTACCTAAAGAACATCATTTATCAATAGTTTTAGAAAACAATCTTAAGCAAGCTGGGTTAAATATTAAAGTTATTAATGGAAGTGTCTCAGGAAGCACATCGTCAGGTGGATTGAATAGAGCAGATTGGAGTTTATCAGAGCCAGGTATTGATTTAATTATTTTAGGATTAGGAGCCAATGATATGCTTAGAGGAATTCAACCAGAAGAGACAGAAAGAAATTTAGAAAAAATAATAAATGTTGCACAGCATAAAAAAATTAAAATTATTTTAGCTGGAATGGTAGCGCCAGATACTCATGGTGAAAAATATAAAAAAGATTTTGATGCTATTTATCCAAAGTTATCAAAAAAATACAATTTAGCATTAATCCCATTTCTTCTTGAAGGAGTAGCATTAAACCCAAGCTTAAATCAGCAAGATGGGATTCATCCAAATAAAGAAGGGACAATTAAAGTAAGTGAAACTATTAAAAAAAGTATTATTAGTATTTTAAATTAACCGAAGACTCTAATTCTAATATTTGATAATATTTAATTATGAAGAAGTTTCTCTTAATAGTTTTGTTTTATTTATTTTCACAAGTTAGCTCATTAGCAAATGAAAGAGACACTAAACTGAACCAGTTATTTAATGAGTTAAAAGCAAATAAATCAAAAGTAGCTTTTATAATTGAACAAGAAATTTGGGCCTTGTGGAGTACTCATCCAACAGATGAAAGACTTACTGCGAGATTAGAGGAGGGTTCTCAATTTGTGAGAGATCAAAACTATATAAAAGCAAAAGATATTTTTACTGAGGTTATTAATCTAGATCAAAATTGGGCTGAAGCTTGGAATAAAAGAGCAACTGTGCTTTATATGCTAGGAGAATTTGAAAAATCTCAAAATGATATTGATCAAGTATTAGCCTTAGAACAAAGACACTTTGGAGCTTTAGCTGGGCAGGGTTTAGTAAATATTCAGCTAAAGAATTATGAAAAAGCAATAAGAAGTTATGAGCAAGCGCAAGAAATTTACCCTGCTATGAGATCACCAAAAATAATGATTAAGCAAATAGAAAAATTAATGAAACAACAAACAATATAATGTGTGGAAGATACGTAGTAAAAAACCCCGTAACAAAAACAAATAAATTAGTAAAATCTGCAATTCAGGTTGAAGATACTGAAAACTATAACGCTCATCCATATCAAAAACTGCCAGTGATAAAAAAATATAAAAATGGAAATACTTTAGAAAATTTACAATGGGGTTTAGTTCCTGGATGGGCTAAAGACAAAGATTTTAAAGCTTTGATTAATGCAAGACTTGAGACCATTGATGAAAAGGTTTCATTTAAAAAACTAATAAAAAACAATCGATGTGTTGCAGTTGCAGACGGTTTTTATGAGTGGAAAAGAGAGGAAAAAGAAAAAATGCCTCATTATTTTACGCGTGAAGATACTAATCCTATTTATTTTGCAGGAATCTTTGAAAATGATCAGTTCTGTTTGATTACAGAGGAAGCAAAAGAAAATATAAATGAAATTCATCACAGACAACCAGTTATTTTAAATCAAGTTGATATTAATCGTTATTTAAATTTAGAATTACAAGGTTCTACATTTTTAAAGGAACGTAAAATTCCTAATTTAATTTTTCATGAAGTTTCAAAAGATGTAAATAAGCCTACTAATAATAGCGCATCCTTAATTCAAAAAGTTTAATTAGTCTCTAAAATTAACAAAATCAATTGGAAGCCCAATATCAGTTTCTTTGATTGCAGCGATAGCTTCTTGAAGATCATCTTTTTTTTTGCCATCTACTCTTAATTCATCGCCTTGGATTTTAATTTGAATTTTTAGTTTTAGTTTTTTGATATCAGCAATAACTTTTTTAGCATTTTCTTGGCTAATTCCTTCTTTTAATTCACTGACTTGTCTAATAGATCCTCCTGACGCTCCTTCAGAGCTTTTAACTTCTAAAACCCTCGGATCTACTTTTCGTCTAACCAAATGAGTTTGCAACAATTCATTTACTTGCTTTAATTTCAATTCATCAGGTGCATTGGTAGTGACTATTTTATCTTTTCGTTCAATAGAAATATGTAGTCCTTTGAAATCATATCGATTGCCAATTTCTCTTACACAATTAGCTAAAGCATTATCAAATTCTTGATAATTTATTTTACTGATCACATCGAATGATGGCATGTATATATTATATAGTATTAATGATCAAAATTTAAACTAAAATATAAAATCTACCAATAATAAGGCATTTTAGCTTATTGAGTTAATTTTAAATATAAATATATTTAAATTATGATTACTTATATTATTCCATTTTTAATACTTATTCTGGTGGTTGTTTTTATACATGAATATGGACACTACTATTTTGCGAGAAAATATGGAGTAGGTGTTACAGATTTTTCAATTGGTTTTGGTAAAGAGTTATTTGGATGGAATGATAAATCAGGCACAAGATGGAAAATATGTGCAATTCCTTTAGGTGGATATGTAAAATTTTTTGGAGACAGAAATGTTTATTCTCAGTCTGATCATAAAGAAATATTAGAAAAATACAATGAGGAGGAAAGAGAAAAATTATTTACATTAAAACCTTTGTATCAAAGGGCATTAATTGTGTTTGGTGGTCCTTTAGCTAATTTTTTATTAGCTTTAGTTATTTTTTTTTGTCTTTATATGTTTATTGGTAAAGATTTTACTCCTGCTGTAATTAGCGAGGTTCAAAAAGATAGTCCTGCAATGATCGGAGGACTCAAAGATCAAGATATAATTTTAGAAATTGATGGGAATGAAGTTAAAAGTATTATGGAGGTTTCTAAATTTATAACTTTGTCTACTGGTGATTTTATAGATTTTAAAGTTAAGCGTTCCTATGACGAATTAATATTAAAAGTAAAACCTAATGTTGTTGAGGGTGACGATGGATTAGGGAACAAAATAAACAAAAGAATGGTTGGTATAAAATTATCAGCTTATAATGACAAAATTAATAATGTAAAATTAGGACCTGCAAAAGCATTATATCACGCGGCTAATGAAGTTTATTTTGTAAGTGCTTCCTCACTTAAATATATCGGAGGTATGATTTTAGGTAAAGCCGATACTTCTCAACTTGGAGGCCCAATTAGAATTGCAAAAATTTCAGGACAAGTTGCAACCTTTGGAGTGTTGGCATTCATCAGTATGATGGCCTATATTTCAATAAGTTTAGGACTTATTAATTTATTTCCAATACCAATGTTAGATGGAGGACATTTAATGTTCTATGCATTTGAGAAAGTTTTAGGCCGACCTTTATCTCAAAAAACTCAAGAAGGTTTTTTTCGAATCGGATTGTTTTTGTTGCTATCATTGATGTTTTTCACCACATTTAATGATCTAAAAGACCTAGGTTTATTTAGATAACTCACTTTTTAAAAGTTAAAAAAAGTCAATAAAAACAACGTTTATTTTTGTTTTTACAAGATATTGTGTGTTTTAAAAAACAAAACAC
Source organism: uncultured Pelagibacteraceae bacterium (assembly GCA_902588315.1). Lineage (GTDB taxonomy): Bacteria > Pseudomonadota > Alphaproteobacteria > Pelagibacterales > Pelagibacteraceae > Pelagibacter. The sequence goes on from CACIOP010000002.1 coordinate 11,194, forward strand.
TAAAAAAAAGCTTGATTTATCAACGTTTATGAGAAGTATAAATGTTAACCAACAAAACCGGAGCTAAAATGAACAAAAAACAACTAATTGCTAAGCTTTCTGGCTCATTAAATTTGAGCAAAGCAGATGCTGAGCGAACTTTTGATACAATTACCAATACTATATTAGATGCACTAAAAGGTGATGACTCAGTAAAAATTGCTGGGTTTGGTACGTACAAAGTAGCCAAGAGAAAAGCAAGAGTTGGTAGAAATCCAAGAACGGGTGAGCAGATTCAAATAGCTGCTTCCCAAAAAGTAAAATTCTTGCCAGCTAAAGCTTTAAAAGAAGTATTCAATAGATAATATTTTTTTTTAACAGCCCTAACGTTTTAAAATACGTTAAGGGCTGTTACTGTATGCAAAAAATGCATACCCAATTTTCCTAATCAGCGTTAGTTTTAAAAATTAATAAAACTATAAGACACCACTTAAACAAGTGGAGGTCTAATGACTAAAATAATAAAAAAAATGTCAGCACCGCTTCTTAGTTTAATATTTTTATTAAACATGAGTAGTGCAGGTATGGCAGAGACAACTGTCTCTGGAGAAGTTCAAGCGATATTTAACTCGCTTCTATTTTTAATTTGTGGTTTCCTTGTAATGTTCATGGCAGCAGGTTTTGCAATGCTAGAATCTGGTATGGTAACTTCAAAAAGTGTATCAGTAATTTGTGCTAAAAATATAGGTCTATATTCAATTGCCGGAATTATGTTTTGGCTTTTTGGTTATAATTTAGCTTATGGAATTCCTGAAGGAGGATACATTGGAACATTTACACCTTGGTCAGATGCAAGTGCAGTTGATACAGGTTATGCTGATGGATCAGACTGGTTCTTCCAAATGGTATTCTGTGCAACAACAGTTTCAATTTGTTCAGGTGCTATGGCTGAAAGAATTAAGCTATGGCCGTTTTTCTTATTTGCAGCTATATTAGCTGGAATTATTTATCCAATCGTTATGGGTTGGCAATGGGGTGGAGGCTGGTTAGCAGAACTAGGCTTCTCAGATTTTGCTGGTTCTACATTAGTACACTCAACAGGTGGTGCAGCTGCTCTAGCAGGTATCATGTTGTTAGGTGCTAGATATGGAAGATTTGGTAGCAAAGGTGAAGCAAAAGCGATTAAACCTTTTGCTGCTTCTTCAATTCCATTGGTAACTGTTGGAGTATTCATATTATGGTTAGGTTGGTTTGGATTCAATGGTGGATCTCAACTAGCTATTGGAACATTTGATGATGCAGTTGCTGTTTCAGCAATATTTATTAATACTAATCTTGCTGCTTGTGGTGGTGTTATGGCTGCTGCAATAATCACAAGATTAATGTTTGGTAAAACAGATGTAATTCAAATGTTAAACGGAGCAATTGGTGGTCTTGTAGCTGTTACAGCGGAACCATTAGCGCCATCACCTTTAGCAGCTATTTTCATTGGAGCTGTTGGTGGATTGATCGTGGTATTTGGAACTAAATTATTATTCAGTTTCAAACTTGACGATGTTGTAGGTGCAATTCCAGCTCACATGTTTGCTGGAATTTGGGGGACGTTAGCAGTGCCATTAACAAACGCTGATGCATCGTTTAGTGCACAATTAATTGGTGTACTTTCAATTAACATTTTTGTGTTTGTTGTGTCCTATATAATCTGGTCAATAATGAAAGCTACGTTTGGAATTAGATTGAGTAAAGAAGCTGAAACCAAAGGTACTGACGTAACAGAAACAGGAGTAATAGCATACGCAATTCGTGACTAATTGCATGCAATATAGAGGCTCTTCGATCTCCATGTCGTTATCTCATTGAAGAGCCTCTAATAAAATAAAAAAGAATTAACTAAAATCTCTCTCTCTAGTTAGTTAACTAAAGGCCCCTTAGAAATAAGGGGTCTTTTTATTTTTTTTCTATATTTTGGAGAGTTTTTAATACTTCTTGAGCATGGTCTTTTACTTTAACATTATCCCAAACCTTAAGTATTTTGCCTTTTTTATCGATTAAATAAGTCGATCTTATAATTCCCATAAATTCACGGCCCATAAATTTTTTCTTACCCCAAGCTTTATATTTTTTAATAACTTTTATTTCTTCATCAGCAAGTAGGTCGAATTTGATTTTATATTTATCTCTAAATTTATGATGACTTTTTAAACTATCCTTTGAAACTCCATATACCTCACAATTTAACTTTTTAAACTTAGAAAGAAGTTTATTAAAATCATTAGTTTCAATAGTACACCCAGGTGTATCATCTTTTGGGTAAAAATATATGACAACATAGCCCCCTTTAGATTTTTTTAACGAATAATTTTTTCCTGAGGTTGAGTATAATGAAAAATCAGGGGCTTTAGTATTTTCTTTAAGCATTAACCTCGTTTTCTTTCCAAACTTTTTCCCAATCGAAATTTGGTGGTAATCCATAAATTGTATTTATATTTGTAGCATGCATGGCTAAGGATGGTATTGGAGAAAGACAAAACTCTTTCTCATAAATTTTATGCAAAATTTGTTCCATTGGATGATGTCTTTTAGTACCCATTAATCTAAGTTCATTAAAATACTTTTCAATCATTTTTTTACTCGTTAAAAAGGTTATTAAAGTTTGATTAACTGTTCTCCAGTGTCTCTTATTGCCAAATAATATTTTAGAATTATCTATATTGGAATATAAATAAGGATAATCTGCTGGACACAAAAAAAGATCATCTTGGAGTTGAGAGCTAATTTTTTCATATGTAAACAGCATTTCAGTAATTGCTTCTTTCGAATGTATATAATCATCTTCTAAAAAATAGTAAATATCTGATTTTGAATTGTGAGCAATCTGTAAAGATTTTAAAATATTTTTCATATTTGAAATCATATTTTTAGAGATTTTTTTACCATTTGTGTCTGTATCACTTATTTCGCTGTTAAATTCATTTTCATCAATGTTGATTATTTCACTTTCTAAATTAGTATTTTTTAAAAGATTATTTATTTTTAAAAGATTTTGATCATTAGAATTGTCATCAGTTATGATTAATTTAATATTCAAATCTTTAAAAAAAGATTTCGAGTATTCACAAGATTTGATTATTGAATTTATAGTTCTAAGAGTATACTCAATTTTAGGCTGATCAAAAATTCTTTTTTTACTTTGATCCAGCATTACCTGGCCTCCTACCGCATTTCCGAAAGTATATGATCTAATAATAATACTTAAACTATTGATTTTATTATAAACCTTTGTTTCTCCCAAAGGTATGGTTACGCTTTTTTTACCACTTTCGCTAAGATTATCGTTAGCTTTTAAATTTTTAAATGGAATATTTAAATTTGCTTGATCTATAATTTCATATCCAAATTTTCTTATAAGTTTAATTAAAATTTTTTCTAAAAAATTTTTTTTATTAGATTTATTGTTAATTTTCATTTTTCATAAATAAAATTTGTTTCCATTTTTCTAAAATATAAGCATTATTTAAGCTATTAACCCAATTCATTTTTTTTGAACCAGCTTCAAGTTTATTATTATTAATTAATCGATTTACATCGTTTATTTGATTTTCAATTAAGCTATATTTTGATTGAACAAACAATTTATAATATCTATTTTTTAAATTGACTTCCACATGGCTTTTTAAGCCTGGTGACCATAAATTATTAATTATAATTTCTCCCTTATTACCAACGAGAATTGTTTTATTTTCCATGTTGTTTATTATTGATACAGATATATTGGATTTTAATCCATTTTCATAACACAATTTAATTGAGGCCTCTGTATCAACCTCGTTGTTTGAAATGATTCCATTAGCATCATAAATTTTGGGCATTTGATTTTCATTGTTTTCAAGACTCGCAATTAAATTAGAAAAAGTTATTGGATAACATCCAAGATCTAAAATTGCACCTCCTCCTAAATTTTTATCAAAAAGTCTGTGATTATTTTTCTTACTCTTATCATTTCCAAATGTAGATATTATTTCAATCAGATCCCCTACGGTTTTTTCTTTAATTAACTTTATTAAAAAATCCGTTAAAGGATGCAAAATATATGGAACAGACTCCATAAAAAAAACATTATTTTTTCTTAATTTATTAATAATTTGTGATGCTTGTTTATAATTTGTAACCATTGGCTTTTCACATAAAATATTTTTTTTAGATTTAATTGCTTTGTTAATGATTTCAAAATGTGAATTATTTATAGTTGAGATATAAATATTATCTATTTCATCACAAAGTAATATTTTATCATAATCGTTAAATCTGTAATTTTTTGAGATACTATATTTGTCACCATATTTTTTAAGTTTAAATAAAGATTTACTTGCTATAGCGAGCAATTTTGTATTATTAAAACTAGAAAATGAGTTGGCAAATTTTTTTGCCATATAACCCATACCTATAATTCCCCAATTCATTTGAATTTAATTTAAATTAATATAAAATATTTTAAAGTTTAATAATTAAGTAATATTTTTAATTATAAAATGAAATTAAAATCTATACAAAATCTTGTTTCTAATGCATTAAATGAAATAAAGACTATTGACGCTAGTGAAGCATTTTTAATGTTTAAAAATAAAAAATGTAATTTAATAGATATAAGAGAAATAAATGAATTAGAAAACACTGGCAAAGTTGAAGGTGCAACACATATACCAAGAGGTATGCTTGAAGTTTATTTAGACCCAAATAGCCCTGCAATACATAATGGGCAGCTAGATTTAAATAAAGAATTTGTCTTATTTTGTGCAGGAGGTGTGAGATCTGCTTTGGCTGTAAAATCACTAAAAGAAATGGGCTATGAAAAAATCTCTCATATTGATGGTGGATTTGCTACAATGAGCAGTAGTGGTTTTAAAATAATTTAATCATTATTTGCTTCTTCTAAAGCATATTCAAGTCTGTCTTGTCCCCAAAAAATTTTATTATTTACTATAAAGGTTGGAGTTCCAAAAACTTCTTTTTCAAAAGCGTCAGTAGTTAATTTAATCAATTTATCTTTAACTGATTGTTCTTTTATAGATTGAAAAAATTCATCACTATCAATACTTAAATCCCTTATTAATTTTGACATAATTTCAATATTCGATAAGTCAAGGTTATCTTTCCAATAAGCATCAAAAAAACAATTTAAGTAATCATTTTGCTTATCCTTACTAACACTAATATATCCCCTCATTATATTTAAAGAATTTATTGGAAAATTAGAATTCCATTTGAATTCAATATTATTTTTCTCAGATACCAAATTGCAATCGTTTATATTATTTTTCAATTTGAATTTATTAAATGCAGGAGAATCAATTCCAGCTAGCTTATGAAGACCACCTAAATATACTGGCTTGTAATTAAATATGATATTTTTATGTTTAAGAATTTTTCTGTGTGCAATATATGCATATGGGCTAATTATATCGAAATAAAAATCTATATGATTACTCATATAAACTTATTCTTTTCGCGTAAAAAATTCTTATTATCCAATATAAAAACAAACCTATTGGACCAATTAAATAAGTCACAATTAATGGTACAGCCATCAAAACTTTGTTTATAGCAAACTTTTGAGAATCTTTAACAATCCAGCCACCAATAAATAAGTTTATTGCTATGAAATGAGTCCAAAATATCATTATGTATAAATGGTCTTCAAACAATCTAGATAGCTCACTTAGACCTAAGTAAAGAGAGAAATTTCCATCAAAATCGTAACCAATTAAATAAGATTTATATAAAATGAAGATATACACACCACTTAATATGAAAAAAGGAAAAATTGATGTTACAAAAATTCTACTTAAATGTGATTGAGGAAACACTATTAAGATAAACCAAAAAGGTAGAACACCAAGGTTGATCCACATGTAAAGTGTCTCAATTGTGAAATAAGTATAAATTTGTTCAATCATTTAGATATATTATATTAAATCTAACAATGATTCCTATAAGAAATAGAAAAAAAACACTTCAAGTAACTGTTGATGAGATGCGTAATTTTGCCTTTGCTTATGTTGAAAAGTACGCCCCTTCAAAACAACAACTTAAAACTTATTTATTAAAAAAATACATGAAACTATCAGCGTCTGATGTAAGAAAAAAAGATGTAAATAAACTGATTGATATTGTTTTGTCCGATCTAGAAAAAAACAAATTTATAAATGATCAATTTTATTCTGAAAGTAAAGCCAAAAGTATGATCCAAAGAGGAAACTCAATTAATAAGATTAGAAATTATTTAATTGGAAAAGGAATTAACGAAACATTTATTAAGGATACAGTTGAAAAAATAAAAGAAGATAATTCTGATCAAGATTTTTTTTCAGCAATAAAATTATGTAAAAAGAAAAGAATTGGCCCAGCTAGAGCAGAGGATAATAGAACTTTATTTTATAAAAAAGATATATCTCTACTTGCAAGAAATGGTTTTGATTTTGAAACATCAAAAAAAGTAATGGATATAGAAAAAGATGAATATTTAAAAATAATAAATCTACTTTAACTTTTTATCTTTTTCTTCTTTTACAAGCTCATTTATTTTATTTCTTATATAATTTTTTACGAAAACAAACACTAACAATCCAAAAATTGAAACAGATACAATAATTATTAATATTATTCTTAATTGTTCATCCATTATAAAATATTTTTATTTTTCAAAATTATACTTGGATTTTTTAAATCTTTTTTCCCATACAAAATTTCATTTCCTTCAAAATCAGTAACAGTTCCACCTGCATGTTCTAAAATTGCATGACCAGCTGCTATATCCCATTCATATGCTCTAGGTTCAGCAACATAACCATCATATTCACCAGCAGCAACAACACAGAATTTCAGAGAACTTTTCATTCTAATATTTTCTTTTACTCCCAAATCATCATAAATTTTTTGAATTTCAGGCTTTATTTTGGTTGAGTATGAAATAAATTTTAAATTTTCTATTTTCTTAGCAGGTAAATTACTTAAGTTTACTTCTTTGCCGTTGCTAAGCTCAAAAGCATTACCTTTTTCGAATGAGTAAAACATTCTTTTTTTTGCAGGAGCATTAATTAATCCTGCAACAGGTTTATTATTAATTATCAAACCAGCATTAATGGTAAATTCTTCTAAATTGTTAATATAATCATAAGTTCCATCAATAGGATCAACAAGCCAGAAATCCTTCAAATTTAGATTGTCTTTATTTTCAGAGGTTTCTTCTGAAATGATTGGTAAATTAGGAGTAACCTCAGAAATTTTTTTTGATATAAATTTGTTTACTTCCAAATCACCATTACTTACTGGTGTATTGTCTAATTTTATTTTTTTTATCAAACCCTTTTCTCTTAATTGAATAGCCAAATCTCCAGCCTCTAAAAAATTATCAATTAAATTTTCAACAATCTCTTTTGAGTTTAACTTCATTTTCCTAGTTTTTTTAATTCAACATTTTTCGCATTAATTACTTTTTTTCCAACATTTTCAAAATTAACTGTCACTTTATCGTTAATTATAGATTGCACTTGCCCAATTCCCCATTCTTTTTTTTGAGGATTAGTGACTTTGTCACCTGGTTCATAATCTAAAATCATTTAATTTAACTTATATTGTAAATAAGTATAAATACCACCTTATGAATAAAGATTTAAATTCTATTGGTTTAGATAAAAAACCTTCAGATACTACCGTAGTTGTTGCAATGTCGGGTGGAGTAGATTCTTCCACTGTAGCAGGTATCATGAAAAAAGAAGGTTACAATGTAATTGGTATAACATTAAAACTTTATGACGATGGTAAAGAAGTAGCAGCATCAAAACAATGTTGTTCAGGTCAAGATATAATGGATGCTAAGCGTGTTGCACATAAGTTAGATATTGAGCATAAAATTTTATATTACCAAGATAAGTTTAAACAAGGTGTTATAGATAATTTTGTTGAGAGTTATTTAAAAGGTGAAACTCCAATTCCATGTGTTCAGTGTAATCAAACTGTTAAATTTAAAGATTTATTTGAAGTTTCAAAAGAACTCAAAGCGGATGCGTTAGTTACAGGCCATTATGTAAAAAGTGTTACAGAAAATAAAACTACAAACATGTATAGAGCAATAGATGAAAATAGGGACCAAAGTTATTTTTTATTTAATACAACTAGAGAACAATTAGATTATTTAAGATTTCCCTTAGGTGGAATGTTAAAAGACAAAACTAGAGAAATTGCAAAAAATTTAGATTTAAACGTTGCTGATAAACCCGATAGCCAAGACATCTGTTTTGTGCCAAATGGTGATTATGCTTCAGTAATACAAAAGTTCAGACCAGACTCCTTTCAGAAAGGAAATATAAAAAATTTAGACGGTGAGGTAATTGGTGTTCATGATGGAATTATTAATTTCACAATTGGACAACGTAAAGGGATTAAAGTTTCAGATAAAGAAGCCCTTTATGTGTTAAAGATAAATTCGGATAAAAATGAAATAATAGTTGGACCTAAAGAAAAACTTGGAAAAAAAACAATTTCTTTGAAGAAAATAAATTTATTAACCAACAAAGAGGATTTAGATCAAAATTTATTTGTTAAAGTTAGATCTACTGGAAGTCTTTTAGAGGCAAAAGTTGATCTTATAGATAACAATAATGCTAAAGTTAATTTAGTAATTCCTGAAGATGGTATTTCACCTGGTCAGGCATGTGTTTTTTATCGTAAAGACCAGTTTGGCCACAAAGTGCTAGGTGGTGGTTGGATTAAAGAATAGCAGAAGAATTATTTCTTCTTATTTTTTCTTTTAGCTCTTCTTTTTTTAGACCCTTGTTTTCTTCGGCCTCTATGTTTCTTTGGGTAACTCATTTAGTCCTATTTTAATTTTATTGACGTTTTTCATGGGATATAGCATTGTCTTAATAACATATCAAATTTATTATGGGTAATTCCTTCAAGACTTTCCTAAAACATACAGCTAAAGATTTTCATAATCAGTCAGTAAATCCTCCTGTGGTTAGAGCTTCTACTATTATTTTCAAATCCATGCAGGATATTAAAAAAACTCAGAATAAATATTTGAAAGATCCAGTAAGTGGAAATTTTGATTATGGCCGACAGGGAACATCCACAACATATGCTTTACAACAAATTTTAAGAAAAATTGAAGAATGTTATAAAGTTTATCTAACCCCTACTGGTTTTGGTGCAATATTTCTTGGTGTGTTAAGCGTTGTGAAACCAGATGATGAAATACTTGTTACAGACTCAGTTTACTCGCCATCAAGACTTTTAACAGAAACATACCTTAAAAAATTTAACATCAAAGCAATATTTTATAATCCAAATGACTTAAATGATCTAAAAAGTAAGATTACAAAAAAAACAAAGCTTATCTTTGTTGAAAATCCTGGAAGCAACACTTTTGAATTTCAAGATTTATCTAAAATAGTTGCATTGGCAAAAAAAAATAAAATTTATACAGCCATAGATAACACTTGGGGAACACCTTATTTTTTAAAACCAATAAAGCTAGGTTTTGATATGTCGATTGTCTCTGCAACAAAATATTATTCTGGTCACTCAGATGTAATGGGTGGTAGTTTAGCTATAAGTAAAAGAGTTTTTAAATTAGTCGAAGCAACAAATAAAGTTTCTGGGTTAAGACTAGGTCCTGATGATGCGTATTTAATTCTAAGAGGTATTCGAACTTTAGATGTAAGATTGGAAAAACATCAGGAAAATGCACTTAAAGTCTCTAAGTTTTTATCAAAACAGAAAAAAATAATTAAAGTTTTTTATCCATATAAAAAGAGTAGTCAAAATTACAAATTATGGAAAAAATATTATTCTGGAGCATCGGGTTTATTAGGATTTAAAATAAAATCAAAAAATAAAAACTCAGTGTTAAAATTTGTTAATTCTTTAAAACTTTTTGGGTATGGATTTAGTTGGGGAGGTTTCGAAAGCTTAGCACTTTATCAAACACATCAAGCACTAGGTAAGAGACAATATACGCATGTAAACAAGGATGAACATATAATAAGGATGCATATTGGACTTGAAGATCCTAAAGATATTATAGATGATATAAAACAGGCATTAAAATTTATTAAATGAGTTCAGAAAGTTTTACTATTAGCAAAAAAGCACTAATCACTTTAATTGCTGCTTCTATAGTTGTAATTATTTCTTTAGGAATAAGACAGACCTTTGGATTGTTTTATTTTGATTTTAATACTGACTTAGATATTTCCATTTCTCATTTTGGTTTTGTTATGGGATTGCAGTTATTACTTTGGGGAGTATTCAGTCCGTTGTTTGGTGTAATTACTGATAAATACGGAGGAGCTGTTGCAATATTTATTGGTTTTATTTTTTATTTACTTGGGGTTTTGCTTTTTTATTCTGGCTATAATACTGGAGGTTATTTTACTTTAACTATAGGAGTGATGATCGGAATAGGCTTAGGCTCCACTGCAATAGGTATTCCGGTGTCAGTAGTAGCTAAACATTTTCCAGCATCTAACAGAACTATTGCAACAGGAATTGTTACATGTGCAGGTTCATTTGGATATTTTGTATCACCTTTACTTGTAAGATATTCCTTAGTTGAAACAGGCTGGGAAAATACTCTTTTATATTTTTCTCTTCTTTTAGGATTAGGATTAGTGGTAGCTTTGTTTGTTAGTACTCCAAAAATACCTGTAGGAGTTAATCAAGATAACAATCAAACAGCAAGAGATGCTCTAAAAGAGGCATTTGCAAACAAAAGTTTTATTTATCTCACTTTAGGTTTTTTTGTTTGTGGTTGGCATATTGCTTTAGTAGCAACACACATTCCTACTTATATGTCAGACAAAGGTTTGCCTGACTGGACGCCTGCAATGGTTTTAGCTTTGATTGGTGTATTTAATATGGCTGGTACGATTACCAGTGGTTATTTAGCAACAAGGTATAGTAAGAAAAAAATTTTAAGTGCCATTTATCTATTAAGAGGAGTTTCCATAATTTATTTTATTTTCTTACCACCAAGTATTTTTAATTCTGTAGTATTTGGAGTTACTTTTGGTTTTTTATGGCTATCCACAGTTCCTCCAACAAACGGAATTGTTGCACACATATTTGGTACAAAATATGTTGGATTGTTATATGGAATAGTTTTTGTAAGCCATCAAATTGGTTCTTTCCTAGGAGCGTATCTAGGTGGTGTATTTTATGAATTAAACGGAAATTTTGATTATGCATGGTACGGATCTATCGCATTATCAATTTTTGCAGGTCTGATACATTTACCTATAGTAGAGAAAGCAATTGAAAGAACTCAACCAGCATAAGTTTAAATTTAACCCTTATCTAGAGGATCTGTATCAATCAGATAAACCTTTAATTATTTATAAAGTAGAAGATGGCTATAATATTTATACAGATTTTTCAAAAAAGATCATTTTAACAAAAAAAAATATACATAATTTTCTTAAATCGTTAGAGAAAAAAAAATACAAAAAAGAAACAGATTTATATCTTGGTTTTTTTGGTTATGAAATTTTATGTAATTTAATTGGTATTAATTTAAAAAATAAAAAAAGGATAAACTTTTATAAAGGAATTTTTTATAAACCTGAGACTATAATTAAAATTAGAAAAGATATTAAAGTTATATCTAGTAAAAAAAAACATAAATTCAATTATCAATTCAACAAAACTCAAATACTAAGTCCCTTTAAGATTAATATTTCTTATGCAAAATATAAAAAAATATTTGAATTATTTTCAAAAAAAATAAGACAAGGTGAGACTTATCAAATTAAAATTTGTACAAAATATAAAAATAAATCTTTAATTAATCCTGTTAATTTTTTTTGGAAATTAATGAAGGTTAATGCATCCCCAGAGTCATTTATGATAAAAGATAAGGATTATTCTATAGTAAGCTGCTCTCCAGAAACATTGATAGATAAGAAAAAAAACAAAATAATTACAAAACCAATTGCTGGTACTTTTAAGAAAAAATACTCTTCTAATAAAAATACAGCTCTTAAATATTTTAAAAATAATGAGAAAGAAACCAAAGAACACAACATGATAGTTGATATGGAAAGAAGTGATTTATCTAAAATTTGTAAACCAGGAAGTGTTAAAATACTCAAAAAAAAATATGTCGAGGAATATAAGCATCTTTTTCATTATGTGACTTCAATTGGTGGAATATTAAATAAAAATATAAAATTGATTGATATCATTAAGGCAATGATGCCGGGAGGATCTGTAATTGGTTGTCCTAAAATTAGAACTTTAGAACTTTTAAATAAACAAGAAAAAGAAAGTAGAAATATTTTTACAGGAAGTTTTGGATTTATTAAATTTAATCAGGATATGAAGTTTAATATTATAATTAGATCTATATTAAATTATAAAAATCAATCAGAGATCTCTGCAGCATCTGGTGTAGTATTAGATAGCTCACCAAAGAAAGAGTTCAATGAAAATTATATTAAAGCAAAATCTTTATTGGAGTTATTTAAATGATTTACATTATAGATCACCAAGACTCTTTTACTTGGAATGTTGTTCATCAATTTGCAAAATTTGATAAGGTAACTTGTACAAATTATTATGAAGTAAATGATAAATTACTTGATAAAAGTGATGTGATTGTTTTATCACCAGGACCTGGATCACCAAAGGATTATCCTGCTACTTCAAAAATTTACAAAAAATACAAAGGAAGAAAAAAAATTATTGGTATTTGTCTTGGTTATCAAATGATTTTGCATAATGAAGGGGGAAAAATAATACAGCAAAAAAAAATTTATCATGGCTTTCAATCTAAAATAAAAACAAATTATCAAAGTAAAATCTTCAAAAACAATCAACAGTTTAAAGTTGGAAGGTATCATTCATTAAAATTAATGGAGCCATTTAAATCGAATTCTATTAAAATAACTATGAGATGTAGTAAAACAAAAATACCAATGGGTCTTGAGGATAATCAAAACAAAATATATGGATTTCAATTTCATCCAGAATCTTTTTTAACAGAAAATGGCAACGCTCTTATACAAAAAATCTTATCAGCTTAGTAATCTTAAAGAAGTTACTTTCAAAGATCTTTGGGGATCCAGAGGTGTATTCACTACAATGCGAATGGTTGGAAAACCTCCTAAGTTAATACTTTTAAAACCGCATTTAGAGAACTTAATAAAATCTACAAAAATATATGGAATAAGAAAAAACAATTTAAAAAACATTATAAAAGATTTAATTAAAAAAAATACTTTATATAAAGGTTCTGATAATTTATTTCGTATAGCGTTAAATAAAAAACTGATATCAGTCTCAATTAGAAAAAGACCAAAACCAAAAAGTAAATTCAATCTTTTATTGTTTAAATATAAAAGGGTAGAACCAAATTACAAAAATCTTTATTATAAAAAAATATTAGCAAAATTAAGCAAAGTTGACTCAACTAAATTTGATATTGCCCTTGTCGATAATGACAAAATTTTGGAAACTGGTACTTCAAATTTAGTTTTTGTGAAAAATGGAAAGATTTTTTCACCTAAAAAAAATTGTTATTTTGGAAATACACTTAAATTTATAAGCAAGAAAATTAAAATTAATTTTAAAGATATTTCTATTAAATCAATTGATGATTATGATGAAATAATTCTTATTGGATCTGGTAAAGGGGTAACATCAGTTTCAAAAATAAATGATCTTAAATGGAAGAGAAGAAAGACTGGTTGCTACACTAAGTTAAATAAAATATATAATTCTCTTGTTTAAACATGAAAGATCCAAACAACCCTTGCATATTTTGCGAAATCAGAAAAGATGAGCTGCAATTTGAAAATCAATTGGCTTACTCATCCATAGATAGTTATCCAGTCTCAGAATTTCATAGTCTTATCGTTCCTAAAAGACATGTAGAGACATACTTTGAGCTTACTAAAAAAGAAATTCAGGCATGTAACGAGTTAATTTTAAAAACTAAAGAAAAAATTTTAAAACAAGATTCTAGTATTAAAGGTTTTAATATAGGTACAAATGCAGGAAAATCTGCAGGCCAATCAATTATGCATTGCCACATTCATTTAATTCCAAGAAGAGAAGGGGATGTCGATAATCCTCAGGGCGGTGTTAGGTCAGTGATTCCCAACAAACAACACTACAAACGTAAACTCTGAGTTGTTATTAAAGACAAATTGACCAATACTTTTGGTTGAACTCTATAAGTTTCTAGAATAGAAAACCTTAGATTAATTCAATTTTATTTTACAAGGGTATTATAAATGTTTGCAACAAATCCTTTTTCAATTCTAGCTGAAACAGTTCCATCTATAGTTATGCAAGGTTTTGTAGTTTTAATGGTTTTATTAATTGTTGCAGGCACTCTTTTAGACATAATTCATAAAAAGAATGTGAAATACTTTTTTGAAAACGCCAAGAAAGCAAAAAAAAATGCGACCAAAGAACTGTCAACTGGTGAAAGAATTGCAGTTGTTTCAAAAACAATAGCATATGACATCGGAACTACATCAGAACTAGGGGCGGGCAAAAGAAGAGTAGCGCATGTTCTTGGTATGTACGGTACTATATTATTTTGGGTTGGCTCTGTTGTGATGATATTTTGTTATTCATCAGCAAATGCAGAAACACCAACCATTTGGCCAATGATCTGGCATATTGGCGCTTTGATGACGATCCTGGGCGGATCATGGTTTTGGTTCTTTTTAAGAGTTGATGTTTATTCTGAAGCGCAACCTTGGTACAGAATTATTAAAGCAGATTTATTTGTATTAGCTCTGATTGCAACTTCCTTAACTGGATTTATTTGGTCATATCTTCAAGGTTTAAATTTAGAAGGAAGATGGGATGCAACTCTATTTTTAGTATTATTTGTAGTTTCAAACCTAGTTTTATTTGGAGGAGTTTATTGGTCTAAGTTTGCACATATGTTTTATAAACCTGGGGCAGCAATACAAAAGAATTTAGCTGAAGCAGATGGTTCAAGAGATAATTTACCACCACCTGCAGATGCACCTGAACAATTTGGTTTGGGTATTAAAAGAGAACAACCTAAACATTATTAATTATGATAAAATTTAAAAAGGAGAGAGAATAATATGTCAACATTTGTATATATGACAAGATGTGATGGCTGTGGTCATTGCGTAGATATTTGCCCATCAGATATAATGCACATTGATGAAAACATTAGACGTGCAAAAAATATAGAACCTAACTTTTGTTGGGAATGTTATTCTTGTGTCAAAGCTTGTCCTAATCACGCTATTGATGTTAGAGGATATGCAGACTTTGCTCCAATGGGACATAGCGTTAGAGTAAGAAGGGAAGAAGAAAAAGGAACAATCTCTTGGAAAATTAAATTCAGAAATGGAACTGAAAAAAATTTTGTATCTCCGATAACAACTAAGCCTTGGGGAAAATTTATTCCTAAATTAGCTGATGGGGATAAACCTAATCAAGGTGAGATAAATTCACAAAGATTATACACTGAACCAGAAGGATTAAACATAGATGGAGAGCTTCCGAGTGTTCCAAAAGAGTCGTTCAAAAAAGGAGTTTACTATTAATGGCTAGTCATAAAACTCATTACGAAGATTGCGATATATTAGTTGTCGGTGGAGGTATGGCTGGTACGGGTGCTACCTTTGAAGCAAGACACTGGGGTAGAGACATGAAAATTGTTTGTGTTGAAAAAGCTAACATTGATAGAAGTGGAGCTGTTGCTCAAGGACTTTATGCAATTAACTGCTACATGGGAATGCAATGGGGTGAAAACCAACCAGAAGATCACGTTAGATATGCAAGAAATGATTTAATGGGAATGGTAAGAGAAGATTTAGGTTATGACATGGCTCGTCACGTAGACTCTACAGTACATATGTTTGATGAATGGGGTCTGCCTATGATGAAGAATGAAGAAACTGGAAGATACCTAAGAGAGGGTAAATGGCAGATTATGATCCACGGTGAAAGTTATAAACCGATTGTTGCAGAAGCTGCAAAAAAATCTGCAGATAAAATTTATAATAGAATAATGATAACTCATCTTTTAATGGATGAGGCTCAAGAAAATAGAATTGGTGGAGCAGTAGGATTTAACATGAGAACAGGTGATTTCCATGTTTTTAGAGCAAAAGCGGTAATAGTTGCTGCTGGTGGAGCTTCACATATCTTTAAACCAAGAGCGGTTGGAGAAGGAATGGGTAGAACCTGGTATGCACCATGGAGTAATGGATCTGCATATGCATTACCTATTGCAGCAGGTGCGAAGATGACTCAAATGGAAAATAGAATTGTATTATGTAGATTTAAAGATGGTTACGGTCCAGTTGGAGCTTATTTTCTTCATTTAAAAACATATACACAAAATGCTAATGGCGAAAACTATGAGAAAAAATGGTATGATCAAACTAAAGAGTTAGTTGGAGAGTATATTGATCATCATCCAACACCAACTTGTTTGAGAAACCATGCATTTATTCAAGAAGTAGCTGCAGGTGGTGGACCAATCCATATGGTAACTACTGAAGCTTTCCAAGATCCACATTTAGAAACAGTAGGTTGGGAAAATTTCTTAGGAATGACTGTTGGTCAAGCTGTAGTTTGGGCATCTCAAAACATTGATCCAAAATACACAAATCCTGAGTTAACTACATCAGAACCGTATGTAATGGGATCTCATGCTACTTGTTCGGGCGCATGGGTCAGTGGCCCTGAGGATTTATCACCACCAGAATATTTCTGGGGTTATAACAGAATGCTGACTATTGATGGTTTATTTGGTGCAGGAGATACAGTTGGTGGAAGTGCCCATAAGTTTTCATCTGGATCTTTTACAGAAGGTAGATTAGCTGCAAAAGCTGCTGTTAAATACATTGAAGACAAAAAAGCCGAAGGGGTTAAAGTTTCAGATAAACAGTGTGAGGATTTCAAAACTGTAGTTTACAAACCACTAGAAAACTACACAGTTGCTAGAAATGAGATTACTGGTGGAACAGTTTCTCCTAGCTATATATCTCCAATCCAAGGTCTTCAAAGATTACAGAAAATCATGGATGAATACGTGGGTGGAATTACCTCAAATTACATGACTAATGGTAATATGCTGAAAAGAGGACTTGAGTTATTAGATTGGTTACAAGAGGACTTGGAGCATGTTGGAGCTGAAGATTATCACCAGCTTATGAGAGCTTGGGAGTTGAAACATAGAGCTTTGACTTCTCAGTGTGTAACGGAACATACTTTATTTAGAGAAGAGACTAGGTGGCCAGGCTACTATTATAGAGGTGATCATATGAAGCTAGATGATGAAAATTGGCATTGTCTAACAGTTTCTAGACGTGACCCTAAAACTGGCAAGTTTAGTATGGAGAAAGTTCCTGTCTACCATATAGTGGATGAGAACGAGAAGAAAAAAGCTTCGTAGTAGATAATTTAATTAAATCAAATGGATATTTTATCTAAATCAGATGATGAAATATATGAATTAGCCAAACCTATTTGGGATAACTTGGTTAAATCATCTAATCTAAAAGATTATGGTGGGTTTACTAGAGATTTCTCTACCCAAATGCTTTTTGGTGCCAACGAAGTAGAACTTGGTAAACAGTGGGCTAATAATAAGCTTATCACTAATCTTAAAGAGACTTTCGAACCTTTTGGATGCCTAAGAAGAGGTAATCACATAACTGTTTTGATCAAACAGACAAATAAAGAGATCCCAGGAGAGTTCCTTGGAAGGTTGGTGTTAGGAGTTGAGGACGATACAATTAAAGTTTTTGGGGCTACCATCTACTAGGCAAAAAAAATTGCTTAATAATAAATTATTGTTTGACAAATTTCGTTGTGGGTGTATTGACGAATTAAATGTTACTTTCTAACGTAAAAATTATCAATAAACTCTCAAATTTTAAAACCACATTTATTAAGGCAGGAATTATAGCAAGCTTAACAGCTTACTGGGGAGTGATTTTAGTTGGAACTTTTATCACTTTTAACTAAGTTGTTTTTTAACAGCTTTTAAATTTTTTATGGAAGTATTTTTACCGATAGCTCAAGTTTTTGTTAACCCTATCGAAATACTTTTATTAAGCGCAATTGTTGGAGTACTTTCAGGTTTATTTGGTGTTGGTGGTGGGTTTTTGATGACACCTTTTTTAATTTTTTTAGGAATACCTCCTGCATACGCTGTTGCAAATGAAGCAAATAATATCTTAGCTACTTCAGTTTCTGGATCTACCACGCATTATTTAAAAAATACTTTAGATTATAAAATGGGTTCAATGATTGTAATTGGAGGTGTAATTGGAACTTCTTTAGGAATTTATACTTTTACATATTTTAAAGGTATTGGAAAAATTGATACAGTTATCTCTCTAGCTTATATGTATATATTGGCAATAATCGGAACTTTAATGTTGGTTGAGAGTTTGGGTGAAATAGATAAAGCAAAAAGAAACGTTGTAGTTAAAAAAAAATTACATGTTCATTATTGGATACATGGTCTTCCATTAAGAATGAGATTTCCAAAGTCAAAATTATATGAGAGTATTTTTACACCAATTATAATTGGTTTATTAGTTGGATTTATTGCAGCCATTATGGGAATCGGAGGTGCTTTTATTTTAGTTCCTGCAATGATTTATATAATTAAAATGCCTACTAAATTAGTTCCTGGTACATCTTTATTTGTAACAATTTTTGTAAGTGTGGTTGTTACTTTTCTTCATTCATTTAATTATGGGTCAATAGATTTATTTCTAGTTCTTATGTTAGTTGTAGGATCTATAATAGGAGTTCAGGTTGGGCAAAAATTAGGAGAAAGAATCGATAGTTCTGGTTTAAGAGCCTTATTAGCAATTTTATTACTGATAGTAGGTATAGCGATAGCATACGATACGTTTTTTGCAGACAAAATTATAAATGGAACTGCTAAAGCAACTAGTTCAGATTTAAATTTCTTTTCTCAATTTATAATTGATTTTTCTAAAGAAATGCCTTTCTTTTATGGACTATTTACAATTATGTTTGCAATTATTTTAGGTGTTGGAGCAGCTTTTATAAGACGATTTATTTCAAACTTTAGAAAAAAATTATTAGTTAAATCTTAATTAAAAAAATTTAAATATAATTCGATAGTTGTAATACTAACCAATCCTACCGTTGCCATACCTATAAAACCAACTATAAAAGGCTTGTAGCCCATATTTTTAAGTTCTTTTAAGTTAGTTGAAAGCCCTATTGCTGCCATTGCCATTGTTAAAAATATTTTTGAGGACAATTTAATACCCTCAATTGCAACCAACCATTCGTAATTATTTGAGTACATTAGATCACCTAAATTTCTAATTATTATCATTGCTACAAATCCTAATACAAAGTAAGGAAAAATATCTATTATTGAGTACTTCTTTTCTGTAGTTTTTCCTCGATTATAAAGAAATGCAAATAAAGGGATCATTATAATCAAAAAGGTATTCCTTATTAATTTTGTGACTGTTGCGACATTTAAAGTTTCAGGACTATTAAACTGCTGGTCATAAATCAGCCCTGCAGCTGCAACTTGAGAGGTTTCATGGATAGAGGTTCCCAAAAATAATCCAATTAATAAAGGCTCGCTTTCGAAATAAAAGTTGGCAAAATACGGATAAATAAGCATCGAAAGAATTCCAAACAATGTAATATTAGCAATTGCATATGATACCTCATTTTTTTTTGCACCAATTACAGGAGCAGTAGCCATTATTGCAGTAGTACCACAGACAGTGCTGCCTATTGATATTAAGTAAGCCATTCTTGTTGGTATTTTTAATTTTTTAATTAGAAGTTTGATTACAATTAAAACACTAATTATACAGATTATAATTATTGGAATTGCTATCGCCCCAAATTCTAAAAATTCAAATGGCTTTAATTGAATACCTAAGCAAATAATACCAAGTTTTAGAATATATTTTTGTGTAAAATCTAAACCTCTTAAAAAACTATCTCTAATTTGAAAAACATTTCCGAAAAACATTCCCAACAAAATAGCAATCATTGCTGTAGATATTGGGCTTTTTTCATAGCCTAATAGCTCAATACCAAGAATGTTATTGAAACCTTGAGATAAAGTGTAAAGAACAAATGCCAATATAATACCTGGTAATACAACCAGGTATTTGTTAAATTTCATGAAAGATTAAAGTTAATTAAGCACTTCTGTAAAGTTTAGTCATAACAAATTCTTTATGACCTAAAGCTTCAGCACAAGTTAATCTACCGTTTGCTACTCTTAGTGTAGTTTTAATTAATTCATCACCTGCTTCAGATAAATTCATTTCTCTTGAAAGAATTTTCGAAACATCACAATCGATATGTTCTCCCATACCTTTTACGGTTAATGGATTGGCTGTTAATTTAACAACAGGTTCAATTGGATTTCCAACGATATTACCTTGTCCAGTTGGGAATAAATGAATATTAAAACCAGCAGCAGCTTGAAGAGTCACACATTCTGCAGCAGCAGATGATGTGTCCATAAAATACAAACCTTTTCCTTTAGTTGGCTCTTCTGCTGGTTCAAGAACATCAATAAATTTACAATTTCCAATTTTTTGAAAATTACCAAAAGCTTTTTCTTCAATTGTTGTAAGTCCCCCAGCAATATTTCCAGCTGTTGGTTGACTCTCAGAAAGATCATCTGTCGCTTCTTTTAAAATAAAATCATTATAAGAGCTCCAAGTTTTCATAAATTTTTCAGAAGCTTCTTTAGTAGCCCCTCTAGTTGCACAAACTTGTTCTGCACCAGTTAATTCAGAGGTTTCACCAAAACATAAGTGAACACCTAATGGTTCAAGTTTGTCCATTAGGTTTCCAACAGTTGGGTTTGCAGCTAGTCCTGAAGTAGTATCAGACTCTCCACACTTAACAGAGATCCATAAATCACTTAAAGGACACTCTTCTCTTTGTTTTTCTGAAGCCCACATCACAAATTCTTGTGCTTTTTTTGAAGCCTTCATTGTCGTGCCAATATCTCCTGTACGCTCAATATGAAATCCTTCAACTGGTTTTCCAGTTTTAGCAATCCCATCTACAATTTTTTTTGTCCATTTCGGTTCAATACCAATTACAATTACTGCTGCAACATTTGGATTACATCCAGTTCCTATCATTGTTCTAAAATGAAGCTCTAAGTCTGCACCAAACTGAAGTCTTCCGTAAGAATGAGGAAGAGCGATTGTACCTTTAATATTATTAGCAACTGCCTCTGCACATGCGTTCGAAATATCATCAACTGGCAAAATAATTACATGATTTCTTGTTCCGGCTCTGCCGTTTTCTCTTTTATAACCTAAAAAGCTTTTTGGGATTTCCATTCTATTACCACTTCTTTGTTTTTACATTGTGAACATGGACATGCTCACCTTTTTTGATTGATTTAACAACTTTACCAATATCGTGACCATACTTTAAAATAGTATCACCCTCTTTAAGGTCAATCATTGCAATTTTATGACCTAAAGGTATTTCATCTACGGATTGAATATTTGTTGAACTGTCGTCTTCCATTATCCAGCAAGCACAGTCTTGCTTGGGAGTGATTTTTTCAATAACAACTACTCCCACGTTGTCTTTTTTGTCATGTATGATTATATCTGTTGCCATATCGTGTCGATTTGTTTGTTTGAAATTCGTAAAAACTTATATATTAATCGCACAAATTAACAAACGAATTTTATAAATAGTAAAATTACACTTTAGAGAGGTTCTAGTTTTATGACAAAAATGACAACAGAAGAAGCTTTTGTAAAAGTTTTACAAATGCACGGTATTGAACATGCGTTTGGAATTATCGGTTCAGCCTTTATGCCTATTTCAGATATATTTCCAGATGCAGGTATTACTTTCTGGGATGTCGCTCATGAAACAAATGGTGGTTTAATTGCTGATGGTTACACACGAGCTACTGGTAAAATGTCAATGGTTATTGCCCAGAATGGACCTGGAATAACCGGATTAGTTACACCAATTAAAACAGCTTATTGGAATCACACTCCTCTTTTATTAGTTACACCGCAAGCAGCGAACAAAACAATGGGGCAAGGTGGATTTCAAGAAGTAGAGCAAATGAATTTATTTAAAGACATGGTTTGTTATCAAGAAGAAGTAAGAGATCCATCAAGAATGGCTGAGGTACTAAATAGAGTTATAGAAAAAGCTATAAGAGGATCAGCGCCAGCACAAATTAATGTTCCAAGAGATTATTGGTGTCAAGTAATTGATATCGATCTTCCTCCAATTGTAAGACTTGAAAGACAAGGGGGAGGGAATGATGCTGTAGCTAAAGCAGCTGACTTGCTATCAAAAGCAAAGTTTCCAGTAATATTATCAGGAGCAGGTGTTGTTATTGGCGGAGCTATTGAAGCTACAAAAAAACTTGCAGAAAAATTAGACTCACCTGTTTGCTCAGGTTACCAACACAATGATAGTTTCCCTGGAAGCCATCCATTAGCTGTTGGTCCCCTAGGATACAATGGATCAAAAGCTGCAATGGAATTAATTTCAAAAGCTGACGTAGTGTTAGCTTTGGGAACTAGATTAAATCCATTTTCTACTTTACCTGGTTATGGAATTGATTATTGGCCAAAGAATGCAAACATTATTCAAGTTGATATTAATCCTGACAGAATAGGTTTAACTAAAAAAGTTACTGTAGGAATAAGTGGTGATGCAAAATTAGTTGCTGAACAAATTTTAGAAAAATTATCTTCAAATGCTGGTGATACTGATAGACAAGCTAGAAAAGATTTAATTCACCAAACCAAATCAGCTTGGTTACAAAAGCTCTCAAGTTTAGATCATGAAGATGATGATGAGGGAACAGTTTGGAATAAAGAAGCTAGAGAAAGAGATTCAGACAGAATGTCACCAAGACAAGCTTGGAGAGCAATTCAAGCAGGAATGCCTGATGATGTAATTATATCAAGTGATATTGGAAACAATTGTGCAATTGGTAATGCTTACCCAACATTTGAAAAACCAAGAAAATATTTAGCACCAGGATTATTTGGTCCTTGCGGTTATGGTTTCCCATCAATATTAGGAGCAAAGATTGGTTGTCCAGATACTCCTGTCATTGGATTTGCTGGAGATGGTGCTTTTGGAATAAGTATGAATGAAATGAGCTCATGTGCTAGGGAAGAGTGGCCTGCAATAACAATGGTAATTTTCAGAAATTATCAATGGGGAGCAGAAAAAAGAAATACAACACTATGGTTTGATAATAACTTTGTTGGTACAGAATTAGATCCAGAATTAAGTTATGCTAAAGTTGCTGACGCATGTGGCTTAAAAGGTGTAACTGTTAGAACAATGGAAGAAACCACAAATGCAATCAAGCAATCTTGTGAGGATCAAAAAAAAGGCATTACAACCTTTATTGAAGTAATTCTTAACCAAGAGCTTGGTGAACCTTTTAGAAGGGATGCTATGAAAAAACCAGTAAGAGTAGCAGGTATTAAAAAAGAGGATATGAAGAAGCAACCTTCTTTAAATTCTTAAAACCTTTATAATAATAAGCAATTATCGTAATCTGCTTCTATGGAAGTTGTAAATGATAATAATTGTGGATGGATTAAAGATTTATCTTCTAGAAAAAATATTAAAACGCTTTCGTCTGATTTAGATTGTGAGTGGTTGATTGTAGGCGCTGGTTACACAGGATTGTCTGCAGCAAGGAAGCTAGCTAAATTAAATCCAAATCAAAAAATTATATTAGTAGATGCGCAAAAAGCAGGAGAAGGTGCTAGCTCTAGAAATTCAGGTTACTTAGTTGATACGACTCTTAATGATGGTTTTACTTCAAACAAGGAATTAGAAAAATATAAAAAAAAATCTGATATTTATAATTTAGGAATAAGGGTTGTAAAAAAATTTATTAAAGAGCATCAAGTGGATTGTGATTGGAATGAATGTGGAAAATATTTTGCATCCTCCAAAGTTGAGGATAAAAAAATTTTAGACAACTTTTCAAACATACTCTCTAAACTTGGATTTAATCATGCTTTGTTAGATAAAAATCAATTATCTAAAAAACTAGGTACTGAATTTTACAACATTGGTCTTTTTACAAAAGGTGGAATTTTAATACATCCTGGTAAATTAGCTAGATCAATGGTTAATTGTTTACCTAATAATGTAGAATTATTTGAAAACACAAATTTATTTAAATGGTTTTCATTTAAAGATTATATCATCTGCCATTTTATTAACGGAAAAATAAAAACAAAAAAAATTATTTTTGCCACAAATGGTTTTTTGAAATCATTAGGTTTAAAAGTAAATTATAATTTTCCAATAACTTTAACAGCGAGTATGACAAGACCATTAACAGATGAAGAGTTTAAAGCTATTGGTCAACCTAAAGAATGGGGCGTGTTGCCAGTAAGACCTATGGGCGCAACAATAAGAATGACCAAGGATAGAAGAATTTTAATTAGAAATACAGCTGAGTTACGCAATCCATTTAAAATGTTAAACTCAGATATAGAAAAGAGATTAAATTTTCATAAAATAGGAATTAAAAAAAGATTTCCTCAGTTAGGTGATGACCTAATTAAGTCTACTTGGTCTGGTGTTGTTTCGAGAACAAGAAATAGTTCACAAATTTTTGAAAAAATAAGTAAGAATATTTTTGTTGCTGGATGTTATAATGGCTCTGGTATAGGTGTCGGAACACTTTTTGGTGAACAAATTGCGTTAAAAGCTTGCAATGAATCTTCTAGAGAAATTGAAATTATAGAAGGAAGAAATTTACCAACTATTTTACCACCTAAACCATTTTTAGATTTAGGAATAAAAATTAGATTAATTTATGAAAGGCTAAAAGCTTCATCTGACTTATAAAATTTATCTGCTAAATATTGCATTTAGTGTATCTGTTTTTTTTAATTTATAATCCTTGTTTCTAATTAATTGTGAATTTGTAAATAGTATTTTACTAAATCCATTTTCATTAAATATATTTTCAATTTCTTTAAATTGTTCTGTAAAAGATGGGGACATTTCTACTAGCACTTGTTTTAAAAATGCATTTTTTAACAAATTGCTTGAGCCTTTTAAAATTAAATGCTCAATTCCATCGACATCTATTTTTATATAATTAGGTAACTTTAATAATTTTGATTTAATTAAATCATCTGTGGTTGTTCCAAAAATACTATATTTATTGCTAATTTCACTTTCAGGCAATTCTTTTCCATAAGCATTAATTTTGTGATGATAAGATGATTTTGAGCTACCTTCACTAAATATTGTTTCATTTAATTCTGAAATAATATTTGGTTTATCTGATAGAGCAAAAGGTAAAATTTTTATTTTTTTACTTAAATTATTTATAGACACGTTTCTACTTAATACTCTTGTATTAGATGTGGATGGTTCAAAAGATATTATTTCAATATTATTAAACATTACAGCCGCGTATATTGAGAAAATACCTATATTTGATCCAATATCCCAAAAAATAATTTCGTTATTTTCATTTTCTTTAAAATTATTAATCCAATTTAAAGTTTCAATCTCCTTATAGTGTAAAGTCTCAACTCTTGCTATTGTCTTATATGATGGACAAAAAAATTTAATTTTTTTATTATTTATTGTGTTTGTATAATATTGTTTAGTTTCTAAAATATCATGAATTTTTGGTAAAAAATTATTTTTTTTAAAAAGTATTCTAAAAACTTTATCAAATAATATAATTAATAAGGCAATTAGTTTAATTAATGAGTTGAAAATAAAAGTTATCATTTATAAAAACCTTTTTTAATAAATTTGTTTGTACTCTTTTTTATAAGCATTTTTTTCACATAATTATTAACTTATTTTCTTTTAGCATGATTAATAACAAATATTCCAGAAGCTGTAATTATTATTGCGCCAATAATTGTTAATAAATCAGGAATATCGCCATAAAAAAAAAATCCAAAGATTATTGCCCAAAAAATTAGAGTATAATGAAATGGTTGAACTATACTTGCTCTTGCATTATCAAGTGCTAATATTTGAAAGTAAATACCTAATGAAAAAAATAGACCAATAGGTAAAAAAAAATTCAAAGATTTTAAATTCATTGGTTGCCAAAAATAAAATGCCATAACTGAGGTTATAAAAATTCCAACTACAGAGGAGTAGAATAATGATACTTCGGGAGCATCATAATAAGTCATTTTTTTTGTAGCTATTTGGTAAAGTCCTAAAAAAAAGGCTGCTATTAATGGGATAAAAGATTTTACACTAAAAACATCTGAACCTGGTCTCATAATTACTAGCACACCAATAAACCCAATAAAGATTGCCACCCATGTTTTAATCGAAACACTCTCATTTAAAATAAATACAGATAATACGACAACTAATATTGGTGCTAGCGCCCCAATACTATGAGCATTTGCTAAAGATAAATATTTAAAAGATAAAACAAAACAACCAGACTCTAAAATAGATAATAAGCTTCTAATAATTTGAAGTTTTAAATTATTAGATCTATAAAAAGAAATATTCTTTGATCTTCTAGCTTCTAAAATACTTAATAGGAATACAAAAGTATATTTTATAAACAATAGTTGAAATACTGAATAGTATAATACTGCACTTTTTTGAATTGCATCTAGAATTGAAAAAGAAAAATAAGCTAAGATTGCAAAAATTATACCTCTTGTTTCTTTTGATTTATAATTCATCTGTTTTAAATTTAATTACTTAATACAGACATTGGATCTAATCTAGTTTGAAACCAATTAATTCTAAAATCTAGATGAGGTCCAGTTGATCTTCCTGTTGATCCTACAGTTCCAATTATATCTCCTTGATTAATTTGATCACCAGCTGAGACTAATACATTTTCTAAATGAGAATATATTGTTGATATTCCGTGACCATGGTCCATTATAACTGTACCTCCGGTATAATATAGATCATCTTCAGCCATAGTAACAACACCCGAACCAGAAGATTTAATCATTGTTCCTTGTTTGGCTGCAATATCTATTCCATAGTGAGGCCATCTTGGTTTACCATTTAAAATTCTTTGACTACCATAAACACCGCTGATTATACCTTCAACTGGCATTATAAATTTTTCTTTAAAAAATTGTAGATCCGAATTTATTGCTCTCGCTTCTCCAATTGCATTATTTTCTTTTTTAATTCTTTTATAAACAGACTCAGGCGGGGTGACTTTACTTTCTTCTAAACCGTCTATTCTCTGTATATTATATTTTCTTTTTAAAACTTTTTTTGTTGTTATTGATTTTTTTTCATTAATTATTTTTGTAAATGTTAGGTCGTATTTTTGATCTCGATCTATTCCAAAAACAAAAAAACCATCTTTTGAAACTTTTACCTCTTTTTTTCCAATCAAAATTTTAGCGTCAGGATCTGTTTTACCTAGTATAAAATGACCTTGTAGAAATAAACCTTGGAATTCAATAGCTTTAACTGGTGATATAAAAATTAAAAAAACAAAAAAAAGTCTATAGATTATTGAGCTGTCCATCCACCATCTATAATTATTGACGTTCCAGTTATCATTGAAGATGCTGATGAAGCCAAAAAACATACTGTTGTAGCTACATCACTTTCAGTGGCCGCTTTTCCCATAGGAATATTACCAAGTGCTAATTTTTTAAATTTTTTGTTTTTAAAAAAATTTTTAACCATAGGCGTTTCAACAAAAGTAGGCGCTACTGTGTTAACTCTGATATTTTTTTTAGCCAACTCTACCCCCATTCCTTTCGTCAGTCCCTCAATACCAAATTTTGTCATGTTGTATACATTTCTTCCTCCCATACCCACATGACCGAGCTGTGATGACATATTTATAATTGATCCAGGTCTTTTTTTATTTTTAAGCATTTTTTTTACAACAAGTTGTGCCACGTTAAATGCTGCCTTTAGATTTAAATCCACAAGATAATTCATGCTTTTTTGTTTAATTTTTTCAAAGGGCTCTGGAATATTAGTTCCAGCATTATTTACTAACACATCAATAATTTTAATCTTTTCTAATTTTTGTTTTAAATCTTCGTAGTTCATTACATCGCAGGAAACTTTAATAATTTTCCCCTTAACTTTTTTAATATCCTTTTCTAGTTTATTTAGATCTGAAGGAGTTCTGCTTAAAGCTATAATAGTTGCACCTGCTTCAGCTAGTGCAATAGAACAAGCTCTTCCAAGTCCTTTGCCTGCACCAGTAACTAAGGCGTATTTATTTTTAAGATTTATTTTTTGAAGATACATTAAAAGAATAATATTTTAATATCTGTGTAAATCAACTCAACTGCTACAATTAAAATGGCTAACAATCCAAGCCAAGCTATCCATCTATATTTTTTAATCCATCCAGAAATTAAAGTTGCTGCAGTTGCCATTAAAACTATTGATAAAACTAATCCAAATACAAGTAGTCCATAATGTTCACCAGCTGCACCTGCCACACCCAGAACATTATCTAAACTCATTGTAAAATCAGCTAATAGAACAGTCCAAATAGCCTTTAAAAAACTAGAGCTATCTACTTTAATGTCTTCTTCGGTCTCCGAGCCTTTTATTACATCCACATAAAGTTTGTAAACAATATAAAGGAGCAGCAATCCACCTATTAACCGTAAACCTGTAATTTGTAAAAGATATGCAGTAAGCAATGTTAAAATAATTCTTAAAATAACAGCGCCACCAATTCCCCAGAAAATAACTTTTTTTCTTTGTTCAGGTGGAAATTTAGATGCGACCATTCCAATTATAATTGCATTGTCTCCAGCTAAAACTAAATCAATAAGAATAATTTGAGTTAATATTGCTATTTGTTCAGGTGTAAAAAATTCTGCAAACATTACTGCTGTAGTATCATGTCAGCACCTTTTTCTGCAATCATAATAGTAGGTGCATTAGTATTTCCAGAAGTGATATATGGCATTACAGATGCATCTATCACTCTTAGGTTTTTAATTCCATGAACTTTTAATTGATCAGACACAACAGCATTTTCATCTTTTCCCATCCTACATGTACTGACAGGATGAAAAATAGTATTAGCATATTTTCCCGCTTCAACAGCTAACTGCTCATTGTCAGTAATATTTATACCTGGTCTTAGTTCTTCTGGTCCATAATCTTTATAGGCTTTGGACTCCATAACTATTTTTCTTACTATTTTAAGAGACTTTCCTGCTATTTCTCTATCTTCATTTGTAGATAGATAATTCATTTTAATCATCGGAGGAATTCTTGTATCTGATGATTTAAGTTCAATAGATCCTCTGCTAGTAGGTCTTACATTGGTAATGGTTGGAGTAAAAGCAGGAAATTTGTGTAAAGATGATTTTCCTAAGAGATCTGTACTAGCAGGAGAAACATGAAATTGTAAGTTAGGTGTTTCTAAATGTGGATCACTCTTAACAAAACCACACAAATAACTAGCACCAACTGTAAGAGGACCAGTTCGTGTTAAGAAAAATTTTAATCCAGTAAATATTTTTTTAGTAAAACTATAATAAATATCATTTAATGTTTCTAAATTTTTTATCTTATATACAGGTCTTAACATTAGATGGTCAGTTAAGTTTTGGCCAATATTTTTATTTTCCATTAATACTTTAATACCGTTATCTTTTAATAATTTTGCTGGCCCTAAACCTGAGGCTTGAAGAATATGTGGAGATCCAATAGTACCAGCGCTTAAAATTATTTCGCTATTTGCCTCAACAGTATTTAATTTATCACCAGTCCAAAAATTAACTTTTTTTGCAATTTTATTTTCAAATTCAATATTTTTGATATGAGCCTTAGTTATAATTTTTAAATTACTTCTACTTTTTACTGGATTCAAATAACCAACTGCTGTGCTACATCTAAAACCATTTTTTACTGTTAAAGGGAAATATCCCATTCCCTCATTATCACCGTTATTAAAATCATCAGTTTTTTTATATCCAAATTCCTCTGCAGCTTCTAAAAACAAGTCTAAAACTTTGAATGTAGATCTAATTTTTTCTACCTTTAAAGGTCCACCAGAACCGTGAAATTCATTTTTTCCAAACTGGAAATCTTCAGATTTTTTAAAATAAGGAAGCACATCATCCCATGACCAGCCAACATTTCCTAATTGTCTCCAATAATTATAATCATTAGATTGCCCTCGAATATAAAGCATTCCATTAATAGAAGAACTTCCTCCAAGTGTTTTTCCTCTTGGGTAAGTCATTTTTCTATTATCACAGAAAGGTTCTTCTTCTGTGTTAAAACACCAATCGGTCTCAGGATTATGCATTGTTTTGAAATACCCTCCAGGAATATGTATCCATGGATTAGTATCCTTACCCCCTGCCTCTAAAAGTAAGACTTTATTTTTAGGATTAGATGAAATTCTGTTAGCAAGAACACATCCAGCTGATCCAGCACCAATTATAATATAATCAAAATTATCCATTACTTAGAACTCTTATAAATTAAAATTTTTTATTTGTAACATTTCTGTACACAAAAAAATTAAAATAATCCAATATTAACACTTGTTTTAGATTTCATTCTTTGACAAGCTTTTGTTTTTAAAAATATAGAGAGGGAAACAAATGAAAAAAATCATTTCAATGTTATTTGCAGTTGCAATGGTATTTGGGTTTATTTCAAATGCTAATGCTGCGAAAACACTTAAATGTCAGACAGTTCTTAACACTAAGGCTGATGAAGTTAAAATGTTAAAAGACTTTACTGACACTGTTACAACTTTGACAGGCGGATCTCTTAAGTTTGAAATTATGCCTGCAGGAGCAGTTGTTGGTGTAAAAGAAACTTTAGATGCTGTTGATAAAGGACTTATCGACTGTGGATTTGCTTGGACACACTATTGGTCAGGTGATCACCCTGCCGCTATGTTATTTGGTTCGCCAGTAGCAGGTGGTGGTGTTGGTATTGACAACATCGCATTCTTATCATGGTTTCAGTATGGTGGAGGAAAAGAGCTATACGACAGACTATGGAAAGAAATGGGAAGAGATATTAAAGGATTTATGATTCAACCAGTTGGTCCTGAAGCTTTAGGTTGGTTTCCAAAACCAATTAAAGATATGGCTGATTTTAGAAAATATAAATTTAGAACTCCTCCAGGAATTCCAGGACAAACCTATAAAGACATCGGTATAGCATCTGTTGCTATGGGTGGTGGAGATATTCTACCAGCTTTAGAAGCAGGAACTATTGATGCTGCTGAATGGTGTTGTCCAAAACCAGACTTAACGTTTGGTTTCCAAAAAGTATTAAAGCACTACTACCTACAAGGTTTACACCAAGTAGTCGTAAATGCTGACTTTTATATTACTGGAAAAACATATGAAGCTATGAGTGCTCATGAGAAGAAGTCTCTAGAAGTTGCAGCAAATGCATCTCTAGCGAAATCTCTAAGTTACAGAATCTATGAAAACGGAAAAGCTTTAAAAGAGCTTACAGAAGTTCATGGTGTAAAATTAGAAGATACTCCTTCTGATTACTTCACAGAATACATGGCAGCTGCTAAGAAAAGTTTGGAAACAAACGCAGCTAAAAATGCGTTCTTTGCTGAAGTTTGGGACTCTATGAAAGAATTTGCTGATATAGCAGTTCCTTTCTGGAGTGGTGCTCAAATGTCTAATGCGAAGCTAGGAATGGCTCACGCAGCAACATTAAAGTAATCATTAAATAATCTTTACGTTAGAGCGGACTTAATAGTCCGCTCTAATTTTTTTATATAAAATTTTATGGCAGAAGAACCAGGTAAACTAGATATTTCAGATGAAATGATTGCCGAAAGGCGAGGTGGTTCTGGAAAAATGCCAAGTGATATGCCGTCATGGATGGCAAGTTCAATTGTAAATATCGATAAATTTAGCAAATGGGTTGGCAATGTTGTTTGTTGGATATTAATGCCATTAATTCTTGCAATGACTTACGAGGTCTTTGCTAGAAAATTATTTCATTCCCCAACAATTTGGGCTTACGATATAAGTAGATTTTTATATGGGGCACTTTTTATGCTTGGTGCTGGGTATGCACTTTCAAAAGGAGTTCACATTAGAGCAGATTTTTTATACAGAAATTTTAAAACTAAGAATCAAGGCACTATTGATTTTTGGTTATATATTTTATTTTATTTTCCAGGCTTATTAGTGTTTCTTTATATGACGATTGGTTATGTAGGTGAGTCAATTCAAAGAGGCGAAAGAGGAATGGATACAACTTGGATGCCATATATGTGGCCAATTAAAACCTGTTTATTGATAGGAATAGTGTTTTTACTTATTCAAGGGATTTCAGAATTGTTTAAAAGTTATTGGGCTGCAACAAGAGGAAAATGGCCAGGAGAAGATAAATGATAGCAGAATTAATTGATCCAGCCATTTTAGGATTTATTTTAGTTGGTGTAATGCTTTTTGCAATATTTGTAGGATTTCCTATTTCATTTACTTTGATATTCTTAGGCTTTGTTTTTGGATACTTGGGATTTGGAAAATTAGTCTTTTATTTAATGACCCTCCAGTTCTCGATGGTTATGACCGAACAAACTCTCGCCGCTGTCCCGCTCTTTGTCTTTATGGGAATTATGATGGAACAAGCAGGATTAATGGAAAGATTGTTTTCTTCATTCCAAATGATGTTAGCTAAAGTAAGAGGTTCTTTGTATTATGCAGTTTTATTTGTCTCAGTTATTTTTGCTGCAGCAACGGGAATTGTTGGTGCATCAGTTACTATTCTTGGAATTATGGCTGCAAAATCAATGAATAGGTCGGGCTATGATGTAAGACTTGCGGCAGGTACAATTACTGCCGGAGGAACTTTAGGAATTTTAATACCACCAAGTATTATGCTTGTTGTAATGGGTCCAATAATGGAGATACCTGTAATTGACTTATTTGCAGCTGCTATTATTCCAGGAATTCTTTTAGCAGGTTTATACGCGGGTTACACAACGATTAGATGTATGATTAATCCTAAGTTAGGACCTGTAATTCCTGAAGAAATGAGATCAGCAAGCATGAAAGAGGTTTGGATTGAGTTCTTTTTAGGTTTAGTTCCTCCTGCAGCTCTAGTTTTTGCTGCATTAGGGAGTATTTTATTTGGCTTTGCAACCCCAACAGAAGCAGCTGGTTGTGGTGCAATGGGAGCATTATTACTTTCATTAGCATATAAAAAATTAACTTTATCAAAGCTTCAAGAAGCACTTGTTAAAACTTTAGAAATTACAGCTTTAATTATGGTTTTAGTTGCTGCTTCAAACTTTTTTGGTGCTGTCTTTGCGAGATTAGGAACACCTACTTTGTTAACAGAATTTTTATTAGGGTTAGAGATGAATAAATATTTCATTCTAGCAATTGTAATGGTAGCAATATTTTTGTTAGGCTGGCCATTAGAATGGGTTCCAATTGTGATGATCATTGTACCAATAATTTTACCTTTGGTTGAAGCATTAGGTTTCAATTTAACTTGGTTTGCAATTCTAGTTGCAGTCAATCTCCAGACCGCCTGGCTATCTCCACCCGTAGCATTATCAGCATATTTTTTAAAAGGTGTAGTTCCAGAGTGGGATTTAAAAGATATTTATTACGGAATGATGCAATTTATGGTTCTACAAGTAATAGGTTTAATTTTAATAATTATATTTCCTCAGATTGCCCTATGGTTACCAACTCTCTTATATGGACAGTAGAATTTATTAGTTTAAAATAAATTTAGTGAATCAGCCAAAAGTAAAATACTCTCTTTCTAATTGGGATTTAGTCACAGTTAATCCAAATTATAAAACTTGGAATTGGAAAGATCTATTTTGTTTTTGGGGAGCAAATGTACAGAGTGTAATTGGTTTTTCATTAATATCTTCTTTATACCTAATGTATAGTTTAAATATATTTGTAGTTTTTTTTGGAATAATATTGGGATCTTTTTTTGTTTATTTATTTTCAAATATTATTGGAAAACCCTCCCAAAAATTTGGTTTACCATTTGCAGTATTGCTTAGATCCTCACTAGGATTTAATGGTGCTAAATTTTTTGGGTTAATCAGAAGTTTAGTTGGAATATTTTTATTTGGAATTCAAACTTATTTTTTATCTAAAATTTTAGTTTACTTAATTAGAATAGCAATTTTTTCTGTAGATAATTCTTTATTACAGCAGGAAATATTTATTTTTTATTATTTTGGGATGAACATTATTGATTGGTCTGCAATAATAATCACAATTATTTTACAGACTTTGTTTTTTACTATTGGGATGCAGTATAATAAGAAAATAATTAATTTTTCAGCAATGGCAGTCTATGCTGGTTTGTTGATTTTTTTCTTTGTTGTTTTATTAAGTGATGTAAAAATAACTACCGAAGCATTTTCAAATATTTTCAATTTCAATAATTTTTTAGATGTTGATAATTTAGCACCTTTATTGACTGTTGCAGGAACAATATTTGCATATTTTTCAATTTTAATAATTAGTTTTGGTGATTTTTCTAGATATGTAAAAAATGAGAAAGAATTAAAAAAAGGAAACTTAAGTTTAATTTTGAATTTAATTATTTTTTCTTTTTTTTCAGTATTTATAGTTATAGGTTCTGATGTTTTCCTTAATCAAAAATTTTCAGATATAGATAGAATTTTTACTAATCCAACAGATATAGTTGGTAAGTTTGACAACATACAAATAACAATAATTGTCCTATTTTTTATTATAATTGCTTCAGCTTCTACAAATTTAGTTGCTAATTTCATCCCATCTCAATACTCTCTAATAAATTTTGCTCCCTCAATATTAACCTTAAAAAGTGCTAGTTATTTAATTGCCTTTTTTGGTTTGTTGATCGCAATCTTCTGGCTGACTATATTGAGCCAAATAGGAATTTTATCATTTGTTGATACTTTTGGTGCTTTCTTTGGTCCTTTATTTGGAGTAATGGCAGCTGATTATTATTTAATTAAAAATCAAGAATTAAGCAATAAAGATCTATATTCTATAGACAAAGAGAGTGCTTATTATTATTCAGGTGGTTGGCATATAAAAGGTGTTTATTCTTTAATATTAGGATTTATTTTTTCAGCGTCAACAATTTGGAATACTAATTTAATGTTTTTACAATCTTATGCTTGGATAATAGGTGCATTTGTTGCCTGGATAACATACTACTTGTTAGCAAAAAAATAATTTTTAATGCACACATTTGATTTTAAAAATAGAACAGCTGTAGTTACTGGTGGAGCTCAAGGGTTTGGTTTAGATGTTGCAAAAAGATTTTTAGAGTCTGGTGCTAAAGTGTTTATATGGGATATAGATGAAAAGCTTCTTAAATCAGCATTTGATGAAGTAAAAAACCCTAACTTATTTTACAATGTAGTTGATATATCAAATTATCAAGATGTAGAGAAAAACGTTGCTGACATAACTTCAAAATCAAATATAGATATTTTAATCAATAATGCCGGGATAACAGGTCCTACAGGTCCTTTATGGGAGTATGATGTCGATATGTGGAATAAAATAGTCCAGATAAATTTAATGGGTACTTTCAACTGCTGCCGAGCAATTGTCCCAAATATGATTAAAAACAACTATGGAAGAATTGTTAATGTTGCTTCCGTTGCAGGCAAAGATGGTAATGCAAATGCAAGCGCGTATAGCTCAGGAAAAGCTGGCGCAATTGGGTTGACAAAAGCTTTGGGTAAAGAATTAGCTGACAAAGATATAGCTGTAAACGCTGTCACCCCAGCAGGTGCTAAAACTAGAATTTTAGATCAAATGAGTAAAGAGCATGTACAAAGAATGCTGTCAAAGGTGCCAAGAGGAAGATTTCTTGAAATACATGAATTTACCTCACTAGTTTGCTGGCTTTCTTCACAAGAAAATACTTTTTCTACAGCTGCGGTATTTGATATCAGTGGTGGTAGATCTACATATTAGTCTCAAAAATTTGAAACTATTTTTTGATCATTATTTTGATTTTTAATAGAATTTTTACCCATAACTGGTGCTGTGATCATTATTGACCAATATACAAGAAGAACAAACACAGAAATTATTTTCATATAGCTAATTTAACAATCAATTTTGAATTTAGAATGTTGAAATTGTGACTGAATATTGAATTTATAAATAATCTATCTATAAGAAGAACATGTTAAAAATTTTTTATATTTTTATTACATCATTAATCTTTCTTAGCTCTGCACATGCAGAAACTGTAAAAGTTTTTGAATTTACTGAAAAAGAACTATCAGCGCTTGAGATCCGTAAAGTAAGAGGAGCAGATAACAAGACTTTATATACTGTTGGATCAAATGAAAATGGTAATTATTTAAAAGCCGTAGCAGATAATGCTGCTTCAGGCCTAGGAAAAGAGATCAAAATTGACCTAAATAAAACACCTTTTATCAATATTACATGGAAAATTGAGAAAGACCTTCGTGGAATTAAAGAGAATACGAAAAAAGGTCATGATTATGCCGCCCGAGTTTTTGCGATTAAAAAAACTGGAGCTACACCTTTGTCAAATAGAGCAATTAATTATGTTTTTTCAAGTAATAGTGAAGTTGGTGAAAATAGACCCAGTCCTTATACAAAAAAATCTATAGACAATGTATTAGCAACTACTAAAGACAATTTAAATGAATGGGTAACAGTAAAAGCCAATGTTAAGGAAGATTTTAAAAAATTTCATGATTTAGATGTAAATGAATTAGATGGCTTAGCTATAATGGCAGATACTGATAATTCTAAAATGAAATCAATTTCTTATTTTCAGAATATTTATTTTTCAGCAGATTAATTACCATTTTAAATACTTTTTTAATCCAATACTTAAAAACGATAATAAAATAGCTGCAATAACATCAGCGATTGGAATTGCATTTGGAAATCCAAAGTTCCATAAAATTACACCAATTAACCAAATTATGTAAATTTTCATCTTAGATATTCTATCTTAGTTTCTATTAAATTTTTATTTATTTGATATTATTAACTTATGCATAAAAACTTTACTCATAATGTTAAAGTGTATTATGAGGATACAGACGCTGGTGGAGTCGTGTACTATGCTAATTATTTAAAATATTTAGAAAGAGCTAGAACTGAAGCGTTATCAACTATTGGATTAAGCAATACAAAAATAAAAAATGATTTTGGTGCTCTAATCATTGTTAAATCGTGCAATATTGAATATAAAAAATCTGCATATCTAGAAGATTATTTACAAATTAAATCTTTTGTTGAATCTATTTCAAAAACTTCTTTTTTAATGAATCAATCAATATTTAAAGATGAGGAATTGATTGTAGAAGCTAAAATTCATCTAGTATTTATAAACGAAAAATTCAAACCAGTTAAAATTCCAGAAAAAATTTTATCAGAATTTAAACCTTATACTTTAAGTTCATAGTTATTTTTCTAGCTTTTTTAAATAAATCTACAATCATTCTTTCAGATACAAGCTTAGTATTTACATTTCTGGGGCTAGGGTGGTAACAGGCAATTAATTTAATATTTCCTGGAAGTAAATAGGATTTTCCATGAATAAATTTTATCTTTTCTTTTAAATTGTATTTTTTTTTATAAAATTTAACACAATTATCAAATGCGACTTTTCCTAATGCAATAATAGTTTTTAATTTTTTTAAATTATAAATCTCGCTATCAAAGTATTTTGAACAATTATTAAGCTCTTCTATTTTAGGTTTGTCTCCAGGAGGAACACATTTTAAAATATTAGTTATATATGTCGATTTTAATTTGAGACCATCATTTAGATTTTCTGAATTTGGTTGGTTTGAAATTTTAGCTTTAAATAAACATTTAAATAAAAAATCTCCAGATTTATCACCTGTGAATGCTCTTCCTGTTCGTATGCCTCCATGTGCTGCTGGGGCCAATCCAATTATTAAAATTTTTGCATCAATTTCGCCAAAACCTGTAACTGGTTTTCCCCAGTAAGTTTCATTTATGTTTTGCTTCCTTTTTTCTGTTGAAATTTTTTTCACAAAATTAACAAGCCTTGGACATTTTTTACATTTAAGAATTGTTTTATTTAAACTATCTATTTTAATATTCATAAATGAAAATTTTAAATTATTTAGTCATAATATTTATATGCATTAATCCCTCAGTTAAAGCAGATTCAAAAAAAACTTTTATTGATGAATTGCAAAAGGGTGGAAAATTAATTTTCATAAGACATGCTTATGCCCCTGGTGGCGGCGATCCAGATAA
This sequence comes from uncultured Pelagibacteraceae bacterium, assembly GCA_902588315.1. Classification (GTDB taxonomy): domain Bacteria; phylum Pseudomonadota; class Alphaproteobacteria; order Pelagibacterales; family Pelagibacteraceae; genus Pelagibacter. The sequence goes on from CACIOP010000002.1 coordinate 49,461, forward strand.
TTTCGATATTAAAGATTGTACAACTCAAAGAAATTTAAGTGATAGTGGTAGAGTTCAATCACAAAAAATTGGCAATTTTTTTAAGAAAAATAAAATTTCAATTGGAAAAGTTTATTCTAGTGAATGGTGTCGATGTAAAGAAACAGCATCTATTGCATTTAAAGAATATGAAACTAAAAATTTTCTAAATTCATTTTTTAGCACAAAATTTGCCAATAATAGAAAAAAGCAAATTATTGATTTTGATAAATTTATTAGTACTTGGGACAAAGATCAAAATTTAGTTTTTGTTACACATTATGTAGTGATTTCTGAAATTTTAAATTATGCACCATCATCTGGAGAGATTGTTGTTTCGGATAAAAGTTTAAAAGTTATTGATACTTTAGAAATTGAATATTAAAGTAAATTATCATGTCATCTAAAAGAGCAATGAGACAAGCACAAAAACAAGCATATGCAAAGCATCGTTCAAATATTACAAATAGTAGATTTGAATTTAAAAAAAAATTTATTACTAAAAACAAAGAAGAAAAAAAAAATAAAAACTAACTTTCTTGATCAAATTTCTCTATTTTTTTACAATCAGAGATTTTAGATAAACTTTCGACATCATTCAAAACAGCCTTAACAAATACTTCTGGTTTATCTTTTTCAAATAAAATTTGAGTATAAAACTGAGGATACCCATGTTTTAATGTAAGTATTTTTCCATTTTCCTCATAAATATTTCTCACATAGGAGTTTTTCTTTTTTACGCTTAAATCAGTGATTTTATATTTTTGATAAGTTTTTTCATTATAAACGTAATTACGTGTCATAATTAGTTCATTGAGATTTAAAATATATTCATTTTTTAAAAAACCGTCCTCTTTATGATCACATTTACTCAAAACAATTATTTCTGAGTGAGAATTAAAGGATATAAAAAAAAATGATAAAAAAAATATTAAAAACTTATTTTCTCTCATTTTTGTCAACAAAAAATAAAGCTATAATAAATATTACAGTCCAAGCAAATACAGACAATGTTTTTAATGGGGTTGTATCTGCTCCCCAAACATCAAAGAATAAAGCGCCAATAATTATCCCTATAGCATAGATAATACTTACAATTTTAACTTTACTCATATTTTATCAATCTTTGATTAAGTTTTTCTTAAAAAGTGACATGCCATTCTTGATTTTATAAGAGTACGATTCTTTAAAACTCTCAAGCTGCCAACCAGTAAGCCTTTTTTCAATTTGAATTATATTTTCTTTTTTCCAATCATCAGTTGTTTCTTCCAGTTTCCAAAGTCTTTTTTCCTCATTACTTCTTCCACAGCCATAACAATAGCCTGTTGATGGATCAGTTTTACAAATACTTATACATGGTGAAATAATCATTTTTTATAAATTAGTATAAATTTTATTAGATAAATAGATAATTTTTTAACAATTGTCATTGGACAAATAGTTTCAATAATATATAAAACCTCGTAATTTGTGGGGCGATGGCGGAATTGGTAGACGCGTTGGTCTTAGGAACCAATATGGCAACATGTGAAGGTTCGAGTCCTTTTCGCCCTACCATTAAGATATTATGAAAGTTACAGTAGAAAATAAAAAAGGTTTAAATAAAGATCTTAAAATTTTTATCGATAAAGAGACAATGAACTCTTACATGGATGAAAAATATGAAGAGATTAAAAGTACTGTAAACCTTAAAGGATTTAGACCAGGCAAAGTTCCAAAAGAAATTTTAAAAAGACAATTTGGTAAAGCAGTTTTTGGAGAAGTTTTAGATAAAGTTTTAAAAGAAACATCAACTAAAGCACTAGAAGAAAATAAAATTAAACCAGCTGGTCAACCAAAGCTCGATTTAAAAACTTATGGTGAAGACAAAGATCTTGAGTATATTTTATCAGTAACGGAATTACCAAAAGTAGAAATAAAATCTTTAGAAAATATTAAATTTGACGAATACACTGTAAAAATTGATGATAGTGAAACAGATAAAAGAATTAAAGAAATAGCCAAAAACCAACCTAATTTTAAAGAAGTAAGCGCTGATACAAAAGCCAAAAAAGGTGATTTAGTTTCTTTAGATTATAAAGCAACAGTTGATGGTAAGGATTTTAAAGGAAGTGAAGGAAAGAATACCCAGCTAACTCTAGGTAAAGATTTATTTTTAAAAGGTTTTGACGATCAATTGATTGGAGTTAAGAAAAATGATGAAAAAATTGTAGAAGCAACTTTGCCAGAAAACTTTCCAGAAAAAGAATTAGTAAATAAAAAAGCTAAATTTAATTGTAAAATTTTAAGTGTTAAGCAGTCAGAAGAGGTAAAAATTGATGATGATTTTGCAAAAAATTTAGGTGCAAAAGATTTAAAAGATTTAAAAACACTAATCTCAAAACAAATTAATGATGAATATAAAAACTCTCTAGATCAATTATCTAAAAATCAAATTTTAAAAGAAATAGAGAAAATTAAAGTAGACGAAGTTCCCAAAAATTTAGTTGAAGAAGAAGTGAAAATTCTTTCTCAAGGTATGCAAGAAGAAGAAGCTAAGAAAAATAAAAAAAATTTTGAAGAAAAAGCAAAAACAAGAATTAAAACTGGATTAATTTTAAATGAGTTTGGTGAGAAAAATCAAATAAAAGTAACAGAACAAGAAATTCAGGCAGAAGTACAAAAACAATTAAGAATGATGCCTGGCCAAGAAAAAATGGTTATGGATTTTTATCAAAAAAATCCATCTGCATTAGCGAGTTTAAGAGGGACCGTATATGAAGAGAAAATTTTAAATTCAATTAAAGAAAAAGGTAAACCAAATAAGAAAGAAATTTCAAAAGAAGAAGCTGAGAAAATCTTAAAAGAAGCGCATAAGCATGATCATAGCCATATAGAAGAAAAAAAAGAAACTAAGAAAAAATCACACACAACATCTGCGAAAGAAAAAAAAACGACAACAAAAAAGGCAAAATCAAAGCCGGCAGCCAAAAAGACAAAAAAAGTTAGCAAAAAGTAATCTCAAGTTGTATAAGTAGAACGAATCAACTTATGACAATAAAATTATCTGAACATATGAGCAATCTTGTGCCTATGGTTGTTGAACAATCTAGCAAAGGTGAAAGGGCTTACGATATTTACTCAAGATTGTTAAAAGAAAGAATTATTTTTTTAACAGGTCAAATCAATGACAACGTTGCATCGTTAGTTACTGCTCAATTATTATTTTTAGAGGCTGAAGATCCAAAAAAAGAAATTTATTTATACATCAATAGTCCAGGTGGTTTGGTTACAGCAGGACTTGGTATTTATGATACAATGCAATATGTGAAACCAGATATTTCTACTTTATGTATTGGTCAAGCAGCTTCTATGGGTTCTTTTTTGCTTGCTGCCGGTACAAAAGGAAAAAGATTTTCATTACCAAATTCAAGAATAATGGTTCATCAACCGTCCGCAGGTTTTCAGGGTCAGGCAACTGATATTGAAATTCATGCTAACGAAGTTTTGTCTCTAAAGAAAAGACTTAATGAAATTTATTCAAAACATACTGGAAAAAGTGTTGAAGAAATAAAATCTGCTCTCGAGAGAGATAATTTTATGACAGCAGATGTCGCACAATCTTTTGGTCTCATTGACGAAGTAGTAGAAAAAAGATCTTAATACACAATATATTGAGTCATAATTAATCGAAACTTGATTAGTATGAGTCTTCTATAATAAAGTAGTTAAATTGATTCGTTATAAAAAATTAAAATGACAACAAATAATAAAAATATTCTTTACTGTTCTTTTTGTGGCAAGAGTCAACATGAAGTTAGAAAGTTAATAGCTGGTCCAACTGTATTCATCTGTGATGAATGTGTTGAGCTATGTATGGATATAATTAAAGAGGAAAGTAAAGACACTTTTGTAAAACATCAAGATGGTCTTCCTTCGCCAAAGGAAATTTGTTCAGTATTAGATGATTATGTAATTGGGCAAGCTCATGCGAAGAAGGTATTATCTGTTGCAGTGCACAATCATTACAAAAGATTAAATTATGAAAGCAAAACAAGCAAAAATGTTGAGCTTTCAAAATCCAACATACTTTTAGTGGGTCCTACAGGTTGTGGAAAAACATTGTTAGCACAAACTCTTGCTAGAATTTTAGACGTTCCATTTACAATGGCTGACGCAACCACTTTAACAGAAGCTGGTTATGTTGGAGAAGATGTAGAAAATATTATTTTAAAATTATTACAAGCATCTGACTATAATGTTGAAAAAGCTCAGAGAGGTATAGTTTATATTGATGAAGTTGATAAAATAAGTAGAAAATCTGAAAACCCATCGATTACAAGAGATGTATCTGGTGAAGGTGTTCAGCAAGCTCTTCTTAAAATAATGGAAGGTACTGTTGCAAGTGTTCCTCCTCAGGGTGGTAGAAAACATCCTCAGCAAGAATTTTTACAAGTAGATACCACAAATATTTTGTTCATTTGTGGTGGTGCGTTTGCAGGACTAGATAAAATAATTTCTCAAAGAGATAAAGGTACTTCAATTGGATTTGGTGCAGATGTAAAAAATACACAAGATAAGAAAACTGGTGAATGGATGAAAGGTTTAGAGCCAGAAGATTTATTGAAATTTGGTTTAATTCCAGAATTTATTGGAAGGCTTCCAATGATAGCAACACTTGAAGATTTAGATGAAAAATCTTTAATAAAAATATTACAAGAACCAAAAAACTCTTTAACAAAACAATATCAAGAGTTGTTTAAGTTAGATGGAGCAAAACTAATTTTTAAAGAAAATGCTCTTAAAGAAATAGCGCAAAAAGCTATTAGCAAAAAAACTGGAGCAAGAGGTTTGAGATCAATTTTAGAAAATATTTTGTTGAAAACAATGTACGATCTTCCAAGTCAAGATAATATTGAAGAAGTTATAGTTGATGCAGGTGCAGCGAAAGGTCAGTCGCAACCAATTTTAGTTCATACTAAAGGTGACAATAAATCCAAGTCAAATAAGACTACAGCGGCTTAATATCCTTAATAAGTAATAAATACCTATTGCATTATAAAATATAATATCCATATTGTTCATATGGACGTTAAAATTTCACTGCCATTACTCCCATTGAGAGACATTGTAGTCTTTCCAAGCATGGTAATCCCTCTATTTGTAGGTAGAGATAAATCTATTTCAGCACTTAATGAAGTGATGAAAAAAGATAAAAAAATTATTTTAGTAACTCAAAAAAATTCTGAAATTGATGATCCTAAAAAAACAGATGTATTTATGTATGGTTGTGAAGGAAGTATTTTGCAATTATTAAAATTACCAGATGGAACAGTTAAAGTTTTAGTTGAAGGTATTAAAAGAGTAAAAATTTTAGACTTTAAGGATAATGAAAAGTTTATAACATGTGATTACACACACTACAACGATGTTTCACCTCAAGATGAAGATTTATTTCCTTTAGCTGCTACAGCTTTAAGAAGATTAGAAAAATTAACATCTATAAATAAAAAAATTTCCAATGAAACCATAAACACAATTAAACAATTAAAAGACCCTTCACAAATTGCAGATAATATTGCATCTCATATAACAGCTACCATTTCAGAAAAACAACAAATATTTGAAACTGTAGATGTAAAGAAAAGATTAAACGCTATTATTAAAATAATGGAAAATGAAACAAGTATTATTGGTGTTGAAAAAAGAATTAGGGGAAGAGTCAAAACCCAGATGGAAAAAACACAAAGAGAGTATTATTTAAATGAGCAACTAAAAGCTATTCAAAAAGAACTTGGTGAAATTGAAGATGGAAAAGATGAAACAACCAGCTTGAACAAAGCAATAACAAAAGCAAAGATGCCAAAAGAGGTAGAGAAGAAGTGCTTACAAGAATTAAAAAAATTAAAAAATATGAGCCCAATGTCAGCAGAGGCAACAGTTGTGAGAAATTATTTAGATTGGATGACAGAACTTCCTTGGCACAAAAAAAGTGAGGTAGATATAGATTTAAAGAAAGCTCTCGATATTCTTGATAAAGATCACTTTGGATTAGAAAAGGTTAAAGAGAGAATAATAGAATTTTTAGCTGTTCAAAAAAGAATGGAAAAAATTAAAGGCCCAATTTTATGTTTAGTTGGACCCCCAGGTGTTGGAAAAACCTCATTAGGAAAATCAATTGCAAAAGCTACAAATAGAGAATTTGTTAGAATGTCAGTTGGTGGAATGAGAGATGAAGCAGAAATACGTGGACACAGAAGAACATATATTGGATCTCTTCCAGGTAAAATTATTCAAATGATGAAAAAAGCAGGGACTAAAAATCCATTAATTTTGTTAGATGAAATAGATAAAATAGGAAATGATTATAGAGGTGATCCATCTTCGGCATTATTAGAAGCTCTAGATCCCGAACAGAACACAACATTTAATGATCATTATTTAGAAGTTGATTATGATTTATCTGATGTGATGTTTGTAACGACTGCTAATACCTTAAACATTTTACCTCCTTTATTAGATAGGATGGAGGTTATTAGATTAGCGGGTTACACCGAGGATGAAAAAATTAGTATCGCAAACAAGTATTTATTACCAAAACAAATTAAAGATAACGGCGTCAAAGAAAAAGAAATGAAGTTGGATGATGATATTATAAAAGAAGTCATTAGAGGATATACAAAAGAGTCAGGTGTAAGAAATCTTGAAAGGGAAATTTCTAAACTTGCAAGAAAAGTCGTTAAAAAAATTGTTGCAGGTGAAGAAAAAGAAGTTGGTATAAATAATAAAAATTTATCTGATTTTTTAGGTGTCCCTAAGTTTAAGTTTGGAGAATTAGAGTCTGAAAATAGAGTAGGTATAGTAACAGGACTTGCTTGGACTGAGTATGGTGGAGAAATTTTAAAAATTGAAACCGTTACAATGCCTGGTAAAGGGAGAATGCAAATCACTGGTAAATTAGGGGACGTAATGCAGGAGTCGGTTAAGGCCGCAAAATCTTTTGTAAGATCAAAATGTTTAGAGTATGGAATTATTCCACCTATTTTTGAGAAAAAAGATTTTCATATTCATGTTCCTGAAGGAGCAACACCAAAAGATGGCCCATCTGCTGGTATTGGAATGGTAACATCGATTGTCTCGTCAATTACCAACATTCCTGTACGAAGAGATGTTGCTATGACTGGTGAAGTAACTTTAACAGGTCAAGTATTACCAATTGGTGGTTTGAAAGAAAAATTATTAGCAGCACACAGAGCTGGAATAAAAGAAGTTTTAATTCCTAAAGAGAATGAAAAAGATTTAGTGGATATGCCTAAGAAAATTATAGACGATATTAAGATCACTCCAGTTGAATATGCTGATCAGGTTATAAAAATAGCTTTGACAAAAGAACTTAAACCTACAGAGTGGGTTGAGGTCGATATATCTAAAAAAGACGAAAAATCTCAAGCTAGTATTCAATAATAATTAATTTACATTATTTAAGTGTTGATGTAATAAGTAGCCTTGTTTTGGGCGGTTAGCTCAGTTGGTAGAGCATCTCGTTTACACCGAGGGGGTCAAAGGTTCGAGTCCTTTACTGCCCACCAAAACATCAAAGTGGGGGTGTAGCTCAGTTGGTTAGAGCGATCGCCTGTCACGCGATAGGTCGAGGGTTCGAGTCCCTTCACTCCCGCCACTTTTTCGCATTTTTCGATGTAAATATTTATAAAAATGTGACGTATCAGCCCTTCAACAACAGATAAAAACTGATATATAGATTTCCATGTTATCTGATTTTTTAAAAGATTACTTACCAATAATAATTTTTCTAGTATTAGCTCTTGGGTTAAGTTGCGCATTTGTGGTAGTAAATTTTATTCTATCTCCAAAAAAACCTGATCCTGAAAAACTTTCAGCTTACGAATGTGGTTTTGAACCTTTTCAAGATTCAAGAATGGAATTTGATGTGAGATTTTATTTGGTTGCAATTTTATTTATAATTTTTGATTTGGAGATAGCTTTTTTATTTCCATGGGCAATATCTCTTGGAAATATTGGGTTATTGGGTTTTTCATCAATGATGATTTTTTTATTCATACTTACAATAGGTTTTATTTATGAATGGAAAAAAGGTGCTTTAGACTGGGAATAAAATTATAAACCACAATGAATAATAAAATAGATCAAGTTCCTGAGGAATTTAAACAACTTGCACAAGATTTTAGCAAAAATGGTTTTATAACTACATCACTTGATAATTTAATTAACTGGTCTAGATCAGGATCACTTCATTGGATGACTTTTGGTTTAGCTTGTTGTGCTGTCGAAATGATGCAAACAGCTATGCCCAGATACGATTTAGAAAGATTTGGAGCTGCTCCAAGAGGTTCTCCGAGACAATCAGATGTTATGATAGTTGCAGGAACTTTGACAAATAAAATGGCGCCAGCTTTAAGAAAAGTTTATGACCAGATGCCTGAACCAAGATATGTAATTTCTATGGGCAGTTGTGCAAACGGAGGTGGATATTACCATTATTCATATTCGGTTGTTCGAGGATGTGATCGAATTGTTCCTGTAGATGTTTACGTGCCAGGATGCCCCCCATCAGCAGAGGCCTTGTTGTATGGAATACTCCAATTACAAAAAAAAATTAGAAAAAAAGGATCTTTTATTAGGTAGTTATGAAAAATTTAGAAGATCTAGAAAAAAAAATTAATTCTGAGTTAACTACTAAAATTAATAATACTGTAATAAAATATAACCAAATTTATATTGAAACCGACAAAGAAGACATCATTGATGTTGCTATATTTTTAAAAACAAATAAAGATACTAAATTTAGGCAACTAATAGATATCACGGTAGTTGATTACCCAGAACAAAATCAAAGATTTGAAGTAGTATACTTGTTTTTAAGTCATGAATTTAATCAAAGATTGATTGTAAAATATTCAATTGCTGAAAATGAAGTTATTCCATCATTAACTAGTATTTTTCCGTCAGCTAATTGGATGGAAAGAGAAGTTTTTGATATGTATGGGGTATCTTTCCAAGATCACCCAGATTTAAGAAGAATACTAACCGATTATGGATTTGAAGGTCACCCGTTAAGAAAAGATTTTCCATTAACTGGTCACTCAGAAGTTAGATATAGCGAAGATCAGAAGAAGGTTATTAGTGAACCAGTAAAGCTTGAGCAAAATTATAGAAATTTTGATTACGAAAGTCCATGGGAAGGAACAAAATATATTAGAGAAGAAATTGAAAATAATGACAAAAAAAATTAAGAATTTAAATTTAAATTTTGGTCCTCAGCATCCTGCTGCCCACGGCGTTCTTAGATTAATATTAGAGTTAGATGGTGAAGTAGTTGAAAAAGCAGATCCTCACATTGGTTTACTTCATAGAGGAACAGAAAAACTTATAGAAAATAAAACTTATATGCAGGCGGTTCCTTATTTTGACCGTTTAGATTATGTAGCTCCAATGAATCAGGAACATGCATTTGCACTAGCTGTCGAAAACATACTTAAAATAGATGTACCAATTAGAGCGCAATACATAAGAGTTATGTTTTGTGAGATTGGGAGAATTTTAAGTCATATTTTAAACGTTACGACTCAAGCTCTTGACGTAGGAGCATTAACACCTTCTCTTTGGGGTTTTGAGGAAAGAGAAACGTTAATGACATTTTATGAGAGAGCTTCAGGATCAAGACTTCATGCAAATTATTTTAGAGCAGGAGGCGTTCATCAAGATTTGCCAAAAGGTTTGGAGGAAGATATTGCCAAATTTTGTGAAACTTTTCCAAAAATAATTAATGATTTAGAAAGCCTATTAACTGACAACAGAATCTTCAAACAAAGAAATGTTGATATTGGTGTAGTAACAAAAGAAGATGCCTTAGATTATTCTTTTTCAGGAGTTATGATTAGAGGCTCTGGTGTTCCGTGGGATTTAAGAAAGTCTCAACCTTATGATTGCTATGAAAGTTTAGAATTTAAAATTCCAGTTGGAAAAAATGGAGATTGTTACGACAGATACCTATGTAGAATTGAAGAAATGAAAGAAAGTGTTTCAATTATTAAACAATGTCTAGCTAAAATGGAAAAGGGTCCAATTAAATCATTAGATGGCAAGATTAGCCCTCCACCTAAGGCAGAAATTAAACAATCAATGGAAGCTTTAATTCATCATTTTAAACTTTTTACAGAGGGATACAGAGTTCCAAAAGATGAAATTTATACAGCTGTTGAAGCTCCTAAAGGAGAATTTGGTGTTTATTTGATATCTGATGGATCAAGTAAACCTTATAAATGTAAAATAAGAGCACCAGGTTTTTCACATTTACAATCAATGGATTATCTAATTAAAGGACACATGTTAGCTGATGTTCCTGCGGTATTAGGTTCTTTAGATATTGTTTTTGGCGAGGTAGACAGATGAGTTTAAGAAGACCAGCTAAAGATCAGCCAGAAAGTTTCGAATTTAATACTTCATCACTAGAAGCAGCAAATGTTATTGTTGCAAAATATCCTGAAGGTAAACAGCAAAGTGCTGTAATGGCTTTGCTATATATTGCTCAAAAACAAAATAATAATTGGATACCATTAGCTGCAATGAAGTACATCGCTAAGTTTTTAGACATGCCTTATATTAAAGTTTATGAGGTAGCTACTTTTTATACAATGTATAATTTAGCACCTGTAGGAAAATACTTTGTTCAAGTATGCACAACAACACCCTGTATGATAAGAGGCGCAAATAAATTAGTTGAAGCTTGTAAGGAAAAAATTTCTGAAAATGAATACGAATTATCTAACGACAAAAGCTGCTCATGGATGGAAGTTGAATGTTTAGGGGCATGTGTCAATGCTCCAATGATGCAAATTAATGATGACTATTATGAAGATTTAGACAAACAAAAAACTTTAGATATCTTAGATAAAATTTTAAATGGAGAAACTCCAAAACCTGGTTCGTATAGAGGAAGAGTAAATAATGAACCAGAAAATAACAGGAAAACCTTAATGGATTTAAAAAATGCTTAAAGATCAAGATAGAATTTTTCAAAATTTATATAATGACAAAGGCTCAGATGTATCTTCATCACAAGAGAGAGGTGATTGGGTAAATACAAAAGAAATTACTGACAAAGGAAGAGACTGGATAATTAATGAAATTAAAGAGTCTCAACTAAGAGGTCGAGGTGGTGCAGGATTTCCCACTGGTTTAAAATGGTCATTTGCGCCAAAAGAAGTTGGATCTAGACCACATTACCTAGTTATTAATGGTGATGAGTCTGAACCAGGAACTTGTAAAGATAGAGATATTTTAAGATTTGAACCTCACAAGTTAATTGAAGGTTGTTTAATTGCATCTTATGCAGTGCAAGCACATGTCTGTTACATTTATATAAGAGGTGAATATTTTGTTGATGGTCAAAAACTTCAAGCAGCAATTGATGAAGCTTATGAAAAAAAATTGTTAGGTAAAAATGCAGCTGGTACAGGATGGGATTTAGATATTTATATTCATTATGGTGCCGGTGCTTATATTTGTGGAGAGGAAACAGCTTTATTAGAAAGTATCGAAGGTAAAAAAGGACAACCTAGATTAAAACCACCATTTCCAGCTCTAATTGGTCTTTATGGATGTCCAACAATAATTAATAATGTAGAAACTATTGCGGTAGTCCCAACAATTCTTAGAAGAGGTGGAAAATGGTTTGCTTCTCTTGGAAGAGAAAAAAATACAGGCACAAAAATATTTTGTATATCTGGAAATGTAAATACTCCATGCAATGTTGAGGAAGAAATGAACATTCCTTTAAAAGAATTAATTGAAGTTCATGCAGGTGGTGTTATTGGAGGTTGGGATAATCTTCAAGCAGTAATTCCGGGTGGTTCATCAATGCCACTAATTCCAAAAGAGAAATGCGAAACATTAACTATGGATTTTGACTCACTTATGGCTGAGAAAAGTGGTTTAGGAACCGCAGGTATTGTTGTCATTAATAAAGATCAAGACATAATTAAATGCATGGCAAGAATTGCAAGATTTTATAAACATGAGAGTTGTGGACAATGTACACCATGTAGAGAGGGTTCTGGTTGGATGTGGAGAATGCTTGAAAGAATGGCAAAAGGTGAGGCAACCAAAGACGAAGTTGATATGTTGGGTGATGTTACAAATCAAATAGCAGGACATACTATTTGTGCATTTGGTGAAGGTTCATCCTGGCCAGTTCAAGGATTGCTTAGACATTTTAAAAAAGAAATTGAGAAAAGAAATAATTTAGACCCTATTGTTCAAAAGAAAAACAATATTCCATATTTAGTTGATCAACATTTATTAGATAAAAAAAATGCTTAAATTAAAAGTTAACGAAATCGAAGTTGAAGTTGAAGAAGGTTTAACGGTTCTTCAGGCCTGCGAAAAAGCTGGTGTTGAAATTCCAAGATTTTGTTATCATGAAAAATTATCGATTGCAGGTAATTGCAGAATGTGTTTGGTTGAAATGGAAAAATCTCCTAAACCAATTGCATCATGTGCTATGCCAGCTGCAGAAGGCATGAATATAAAAACAAATACTGCTTTAGTAGAAAAAGCTCGTAAAGGGGTTATGGAATTTTTATTAGCTAACCACCCTTTAGATTGTCCAGTGTGTGATCAAGGAGGTGAATGTGATCTTCAAGATCAATCTATGTATTATGGAATAGACAAATCAAGGTATAAGGAAAATAAAAGAGCAGTTCCTGAAAAAAATATGGGACCATTGATTAAAACTCAAATGACCAGATGTATTCATTGTACGAGATGTGTAAGATTTGCAACTGAGGTTGCAGGAGTTCCGGAGCTTGGTGCTATTGGAAGAGGTGAAGATATGCAAATTTCAACTTATTTGGAACAATCAATGCAATCTGAATTATCTGCAAACGTTGTAGATTTATGTCCAGTAGGTGCACTCACATCAAAACCTTATGTATTTGAAGCTAGACCATGGGAACTAAAAAAAACAGAAACAATTGATGTAATGGATGCAATTGGATCAAATGTAAGAGTAGATACATATGATTGGGAAGTCAAAAGGGTACTTCCAATTATAAATGAAGATATCAATGAGGAATGGATCTCAGACAAAACAAGATATGCATGTGACGGTCTTCTACATCAAAGATTAGATACTCCATTTATCAAATACAATGGCAAATTTGAAAAAGCCTCATGGGGTGAGGTGTATAAAATAATTAAATCTAAATTTGAAAACACATCTAAAGAAAAAATTTGTGGTTTTGTTGGTGATTTAACCAATATGGAGACTAGTTATATTTTTAAAGAATTTTTTGATCGAACAATTGATACTAAAAATTACGAGTCGAGATCTGATAACAGATTTATAAATACTTCAAAAAGAGAAAACTACTTATTTAATTCTTCTATAAATGGCATTGAAGAGGCAGATTTAATTTTTATAGCAGGTTCAAACCCAAGATATGAAGCAACTATTTTAAATGCTAGAATTAGAAAAGCTTACTTAAACAATAATACAAAAATTATTTCACTTAATAATGTTGGTGATTTAACTTATCCTTATCAAAGTTTAGATGGTCAAACGCAAACTTTAAATAATATTCTTGAGGGAAATCATGACATATCTAAAGAAATTATAAATTCAAAAAAACCAATAATCATTATTGGTGAGTCTATACTTAGATTAAAGTCTTCAGATTTTTTGTTTAATAAAATGAAAGAATTTTTATCAAAAAATAATAAAATTTCAGATGAATGGAATTCTTTAAATATTTTATCAACAGATGCAGCAACAGTAGGAAATTTTGACCTTGGATTAATTAATAATGAAAATAATTTAATAAGTGATTTAAAAGAACATAAATTTGATATTGTCTATCTTGTAGGTCAAGACAATTTAGAATTTGATAAAAAAGATGAATTTATAATTTATCAAGGTAGCCATGGTGACAAAGGTGCTGAGTCCGCTGATATTATTTTACCAGGCTCTGCATATACTGAACAAGATGGATACTTTACCAATCTAGAGGGAAAAATTCAAAAAGCCTATAAAGCATCATATCCACCAGGCGAAGCAAAGGAAGATTGGCAAATAATAAACGAACTTGCTGAAGTTATGAATAATAGAAAATTATTTAATGATAAAGATGAATTAGAAAGCAGCATGTTTAATTATTTAAATTTACAAAAGGAAAAACAGGTAAATGACATTAATAATTCTTCTAATAAGTTTCAAAATGAAACTTTAATAATCAAAGTTAAAGATTATTATTTTTCGAATGTTATTGCAAGATCATCAAAAACGATGGTTGAATGTAATAACTCTAAATTAAATCTAAAATCAACAGGCACTGAAGGTTAATATGGAATACTTGAGCATAGTTTTTCAAGAGGTTTATAAGATTTTATTCTTATTAGTTCCTGTTCTTGTTTCTGTAGCAATGATTGTTTGGCTAGATAGAAGAGTTTGGGCTTTTGTTCAAAAAAGACAAGGACCTAACGTTGTTGGTCCGTTTGGCTTATTACAATCTTTAGCAGATGCTTTAAAATATATATTTAAAGAAATCATTATTCCATCTAGCTCAAACAAAATAATTTTTATATTAGCTCCAATAGTCACGATGACTTTAGCTTTAATCGCTTGGGCTGTAATCCCATTTAGTGCAACTAAGGTTTTGGCTGATATTAATGTTGGAATACTTTATTTATTTGCCGTTTCTTCACTAGGTGTCTATGGAATAATCATGGGCGGGTGGGCATCAAACTCCAAATATCCTTTTTTAGGAGCAATTCGTTCTGCTGCTCAAATGGTATCTTATGAAGTTTCAATTGGGGTAATAATTATAAATGTTTTACTTTGTGTTGGTTCATTAAACTTAAACGACATCGTTATTGCTCAACAAAATATGTGGTTTGTAATTCCATTATTTCCAATGTTTGTAATATTCTTTATTTCCGCTTTAGCTGAAACTAACAGACCACCTTTTGATTTACCGGAGGCAGAAGCAGAGTTGGTTGCTGGTTATCAAACAGAATATTCAGGAATGATGTATGCAATGTTTTGGTTAGGTGAATATGCAAATATTTTATTGATGTGTGCAATGGGAGCAATATTATTTTTAGGTGGTTGGATGTCCCCAATTGATGTTTATCCATTTACATTAGTTCCAGGTGCAATATGGTTAATATTAAAAATTCTTCTTCTGTTCATCCTTTTTGCTTTAGTTAAGGCGATAGTACCAAGATATAGATACGACCAATTAATGAGACTTGGTTGGAAAGTTTTTCTTCCTCTTTCTTTAACTTGGGTGGTATTAACAGCTAGCTATTTATTTTATTTTAACCTTTTACCTGTGAATTAATAATGAAGATTACAAGATTTTTTAAAACAATATTAATGACAGATTTCATTGGCGGTTTGTTAATTGCTATTAAAGAATTATTTAAATCAAAAAAAACAATTAATTACCCTTTTGAAAAAGGTAAAATAAGTCCTCGTTTTAGAGGTGAGCATGCTTTGAGAAGATATCCAAACGGAGAAGAAAGATGTATTGCCTGCAAATTATGTGAAGCAGTATGTCCTGCTCAAGCAATAACTATCGAGTCAGCTGCGAGAGAAGATGGAAGTAGAAAGACTACACGTTACGATATTGACATGATGAAATGTATTTACTGTGGTCTATGTGAAGAATCGTGCCCTGTAGATGCAATCGTACAAGGTCCAAATTTTGAATTTTCAACAGAAACAAGAGAAGAACTTTATTACACTAAAGAAAAGTTATTAGATAATGGCGACAGATGGGAGAATGTTTTGGAGGCTAATATTAAAGCTGACAATATCCATAGATAAAATGA
This sequence comes from uncultured Pelagibacteraceae bacterium, assembly GCA_902588315.1. Lineage (GTDB taxonomy): Bacteria > Pseudomonadota > Alphaproteobacteria > Pelagibacterales > Pelagibacteraceae > Pelagibacter. Next base: position 65,331 of record CACIOP010000002.1, read on the forward strand.
TTGTACATGCTATTTTCTTTTATACATTTTCAATAATTGCTGTTGTTTCAGCTATAATGGTAACAGCCTCTAAAAATACTGTTCATTCAGTATTTTTCTTAATTCTTGATTTCATAAGTATCTCTTGTCTTTTCATAATGATTGGTGCTGAATTCTTGGGAATGATAATGCTAATTGTTTATGTTGGAGCTGTAGCGGTTTTGTTTTTATTTGTAGTGATGATGTTAAATGTAGCACAACAGAAAAATCAATGGTTTGCAGGTCAAGCAACCTCAAAACATATCCCAGTTGGTCTAATTATAAGTACATTAATTTTCTTTGAAATTATAATTGTAATAGGTGGTTGGAAATATAAACCAGAAATTTTTGATATTAATAATTCACTTGCTAGTACAAGTGTAAGTAATACCCATTCATTAGGTCAAGTTTTATATACTGATTATATCCATGTATTTCAAATTAGTGGAATGATACTTTTAGTTGCCATGGTAGGGGCCATAGTATTAACTTTTAGACAAAGATCAGGTGTTAAAAAACAAAGTTATATCAAGCAAATATCTAGAGAAAGAGCAGAAGGTGTTGAGGTTCTAGAGGTTCAAAGTAATAAAGGAGTTAAAATAGATGACTGAGATAGGTTTAGGACATTATTTAACTCTAGGTGCTGTGATTTTCTCAATTGGAATCATTGGTATTTTTCTAAACAGAAAGAACATCATTGTTATATTAATGAGTATTGAATTAATATTACTTGCTGTAAATATCAATTTAGTTGCTTTTTCTATTTATTTAGGAGATTTGGCAGGACAAGTCTTTACTTTATTCATTCTTACTGTTGCAGCAGCAGAAGCAGCTATTGGATTAGCAATCATTGTCGTGTATTTCAGAAACTCTGGAACAATACGAGTTGAAGAAATAGATAAGTTAAAAGGATAACCATGGAATTATCGATTATATTTCTTCCACTTATTGCTTCAATTGTATCCGGTTTTTTTGGCAGATATATAGGTGATAGAAATTCTGAAATAGTAACTAGTGCTCTGGTTTCAATTTCTGCACTTTTATCAATTTATGTCCTTTATCAAGTAATCGTAAATCAATATGAAGAAAATATTGTCATAGCTACATGGATAAGCTCGGGTTCACTTGATGTAAATTGGTCAATGTTAATTGATCCATTATCAGCAGTAATGTTAGTAGTTGTAACTTCCGTATCTGCTTTAGTGCATATTTATTCAATTGGTTACATGTCTCATGATCCTCATAAGCCAAGATTCATGGCTTACTTATCATTATTCACTTTTGCTATGTTGATGCTTGTAACATCAGATAATTTTATTCAGTTATTTTTTGGCTGGGAAGGTGTTGGTCTTTGTTCTTATTTCTTAATAGGTTTTTGGTTTAAAAAAGAAAGTGCAAATGCTGCAGCAATAAAAGCATTTGTTGTTAACAGAGTAGGTGACTTTGGCTTTGCTTTAGGAATTTTTTTAATATTTTATTTATTTGGAACTGTTAATTACTCTGAAGTTTTTCAACAAATTCCAACTGTTGTAGATAAAAATTTATCCTTTTTAGGTTTTGAAGTTAAAGCAATAGATCTAATTTGTTTACTTTTATTTATTGGAGCAATGGGTAAATCTGCACAGATATTACTGCATACTTGGTTACCTGATGCTATGGAAGGTCCAACACCTGTTTCTGCATTAATTCATGCAGCAACAATGGTAACAGCTGGTGTTTTCTTAGTTGTAAGATGTTCTCCAATATATGAATATTCACCATTGATACTAAATTTTATAACTATCGTTGGAATGACTACTGCATTCTTTGCAGCAACCGTCGCTCTAGTTCAAACAGATATAAAAAAAATTATTGCTTACTCTACATGTAGCCAACTTGGTTATATGTTTTTTGCAGCTGGAGTAGGTGCATACAATGTTGCTATGTTTCACTTATTTACTCATGCATTTTTCAAAGCTTTATTATTTTTAGGATCTGGTTCAGTAATCCATGCATTTAAAGATGAGCAAAATATAAATAACATGGGAGGTGTATGGAAAAAGTTACCATATACATATACTTTAATGATAATAGGAACACTTGCATTAACAGGTTTTCCATTTTTATCAGGATTTTATTCTAAAGACGCAATTATAGAATTTGCATATTTAAAAGGTAATACCACTGGTTATTATGCAGCTGGAATTGGAATAATTACAGCATTTTTAACATCTATTTATTCATGGAGATTGATATTTAAAACTTTCCATGGAGAGTATAATAACAAAGAGATCAAAATAGAGGAAACACATGAGTCCCCATTGGTTATGCTCGTTCCATTATTTATTCTCTCAATAGGAGCTGTTTTTGCTGGTTTTCTATTTAAAGGACTATTTATTGGTCATGGTGAGAATTTATTCTGGGCAGAGTCTATTAAGTTCTTAGAACCTTTGAGTGCTGAGCACCCACCTTTATGGTTTTTACTTTTAACACCATGTTTAGTTTTAGTATCTATTCCAATTGCTTATTACTTATTTGTAAAAAATAAAGAGCTTCCTAATTCAATAGTTTCTATAAACAAACCTTTGTATAATTTTTTAGTTAACAAATGGTATTTTGATGAGTTGTATGATGTGTTGTTTATTAAATCCTCAAAAAAACTAGGTCTATTTTTATGGAAATTTTGTGATGGAACTATAATAGATGGTTTTGGTCCTGATGGAATTTCTTCTTTTATAAAAAAATGTTCAATCAAAGCAACTAAATTTCAAAGTGGTTTTATCTATCAATATGCATTTGTAATGTTATTAGGTTTCTCTGCTTTACTAACTTTTTTAATAGTTAAATAATGAATTTTCCTATTCTTTCATCTTTAATATTATTGCCAATAGTTGGTGCTTTATTTTTATTTTTTACTAAAGATAAAGAAGGAAATAACTTAACTGCTAAATATGTTGCTTTATTTACAACTGTAGTAAATTTTTTAATTTCGATTTATCTGTGGATTTCTTTTGACCAATCAACATCTAGTTTTCAATTTGTAGAAGATAGAGTATGGATTGAAGGATTTATTAATTATAAAGTTGGAGTAGATGGTATTTCAATTTTATTTATTATTTTAACTACATTTATAACTCCCATTTGTATTATATCTGTAAATAATTCAGTCAAAAATAGATTAAGAGATTTTTTAATTGCAATTCTAATCATGGAAAGTTTCATGATAGGTGTTTTCTGTGCACTTGATTTAGTTGTATTCTATTTATTTTTTGAAGCCGGATTGATCCCAATGTTTTTAATTATTGGTATTTGGGGAGGCGCAAGAAGAGTTTATTCAGCATTCAAATTCTTTTTATATACACTATTGGGATCTGTTTTAATGTTGGTTGCAATAATTTCAATTTATTGGATCACAGGAACAACTGACGTAGTTCAACTATATGAAATTGGTATTGATGTTAAATACCAAAATCTATTGTGGTTAGCATTTTTTAGTTCTTTTGCTGTTAAAACACCTATGTGGCCAGTTCATACATGGTTACCTGATGCTCACGTTGAGGCTCCTACTGCTGGATCTGTTTTGTTAGCTGCCATATTATTAAAGATGGCTGGATATGGTTTTATAAGGTTTTCTTTAGGTCTATTCCCGATTGCATCTGAAGTATTTACACCATTAATTTACACTCTGAGCGTTATAGCAATCATATTTACATCACTTATAGCTTTAATGCAGGAAGATATGAAAAAGTTAATTGCTTATTCATCAGTTGCGCATATGGGTTTTGTAACTTTAGGTATATTCACTTTGCAACAACAAGGGATTGAAGGAAGTATAATTCAAATGATTAGTCACGGATTAGTTTCGGCAGCATTATTTTTAACTGTTGGTGTAGTTTATGACAGAATGCATTCCAGATTGATAAGTACTTATGGCGGACTAGTTTCTGTAATTCCAAAATATTCAATACTATTTATGTTATTTGCTTTGGCATCTCTAGGTTTACCTGGAACTAGTGGTTTTATTGGTGAGTTTTTAATATTAATGGGAGCTTTTAAAGATAATTTTTTAGTGGCAGTTATAGCAAGTATTGGGGTGATTTTAGGAGCTGCATACATGTTGTGGCTATATAAAAGAGTAGTATTTGGAAAATTAATAAACGAAGATCTTAAAAAAATTTTAGATTTAAATAGATCTGAATACTTTATTTTAAGTTGCTTAGCTGCACCAATCTTATTTTTTGGTTTTTATCCCGATCCATTAATAAACACTATTGAAGTTTCTGTGACCGATCTAATTAATATGCATAACTCAAATATAGCTAGTAAATAATATGGAAAATTTAAATTTAGTATTACCTGAAATTTTTATCTCACTTTCAATAATGTTTTTACTTGTTTTGGGTGTGTTTAAAAAAGATAGTTCTAAAATCACATTTATTTTGTCTTTATTCGCAATTTTAATTACAGCGATAATAACAATTAATGAAACTTTCTCTGTCAGCAGGGAAACTTTATTTAATGAAAGTGTTGTGATTGATAGTTTGTCTTCACTAATGAAAATTATAACATTGGTTGGAGGTTTTTTAGTTTTAGTTATTTCTTCAAGTTATTTAAAAACATTTAAAATATACAATATCGAATACCCTATTCTTATTTTGAGCTCTATTCTGGGTATGATGGTAATGATCAGTTCAAATGATTTAATTGTTTTTTATATGGGTTTAGAATTGCAATCATTAGCTCTTTATGTTTTAGCCACATATAATAGAGATCAACTAAAATCATCCGAAGCTGGTTTAAAATATTTTGTTTTAAGTGCATTATCCTCAGGATTATTGTTGTATGGATGCTCATTGGTGTATGGTTTTTCTGGTTCAACTAATTTTGATATAATATCAAATCAACTAAATTCTAATGAATATGTTTTAACATTTGGAATAGTGTTTATCTTAGTTGGTTTAGCTTTTAAAATTTCTGCAGTTCCGTTTCATATGTGGGCACCTGATGTTTATGAGGGATCTCCAACAACTGTAACATTATTTTTTACAATGGTACCCAAAATAGCTGCTTTAACTGTATTTATAAGGTTTTTGTATGTTCCTTTTTTAAATTTAATCGATCAGTGGCAAATGATAATTGTTTTCTTATCAATCGCTTCAATGATTTTTGGAGCAGTTGCAGCAATAGGACAAACTAATATTAAAAGACTAATTGCCTACAGTTCTATTAGTCATATTGGTTATACTTTAGCAGGATTAGCTACTGTATCTAATGAAGGAATTCAAAGTTCAATAATCTATATTTCAATATATGTTGTAATGAATTTAGCTCTTTTCTGTTGTCTATTAATGTTAAGAAGAAAGGATCAATATTATGAGGATATTAGTGATCTTTCGGGATTATCAAAAAACCATCCGATGTTATCTTTATGTTTACTTGTAATACTGTTTTCTTTAGCAGGTATTCCGCCCCTTGCTGGTTTCTTTGCAAAATTTTATGTTTTTATAGCAGTGTTAGAACAATCAATGTATTTCTTAGCTATAGTAGGTTTATTATCTACTGTAGTTGCAGCATTCTATTACTTAAGAATTATAAAAATCATATACTTTGATAAAGAAAAAGAAAAATACGATACTGACCATAGTTTATGGTTAAAATTTTCACTTACAGTTTCAACGATATTAATCCTTTTATACTTCATATTCCCAAGTCAGTTAATAGAAGTTGTTTCAAGAATTAATATTATTTGATGAAATTAAAAAAATTTAAATTTAAAAAAGTTAAAAGCACAAATAATACTGCAATAAGAATTGTCAAAGAAACTAAATACAACCTAGGTATGGTTGTTGCCGAAACACAAGTAAATGGTAGAGGAAAGTATGGAAGAAAATGGATATCATCAAAAGGAAATTTATTTGTCTCTTTTTTTAATGAACTAAATAAAACGAAACTATCGATTAATGCTATAACAAAAGTCAATTGTCTTTTAGTCAAAAAATTACTCTCGTTATTTACAAGAAAAAAAATTTTATTTAAAAAACCAAACGACTTATTAATTGATAAAAAAAAAATTAGTGGCATTTTACAAGAAATCATATTTGTAAGAGATAAAAAATTTTTAATTACTGGTATAGGCATAAATATTAAAAAAAATCCAATTATAAGGAATTATCCTGCCACAAACTTGCAAGAGGTAACTAAAAAAAGTATTAGTAAATTAATTGTAGAAAATAAACTAAAACAACTTTTTGAAAAAAATTTATCTAAACTGTATAAAATTTAATAATGTATATTCTTGGTGATATTGGTAATACGGAAACAAAATTATGTATTGTTTCTAAAAACAGTAAAATTTCAAAAAAAATTACTTTTTTATCAAAATCTGTAACCAACAAGCAGCTTAAAAGTTTATTTAAAAAAAATAAAATTCAATTAAATAAAATTGAAAAAATATTATTTTGTAGTGTTGTTCCAAAAACATTTTCTATAATTAATCAATTTTTATCGAAAAAAGTTAAAATAAAATGCTATGAAGTTAAAAAATTAAACTTAAAATCACTTATAAAAATCAAAGTAGATTATAAACAGGTAGGCTCAGATAGAATTACTAATGCTATAAGTTTAATGAACAATAAAAACAATTTTATAATTTTAGACTTTGGTACAGCAACAACATTCGATGTACTAATTAAAAATACTTATTATGGAGGAATTATTGCTCCTGGAGTTAAATTATCTCTTAATACCTTGTCTGATAAAGCAACTTTGATACCAAAAATAGATTTAAAAAAGATTAATAAAGTCATAGGTAACAATACAATCTCAGCCGTTAGATCAGGCTTTTTTTGGGGTTATGCAGGTTTAATTGACAATATTATTAATTTAATTAAGAAAGAGACCGGAAAATCTTTTAAAGTAATTATTACTGGTGGATTTTCAAATTTATTTAAAAACTCAATAAAAACGAAAGCAAGTCATAACCAAGATATAACAATTAAAGGCTTATTAAAAATTTCAAAATTAATTTAACAATATGAAACATGAACTATTATTTTGTCCCTTAGGTGGATCAGGTGAAATAGGCATGAACATGAATTTGTTCGGCTATGGGAAGCCCAGTGATCATAAATGGATTATGGTCGATATAGGGGTGACATTTGCAGATGATACTATTCCAGGTGTTGATTTAATTTATCCAGATCCTGGGTTTATAGTTGAAAGAAAAGATAATTTATTAGGAATAGTTTTAACACATGCTCACGAGGATCACATTGGTGCAATTGCTCATTTATGGCCAAAATTACAATGTAAAATTTTTGCAACGCCTTTCACAGCTGTATTAATTAGAGAAAAATTTAGAGAAAAACAAATCGATATAACTAATGATTTACAGATTGTTGAGTTAAATGGAAAAGTTTCTTTAGACCCATTTGAAATTGAATACATTACTTTAACGCATTCTATATTAGAACCAAACGGACTTAGAATAAAAACTCCTGCAGGAGTTATTTTGCATACAGGTGATTGGAAGGTAGATCCAAATCCTTTGATTGGAGACAATATAAACGAAAAAAGATTAAAGGAAATTGGTGAAGAAGGTGTACTAGCAATGATTTGTGACTCAACTAATGTTTTTAGCTCCGGTAGATCAGGTTCAGAATTAGATGTAAGAAAAAATATGTTAAATGTTATGTCCCGATTGAAAAAAAGAATTATCATAACGTCATTTGCTTCCAACGTAGCTAGAATGGAGACAGCTTTTTATTGTGCGGAACAAACAGGAAGACAAATCTCTTTAGTTGGTAGATCAATGCATCGTATTTATAAAGCTGCACGTCAATGTGGATATTTAAAAAATACAATTGAGCCAATTGATCCAAGAGAAGCTAAAAATTTTTCAAGAGAAAAAATTGTGTATTTATGTACCGGAAGTCAAGGCGAACCAATGGGTGCAATGATGAGAATTTCTAGTTATGTTCATCCAGATGTTTTTATTGAAAAAGGCGATGCTGTCATTTTTTCTTCAAAAATCATACCTGGTAATGAAAAAAAACTTTATAAACTTCACAACCAACTTGTTAAGGAAGGAATAGAAGTAATATCTGAAGAAACTGAGTTTGTTCATGTTTCTGGGCATCCAAATAGAGAAGACCTTAAAGAGATGTATCAATGGGTAAAACCTAGATGCGTAATACCTGTGCACGGTGAACATAGACATATGATTGAACACATTAATTTTGCAAAAGAAATGCAAGTGCCACATCCAGTTCAGGTAGAAAATGGTGATATCGTTAAGTTATATCCAGGTGAAAAACCTGAAGTATATGACAAGGCGCCAAGCGGCAGACTTTATTTAGATGGTATTATAAGTGTTGATCCAGATTCTCAATCGATAAAAGATAGAAAAAATTTAAGTGCAAATGGATATTTAGAGGTAACTATTATGATAACACCAAAGGGCAACATACATAATGATCCAGTGCTTTCTTTTAGAGGCTTGCCAATCGAAGATAAAGATGAGTTTACTTATGGGTTAGTTGAAGAAATAGAAATAATATCAAGAACTTTTAAAGTTGGAAGTAAACAACAAGAACACAATCTTATTGATGCATTAAAAATTGCTTGCAGAAAATTTTCTAAAGAAAGAACAGGAAAAAAACCTTTTACCAATATCAATTTAGTAAGAATTTAATGAGCGCAACTGGCTTAGCTATTATCTATATAATTATATGGTGGATAGTTTTTTTTGCTATTCTACCTATTGATGTGAATCGAACAAAGACTGTAAAAATTGATGGTGAGGATCCCGGCTCACCTGAAAATCCAAAAATGCTGAAAAAATTCCTTTATTGCACTGGAATTACTACTGTCATTTTCATAATAATTTACATATTAATTAAATTTGAATATTTAAATTTAAGAAATATGATTAATTGAGATGCTTTTATCAAATTCATTTATACCAATATTAAAAAATAATCCTTCAGAAGCAAAAATTAAATCTCATCAATTGATGTTAAGAGTAGGCATGATTAAGCAAGCCTCAGCAGGAATTTATTCATGGTTACCTTTAGGTTTTAAAGTAATGAAAAAAATAGAAGACATTGTCAGACAAGAACAAAACAAAATTGGAGCTCAAGAAATATTAATGCCAACAATTCAATCCAGCGAAATTTGGAAGGAAAGTGGTCGTTATGATGATTATGGTGAAGAGATGTTGAGAATAACCGACCGTCAAAATAGAGAAATGTTATATGGACCAACCAATGAAGAGCAAGTTACTGAAATTTTTAGATCTTCAATAAAATCTTATAAATCACTCCCACAACTTATGTATCATATACAATGGAAGTTCAGAGATGAAATTAGACCTAGATTTGGAATTATGCGTGGTAGAGAGTTTTATATGAAAGATGCTTATTCATTTGATGTATCAGATGAAGAAGCTTTTTATTCTTATAATAAATTCTTTCTTTCTTACTTAAGAACATTTAAAAGATTATCTTTGACAGCAATACCTATGGCTGCGGACACAGGACCTATAGGTGGAAATTTATCTCATGAATTTATTATTCTTGCAGACACAGGTGAAAGTAAAATTTTCACTGACAAAAGAATATTTGATCTTGATACTGCTGATACTCAACTAGAAAAAGCATCGTTGGAAAGCATGAGAAAAAAATATGAACAGTTTTATGCTGTAACTGATGAAAAGTTTAATAAAGAAGATTTTGAAAAAATTGTTTCTAAGGAAAATCAATTGATTACAAAAGGTATCGAGGTAGGTCATATATTTTATTTTGGTGATAAGTATTCAAAACCAATGGGTGCATCAGTTGATTTACCAGGGGGGAAGAAAGATTTTGTTAAAATGGGCTCTTATGGAATTGGTGTGTCAAGGTTAGTAGGGGCTATAATTGAAGCAAAATATGATGACAAAAATGAAATCATGAAATGGCCATTGTCTGTTGCTCCTTATGACATTGCTTTAATACCTATGATAAATAAAAATGATACCTCAGCTTTAGATAAAGCAAATAATATCAATATAGAATTAATCAAAAATAATATTGATGCAATCATTGATGATACAGATGAAAATTTTTCATCTAAAATTAAAAAAATGAATTTAATTGGAGCCCCGTATCAAATTATTATTGGTAAGAAAAGTGAAGGTGATTTATTAGAGTTTAAAGAAGTTGGTGAAGAAACTCAAAATTTACCACTAGGTAAAATTATAGAAATTATAACTAAACGAAAAAATTCAATTTGATTTCTACTTTAGAAAAAGAAATTACTTTTAGATTTTTAAAAACCAGAAAAAAAGATGGTTTTTTGAATGTTATATCAATTTTTTCTTTTATTGGCATAAGTCTAGGTGTTGCAGTTCTTATCATCGTAATGTCAGTCATGAATGGATTTAGAACTGAATTAATTGAGAAGATAGTTGGCTTTAATGCTCATGCAGTTGTTAAAACCTACGATAAACCGTTAGCTACATTATCAGATAAAGATTTTGCTAAAGGTGTTTTATCAAATGACGGAGAAGCAGTTATTTTTCACAAGAATGGAACTAAAGGAGTTTTGCTAAAAGGTTATTTGGAAAAAAATTTTAATGATTTGGAAATTTCAAATAATGATAGTTTTTTTGGTTCAAAAAATTTAAATGAAAATACCATTTCTATTGGTCGAGATTTAAGTAATATATTAGGATTAGATATCGGAGATGAGGTTTCAATTACTTCACCCTCAGGAGTTCAAACGTTAGTTGGGTCTTTACCAAAGCAAAAATTATTTCTTATAACTTCAATATTTGAAAGCGGATTATCTGAATATGATGAAAATATTGCTTATATAAATTTAAACACTTTAGAGGATTTTTTTGACAAAAATAAAAATGATAGATTTACCGAGTATTATTTTAAAGATCCAAAAAATATAGAAAATTATAAAGCAAAACTGATGAAACTATACCCTGATGCATTTGTATATACATGGGCTGATATGAATAGTTCATTATTTTCAGCACTGAAAGTTGAGAGAAATGTGATGTTTATTATTTTATCTTTAATTATTATTGTCGCTGCTTTTAATATAATTTCAGGTTTAACAATTTTAGTTAAAAATAAAACTCGAGATATTGCAATTTTAAAATCTATTGGAGTTTTAAATAAATCTATAATTAAAATTTTTTTTCTTGTTGGTGTTATAATTGGAACTTCAGCAACAATTTTTGGAATATTTTTAGGTGTAACATTCTCAATTTATGTAGAAAACATTAGACAATTTTTAAGCTCTACTTTTAATATAAGTTTATTTCCAGAGGAAATATATTTTTTAAGCAAGATGCCCTCAGAAATAAATATTAATTCTATAGTAATTATAACAATCTGTTCGATATTAATAACAATAGTAGTTTCTATATTTCCAGCGCTCAAAGCTGCAAATATGGATCCTATAAAATCACTAAAGTATGAATAATTTTTTAGAATTAAATAATATAAAGAAAAGTTTTACTACAGAAAAAAAAATTAATGTATTAAGAGGTCTATCTAGAAAATTTAGGTTAGGTAAAACTTACGCAATAATGGGACCTTCTGGTTCTGGAAAATCAACTTTACTTAATTTAATTTCGTTAATTGATAAACCAACATCTGGCACAATTAAGCTTGATAATCTTGAGATTAATTTTAATCAAAATGAAAAAAATGATTTAATTAGAGCTAAAAAACTAGGCATCGTATACCAAGAAAATAATCTTCTTGCTGATTTTACAGCACTGGAAAATGTTTATTTTGCCTCTTTATCTCTTAATAATGATAAAAAATTAGCAATATCTAAAGCTGTAAAATTATTAAAAAAAGTTGGACTTTCAAATAGATTAAATCATTTACCCTCTCAACTTTCTGGAGGTGAATGTCAAAGAGTTGCAATAGCAAGAGCGATTATTAATGATCCTCAAATTATTTTAGCTGATGAACCAACTGGTAGTTTAGACATGAATACAGCTAAAGATATTTTTAAACTTTTAAACAAACAAAAAAGATCAGACAGAATAATTATATTTGCAACTCATAATAGATTTTTTGCAAAAAAAGCAGATTATCTATTGGAGATGAGAGATGGTAGTATAAAATCATCTAATGTCTGAGTCTATCTTACAAAATTTTAATCATTTAAAAATACATACACAATATTCAATTTGTGAAGGAGCGGCTAGAATTGATGATTTGCAAGAATATTCTAAGAAAAATAAAATAAAATCCTTAGGTTTATGTGACACCTCAAATTTATGTGGTGCACTAGAATTTGCTGAAAAGATCTCAAAGTCTGGTACTCAGCCAATAATTGGAACTCAAATTAATTTTAAAACTGGAGAGACAACAGGTTTACTTCCATTGTTTGCTCTTAATGAAGTTGGATATAAAAATATAATAGAACTTTCATCTTTATCGTATTTGGAAAACGATGAATTGTCAGATCCGCATGTAGATTTTGAATTATTGTTAAGCCATTCCAAAGGTGTTGCTGTATTTTCAGGAACTGTTTTTGGTTTATTTGGTAAATTATTTGATAAAGGAAAGTTTAGTGAAATTGATGAGCTTTATAATAAAATTAAAAATGCTTTTGATGACAGATTTTACATAGAGATTCAAAGGCATAATGACCAAAATGAAATCGGATTTGAAAAATTTAATTTAAAAAAATCTTTAGATTTGGAAATTCCTATTATAGCAACTAATGAAGTTTTTTATTTAGATAAAGAAATGCACGAAGCGCATGATGCTTTAATTTGTATTGGTAACAAGACATATGTAAATGAGAAAAACAGATTAAGATTTACTGACCAACATTATTTAAAAACTAACTCAGAGATGTCTGAATTATTTGCTGACTTACCTGAAGCTTTAGAAAATAATTATAATTTTCCATTAAGATGTAGTTATAGACCGTTATTTTCTAACCCAATATTGCCCAATATTAGCAGTGACAAAGATGGAAATGCGGATGAAATTTTAAAAAAAGATTCCATTGAAGGATTAAAAGTCAAATTCAATAAGATCTTTAATTTAAGTAATGAAAATTTAGAAAGTAACAATTCTTACAAAGAGTATAAGAACAGGCTTAATCATGAACTTTCTATTATTATAGAAATGAAATATTCTAGTTATTTTCTTATAGTTGCTGACTATATTAAATGGGCTAAACATAATGATATTCCTGTAGGCCCTGGAAGAGGCTCAGGTGCTGGTTCATTAGTAGCTTGGTGTTTATCAATTACAGATGTCGATCCAATAAAATTTAACCTTATTTTTGAAAGATTTTTGAATCCAGATAGAATTTCGATGCCAGACTTTGATATAGACTTTTGCGAGGATAAAAGAGATCAAGTTTTTGAGTATCTAACTACGAAATACAAAGACAGTGTAGCTCACATTATAACATTTGGTAAATTAAAAGCACGAATGGTAATTAGGGACGTAGGAAGAGTTTTGGGATTATCATATGGATTTGTTGACAGCATATCTAAGATGATACCTTTTGATCCTTCTAGACCGCAAAATTTAACTCAGTGTATTGCTGGGGAGCCACGATTACAAAAACTCATTAATGATGATCCAAGGGTAAAGAAACTTACTGATCTCTCACTAAAATTAGAAGGTTTAAATAGAAATGTTGCCACACATGCGGCTGGAGTAGTAATAGCAGATAAAAAACTCACTGAAGTTGTTCCTTTATACAAAGATGGTTCTACAGATTTATTATTACCATCTACTCAATTCGATATGTATTCAGCAGAAAATGCAGGTTTAGTAAAATTTGATTTTTTAGGCTTAAAAACTCTTACAGTAATTAACAATACACAAAAACTTGTAAAAAAAAAAATTAAAGATTTTGATATAGAAAACATAAGTTACGAAGATCAAAAAGTTTTTGATCTAATGTCAACAGGTAAAACAGTTGGCTTATTCCAAATTGAAAGTGCTGGTATGAGAGAAGCCTTAATTCAAATGAAACCAAATCATATTGAAGATATTATTGCCTTAGTTGCTCTATACAGACCGGGACCAATGAGCAATATTCCAACATATAATGACTGTAAACATGGAAAACAAAAACCAGATTATTTACACCCGCTTCTAAAAGATATTTTAAAACCAACATATGGCGTAATTATTTATCAAGAACAGGTAATGCAGATTGCACAAAAATTATCAGGATTTACAGCAGGACAAGCTGATCTTTTGAGAAGAGCAATGGGTAAAAAGAAAAGAGCAGAACTTGAAAAACAGAAACAAGGGTTTATTGCTGGAGCTGTCAAAAATGGAATAGCAAAAGATGTTGCTGCTGGAATTTTCTTAAAAATAGAACCTTTTGCAGAATATGGATTTAACAAAAGTCACGCTGCTGCATATGCAATTATTTCTTATCAAACTGCCTTTTTAAAAACATATTATCCAAAAGAATTTATAGCAGCTTCAATGACGATGGATATATCTAATCAAAACAAATTAAGTGAATTTTATGAGGAATTAAAAAGATTAAATGTTGAAGTTGTTCGTCCTGATATAAATGAATGTTTTGCTGATTTTAGAACAATTGATAATAAATTTTATTATGCCTTAGGTGGTATTAAAGCTGTAGGTCTTGAAGCAATATCAAATATCGTGAACGAAAGAATTTTAAATGGAAAATTTGAATCAATTCATGATTTTATAACCAGAGTAAATCCAAAAGATATTAATAAACTGCAATTAGAAGGATTAGTTAAAGCAGGTGCGTTTGATAAATTAAACTCAAATAGACAAGCTTTGTATAATTCTATTCCAGCTATGATATCTAAAAGCAAAAATATATTTGATAATAAATCCACTAATCAAATTGATTTATTCTCAGATGATGAAAGTATCCAGGATGATATTCTAATTAAAGCTGAAGATTGGATTTTTGAAGAAAGATTATCAAAAGAATTTGAAGCTGTAGGCTTCTTTATTTCAGACCATCCGTTAAATCAATTTAAAGAAATTTTTACTGATTATAAAATAATAGATTATTCAAGTTTTATTTCAAAAGAGGATTTAAAAGATTCCAACATTGCTGCCACACTGTTGAAATTTCAAGATAGAAAAACTGCTAAAGGAAATTCTTATGCTGTTTTAAAATTAACTGATTTAACAAGTGTGTTCGAACTTTTTATTTTTGGTGACGTTTTAGAATTCAATAGAGAAATTTTAAAAGAAGGTAGTTCTCTAATTTTAACATTATTTAAAAATGTTTCTAATGATGAAAATAGATTAACTAGGATTAATGTTCAAAAAATCGCATCACTTAAAGAATTATTTAATAGTCCTATAAACGAGGTTTCATTCAAACTAAAATCTGAGGAACAAATAAAACAAATTTCTACAATCTTGGAAGATGAGGGCAAAACTGTCGTAAATATTAATTTAGTTAAAGGAGATAAAATCCTTCAATTTAGATTGAAAAATCCACGTAAATTGGACAGAAAATCTTTAAATCTGCTAAGAAACCAAGAAATTCAGGCAATAATTAACTAAATAATGACTTGTTATATATAGTAATTATTTGTAAATACTTTCAAAAATAAATTAACACGCACACAGTTGTTGGTTTTATACCTCCGGTCCTTAATTGGAAATTACTGTGGTGGCTTAACCGGGAATAAATATGAAAATACCTAACGTAACAATTCAACAATTATTAGAAGCAGGTGTCCATCTTGGACATAAGACATTGAGATGGAATCCAAAAATGAAAAAATACATTTTTGGAAAAAGAGACTCAATTCACATTATAGACTTAACCCAAACACTTGAATTAACAAAAGTGGCACTAGAGAAAGTTTATAATACCATTGCTAATAACGGAAAAATTTTATTTGTATCTACAAAAAAACAAGCTTCTGAAGCTATTGCAGAAGTAGCTAAGGAAACAGATCAATATTTTGTAAATTATAGATGGCTTGGCGGTATGTTAACCAACTGGGGCACAATATCAAATTCTATAAAAAAATTAAAAAAAATAGAAAGTGACCTTGTAGCTGAAAATAGAGGTTTTACTAAAAAAGAACTTTTAAAAATGAGTGTTAAAAAAGATAAACTCCAAAGATCTTTAGGTGGTATAGCTGAAATGAAAAAAGTTCCAGATTTAGTATTTGTTATAGATACAAATTATGAATCTCTAGCTATTGCAGAGTCTGCTAAATTAGGAATACCAATTATTGCTATCTTAGATAGTAATTCTAATCCAGATCATATCGATTTTCCAATTCCAGGAAATGATGACGCAAGAAGAGCTATTGACCTTTATTGTAATTTAATAAAGGAAACAATTAATAGTGCTAAAAGTTCTACACCTGTAAGTGAAAACAATAAAGATAAAGTTAAAGCCGAGGATAAAACAAAAACTATTCAGGAATTAGATAGAGAAAAATTGGAGAAAAAATTTTCTAAAGAAGATAAGGAGAAATTAAACTAATGAGTGATATAGAAAAGGTTAAAAAACTTAGAGAAGTTACTGGTGCAGGATTTAAAGATTGTAACTTAGCTATTAAAGAATCGAATGGAGATTTAGACAAAGCAATTGAAATTTTAAGAGTAAAAGGAATTTCAAAAGCATCAAAAAAAATGTCTAGAGACGCAAAGGAAGGGGTTGTTGTAGTTAGTGGAGATGATACCAAAACTTCTGTGATTGAAGTAAATTGTGAAACAGATTTTGTTGCTAAAAATAATGATTTTATTTACTTCGTTAAAGAGTTAAGTGAATTAAACAATCAAAATAATTCAAACATTGAAGATTTAAAAACATCTAAAATGAAAAATGGCCAAACAGTTGATGACAATTTAGTAGCCTTAATTGCAAAAATTGGTGAAAAAATTACAATAGGAAAAGCTAAAACTATCAAAAATGCTGATGGAGTAAATAACCATTATCTTCATACAGTTGTAAAAGATAATGTTGCAAAATTAGCGGTTATGGTTTCTTTAGATACTAAAGATAATTCAGAAATAGTTAAAACATTTAGCAAGCAATTATCAATGCATATTGCTGCATCTAACCCACTAGCTCTAGAATCAAGCTCAATAGATCAGGCTATTATTGACAAAGAACAAGAGTTAGTCACTGAAGAATTAAAAAACTCTGGCAAACCTGAGGATATTGCGCAAAAAATAAGCTTAGGTAAGATGAATAAATTTAAAGAGGAAAATGCTCTCTTAACACAAGCTTGGGTGATGGAACCAAAGAAAAAAGTTAAAGATGTGTTAAAAGAACTTTCTATAGCTGATTTAAAAATTAAAGAGTTTTATAGAATAAAGATAGGAGAATAAATGTTTGATGAGAAATCATACAGTCTTAAAATGGATAAAGCCATTGAGATATTCTCCAAAGAACTATCATCCTTACGGACTGGTAGAGCAAATGCTTCAATGTTGGATTTAATTAAAGTAGATGTTTATGGTCAACAAATGCCAATAAACCAAATCGGTAGCGTAACAACACCTGAACCAAGAATGATTAATATTCAAGTATGGGATTCAAACAATGTATCATTAGTGGATGCAGCTATTCAAAAATCAGATTTAGGTTTAAATCCTCAAATTGATGGTCAATTAATTAGATTGCCAGTTCCTGAACTTAACGAAGAAAGAAGAACTGAACTAAAGAAATTAATTAAGTCCATAGGTGAAAAATGTAAAGTTTCAATAAGAAATATAAGAAGAGAAGCAAACGAAGGTTTAAAAAAACTTTTAAAAGATAAAGAAATTGGTGAGGATGAAGAAAAAGTTTTTGAAAAAAAAGTTCAAAATATCACAGATAATCATATAAAATTAGTTGATGATAAAGTTTCTTCAAAAGAAAAAGAAATAATGACAATATGAACCCTTTAAATCATGTAGCCATTATCATGGATGGTAATGGAAGGTGGGGCATGAGACATAAAAAATCCAGAACAGCAGGTCATAAAGAGGGACTGAAAACTGTAGAAAAGATTATAAAAGAAACAATAAAAAATAAAATAAATTTTCTGACTTTATTTGCATTTTCAACAGAAAACTGGAAAAGACCAAAAAAAGAAATAAGTTATTTATTTAATTTATTAGAAAATTTTCTATTAAATAGAATTCAAGATCTCCATAAGCAAAATATTAAACTTAAAATTTTAGGTTCTAAAAAATTTTCACCTAAATTAAACTCACTTTTAAATAGTTCTGAAAAAAAAACCTCTAAAAATAATAAATTACAAATTAATTTAGCATTAAATTATGGTTCTAAGTCAGAATTGATTAGTGCTTTTAAAAAAATCAACAAAAGTAAAAGTACTATTAGTGAAAAAAATATAGATAAAAATTTGCAGACAAAAAATATCCCTGATCCAGATTTATTAATTAGAACTGGTGATACTAAAAGATTAAGTAATTTTTTATTATGGCAACTTGCTTATGCAGAAATCTTTTTTGAAAAAAAACTATGGCCTGCTTTTAATGAAAAAGATTTTAGAAGAATAATAATGGAATATAAAAAGATAAAAAGAAATTTTGGTAAAATATAATGAACAATTTATCTCAAAGAACTATTACCTCAGTAATATTGTTGTTTATTCTATCAATAAGTCTATTCTTGAACAAATATATATGGTTATTTGGACTTATAATTTGTTCATTAGTGATATTTATTGAATTTAATAATCTAACAAAGAAAATTTGGAAAAAAGAAAAAAGCACATTAACCAGTGCAAATATATTATCACTACTATTTTTGATAATATTTATTTTTGTTGGATATGAAATTTATAGCAAACCTCCCAGCGGTTTACTTTTCATAATATTAATTTGCATTTTTTCAGATACAGGTGGATATTTAGTTGGAAATTTGATTGGTGGAAAAAAATTAACAAAAATAAGCCCTAAAAAAACCATATCAGGAAGCGTTGGCTCATTTATTTTTTCACTTTTTCCAATACTGATTTTTTGGATCTATTTTCAAAATACACAAGACTCGAATTTTAGAACTGATAGCTATCTTAAACTCATTCCTGTATGTTTATTTCTTTGTTTAATTTGTCAATTAGGTGATTTATTTATTTCATACTTTAAAAGAAAGGCAAATGTAAATGATACTGGTTCAATATTACCTGGTCATGGTGGATTGTTAGATAGAATAGACGGTGTAATCTTTGTTTTACCAGCTGCTTATATAATAAATAAAATATTCTTTTAATGTCAAAAAAAAAAATTGCAATATTAGGTTCAACTGGATCAATTGGTAAAACTTTAATCGATATAATTAAACAAGATAAAAAAAATTTCCAAATAATTTTGCTAACTGCTAAAAAAAATTACAAAGAATTATTAAAGCAATCAAAATTATTTAAAGTTAAAAATTTAATTATAACCAATCGTGAAAGTTTTTTAAAAATAAAGAAAAGCCCGTTTTCAAAAAAAATTAAAATTTTTAACTCATTTGACGAATATGAAAAAATTTTTAAAACAAAAGTCGATTATACAATGAGCTCAATAACTGGTATTGATGGTTTAAAACCAACATTGAATATTATTAAATATAGTAAAAAAATAGTTATCGCTAATAAAGAGTCCATAATTTGTGGTTGGGGTTTAATAAATAAAGAATTAAAAAAAAATAAAACAGAATTCGTTCCTGTAGATTCTGAACACTTTTCATTGTGGTTTGGTTTAAGGAATATAAATACTGATATTGTAGAAAAAATTTATTTAACAGCATCAGGTGGTCCTTTTTTTCTTACACCTTTAAAAAAAATAGAAAAAGTAAATCTAAAACAAGCTTTGAAACATCCAAATTGGAAAATGGGAAATAAAATTTCAATAGACTCGGCAACAATGATAAATAAAATTTATGAGGTTATAGAAGCAAAAAATATTTTTGATATTTCCTATAATAAAATTAAGATTTTAATCCATCCTAAATCCTACATTCATGCAATTATTAAATTTCAAAACGGATTAATTAAAATTATTGCTCATGACACTACAATGAAGATACCAATTTTTAATACTCTTTTTCTAAATAATAAAAAAAAAATAAAATCAGATAAAGTGAAAATTAAATTATTGAACAACTTAAATTTTAATAAAGTTAATCTCAAAAGATATCCTATGATAAAAATATTAGATAATTTACCAAACAAACATTCACTTTATGAAACTGTTATAGTTTCTGCAAATGATGCTCTTGTTGATTTATTTCTTAAAAAAAAAATTAAATTTACAGATATACAATTAAAGTTATTTAAATTAATTAAAAATAAAGAATTTACAAAATATAAAAAGATTTATCCTAATAAATTAAAAGATATTCTTGAATTAAATAAATATGTTCGTTCAAAAATTAACAAAAAAGTGTATAAAATCGACTAATGTTTAAAATCTACAAAATCATCGTAGCTTTAATATTTTCATTAACAATATTCTCATCATTTTCATACTCAGAAATTGCAAAAAAAATTGAGGTCAAGGGAAATGATAGAATATCCACAGAAACTATTATTTTGTTTTCACAAGTTAAAGTTAATGACAATATAAGTCAAATAGAGCTAAATAATATAATTAAAAATTTATTTGAAACAAATTATTTCAAAAATGTTGAAGCATCCATTGTAGATAACAAATTAGTTATAATAGTTGATGAAAATTCTATTATTGGAAATATCGATTTTGAAGGGGTAAAATCTAAAAGAATCCAAGAATTAATTAAAAAAAATATTTCACTTAAATCAAGGTCTTCTTTTAATGAAGTCATTTTGAAAAGCGATGAAATAAAAATTTATGAAATTTTAAGAGACCAAGGATATTATTTTGCTAATGTAGAAATTTTTTCAGAGGATAAATCAAAAAATATTGTTGATATAATATTTAAAATTGATTTAGGTGACAAAACAAAAATAAGCAAAATTACTTTTACAGGTGATAAGTTTTTTAAAGATAAAAAATTAAAATCAATTATTATTAGTGAAGAATATAAACCATGGAAATTTATTTCTGGTAAAAAATATTTAAAAGAGGAAAATGTTAACTTTGATAAAAGATTACTTAGAAATTTTTATTTAAATAAAGGGTTTTATAATGTTGTTATAAATTCATCTTTTGCAAAAATTAATGATGAAAATAATTTTGAATTAATATTTAATATTAATGCCAATGAAAAATATTATTTTGATAATATTTCTTTGAATCTCCCTCTAGATTTTAATAAAGAAAATTATTCAGAAATATTTAATATATTTAATAATCTGAAAAATAAACCATATTCAATATCTAGAATAGAAAAATTAATTAATGCAATAGATAAAATTAGTACAAATGAACAATTTGAGTCTACAAAATCAGTCGTTGAAGAAAATATAATTGGTAACAAAATTAATTTGATTTTTTCAGTAGAAGAATCAGAAAAAATTATTGTAAAAAAAATCAATATACTTGGAAACAATGTAACTAAAGAAGATGTTTTAAGAAATCAATTAGAACTTGATGAAGGGGATCCTTATAATGATATCCTTGCAACTAAATCTATTAATAATTTAAAAAGCTTGAACTTTTTTAAAACCGTAGATTTGGATGTTGTAGATGCTGAAAAGGGTTTTAAAGAAATGAATATTTCTGTCACCGAAAAACCTACTGGCGAAATCATGGCTGGAGCTGGTGTAGGAACGTCAGGTGCTACTATGGCTTTTGCAGTTAAAGAAAATAATTATTTAGGCAAAGGAATTGGGTTGGAGGCAAATTTAACTTTGACAGAAGACTCTATAAAAGGGTTGTTTTCAATGGAAAATCCTAATTATAATAATTCAGACAAATCTATAAGAACAAGTTTTCAGGCTACTGAAATTAATAAATTATCTGATTTTGGATACAAAACAAATAAAACTGGATTTTCAATTGGCACTGGCTTTGAGTATTATAATGATTTAAATCTTGGACTAGGTTTTAGCACTTTCGTTGAAAAAATTGAAGCCGATTCTAAAGCGTCAACAAGACAAAAAAATCAAGCAGGTAATTATTTTGATACCTTTGTTAATTTTGAGTTTGATTATGATAAACGTGATCAAAGATTTCAACCATCAGATGGTTTTTTAAGTAATTACTCTTTGAATCTACCTATAATTAGTGACTCAGCCACACTTACTAATAGATATGTTTTTAATAATTATTATGAATATCTAGAAAAAAATGTTTTAAAGACATCAATTTATTTAAAATCAAGCAACTCACTTACAGGTGAGAATGTTAAACTTTCAGAAAGAAATTATATACCAAGTAAAAGATTGAGAGGGTTTGAATATGGAAAAGTTGGGGCAAAAGATGGTGAAGATTATATAGGAGGAAATTTTGTAAGTACTTTAAATATTTCAACCACCCTACCACAGGTTATGGAAAATGTTCAATCAACAGATTTTTCAATATTTCTTGATGTAGCAAACATGTGGGGTGTAGATTACGATTCAAGTTTAGATGACTCAAAAATAAGAAGTTCGATAGGTTTAGGTTTAGATTGGTTTAGTCCAGTGGGTCCAATTAATTTCTCTTTATCACAACCTATGACCAAAAGCTCAAATGATAAAACAGAAACTTTTAGATTTAATCTTGGAACTACTTTTTAATGAAAAAAAAATTTAGCGTTTATATAGTAACTTTATTGGTATTATTTATGACCAACGTAAAAGCAGAAAACGCTATTACTTTTTTAAATTTAGAATATGTTCTTAACAATAGTGTTTCAGGTAAGGTCATTATAAATGAAATAAATTTGTTAAAAAAAACAAATGAGGAAAATTTTAATAATTTAAGTGTAAAAATTAAAAAAAAAGAACAAGATTTATTGAATAAAAAAAATATTTTATCTGAAGAGGATTTTAATATAAATTTATCAAATTTAAAAAAAGAAATTTCTGAATTTAACCAAAAAAGAAATAAACAAATATCAGTTTATGAAAACACTAGAAAAGAAATGTTGGATAATTATTTAAAAAAAATTACACCAATTATTCAAGACTATATAATTAAAAATTCAATTTCAATTGTACTTAATCAAAAGGATATATTTATTGGAAACAAGAAAAATGACATTACTTTAGATATAGTAAAATTAGTAGATCAAAAAATTAAATGAATAAATTAGATAAATCACAGATAATATCATTATTACCTCACAGAGAACCAATGTTACTCATTGATGAGTTATATGACATTAAAAAACTATCTTCTGCCACAGCTGTAGTTAATGTTAAAAAAGATAGTTTTTTTGTACAAGGACACTTTCCTGATAACCCTGTTATGCCTGGTGTGCTTATAGTAGAATCTTTTGGTCAAGCAGCTGCTGCTCTTACAGCTCATGGACTTGATAGATCAACTTATGAAAATAAATTAGTATTTTTAATGGGTGTTGAGAAAGCAAGATTTAGAAACCCAGTTATACCAGATTGCAAACTTTTATTAAAAATTGCAGCGATCAGATCTCATGGTCGTGTTTGGAAATATAAAGGTGAAGCATTTGTTGATGAAAAAAAAATGGCTGATGCTGTATGGTCTGCAACCATTGTAGATAAGAAATAAATAGCAATAAATATTGATAACTTATTCCAAATTGCTTTGGTAAAAGCAGTTATGCCTAATCCTTTTTTTAAAAATAATGGACCGGTGAAGGTTTCTGAAATTATTAAATTTTTAAATTTAAATGATAAAAATATTGATCAAGATAAACAAATTTACGATATCAAAGATCTTTCTTCATCCACTGATAAAGATATAACCTTTTTTCACTCAAAAAAATATAGAGATATTGCTAAAAAAACTAAAGCGTCTTTTTGTCTAACTACAGATGCTTTAAAACACGATCTACCTGAAAACTGTTTAGCTCTAATTGTTGAAAATGTTTTGGTTTCTACTTCAAAAATTACATCTATATTTTATCCAGATTCAATAAATGATAATTTTGATGAAACTGTTAAATTTTCTAACGAAACAGATTTTAAAGATAAAGTTAATTTTGGAAAAAATGTTTTAATTGGAAACAATGTATCAATCGGCACTAATTGTAAGATTGGACATAATACTATTATAGAAAAAAATGTTATTATTGGTGATAATTGTTCGATTGGATCAAATAATATTATTAGAAACACTTTAATAAAAAACAATGTGAAAATTTTAGATAATTGCTCTATTGGCAAACATGGTTTTGGTTTTTTTCCAATTAAGAATAAAAATTTAAGATACCCACACATAGGAATAGTTTTAATAGAGGATAACTGCGAAATAGGATGTGGCGCAACTATTGATAGAGGATCAATGTCTAATACTGTAATAGGTAGAAATACTTATTTAGATAATCAAATACATATTGCTCACAATGTTAAAATTGGTGAAAATTCTATTATAGCTGGTCAAGTAGGAATAGCTGGAAGTTCTGTATTAGGTAATAATGTTAAAATTGGTGGCCAAGCTGGAATATCAGGGCACCTTAAAATCGGAAACAACGTAGAAATTGGAGGTGGTTCTGGAGTTATTAGAGATATTCCTGATAACACAAAAGTAATGGGCTACCCAGCAAAAAATATTAGAGAATTTTTAAGAAATAATTAATGATACATAAAACAGCTATAATTGACTCAAAAGCTAAGCTTTCTAAAAATGTAAAAATTGGTCCTTATGCTATTATAGGTCCAAATGTTGAAATTGACGAAGAAACAGAAATTCAATCCCATGTTAATATTACAGGTAATACTAAAATTGGAAAAAATAATAAAATTTATCCATTTGCCTCAATAGGTAATGATCCACAAGATCTAAAATTTCAAGGCGAAGAAACAAAATTAGAGATTGGTAATAATAATAAAATTAGAGAATATGTAACAATTAATCCAGGAACAGAAGGCGGTGGAGGATTAACAAAGATTGGTAACAACTGTTTGTTCATGGTCTCAGCTCATATCGCACATGATTGTTTTGTAGGAAATAATGTAATTCTAGCCAACAATGTACCATTAGGAGGTCATGCTTACATTGATGATAATGCAATTATCGGAGGTAACTCGGCTGTTCAACAATTTACTAGAGTAGGTAAGTCAGCAATGATAGGTGGGATGTGTGGTGTGGTAAGAGATATAATTCCTTATGGCATAGCGCACGGCAATAGGAGTATTTTACAAGGACTGAATTTAATTGGTTTAAGAAGAAAAAATATTTCAAATAAAGAAATAATGACTCTAAGCGACGCTTATAAAGAGATTTTTAAAAGTGAAAATTTAACAGAGAATTTAAGCAGTTTACCAAAAAATTTTAAAAACAATAAATTAGTTTCAGAAGTAGTTGACTTTATAGAAAAGGATAAGAAAAGACCAATTTGTACTCCTTTTTCAAAATAAAATGATAGGTTTATTTTTAGGTGACACAGATTTTTCAGAGATAGTTTTAAAAAAAATAAAAAAACAAAAAATAAAATATTTCATTATAGATTTTTCAAAAAACAATAAATTTCAAAAAGATAAAAATTCTTTTAGAATAAGTATTGGAAAGTTTGGGAAAATTATAAATTTAATCAAACACAAGAAATGTAAAAGAGTTTTGTTTGCAGGTAAAATTTCAAAACCAAATTTTTCCTCTTTGAGGTTAGATTTTAAAGGTATTTATTATATGCCAAGTGTAATTAGAGCTGCAAAAATAGGTGATGCAGCTATAATTAAATCAATAATAAAAATTTTAAACAACGAAGGAATAAAAGTCATAAGCTCTATATTTTTTAATCCAGAACTATCTTTAAAGAAAGGTTGCTACACTCAACTAAGGCCTAATAAACAAGATTTGATTTCAATTAAAAAAGGGAAATTTTTTTTTAATAAAACTAAAAGTCTAGATCACATTCAAGCGTTAGTAGTTAAAGGAGATAAAATTTTAGCTATAGAAGGAAAAGAGGGTACAAAAATGATGTTATCAACATTAAAAAAAAAATCAGATGGTATTTTAATTAAATTACCAAAAAAAAAACAAGATTTGAGAATGGATTTACCAACAATTGGTTTACAAACTCTTAAGGATATTAAAAAAAAAGGCTTACGAGGTGTAGTTTTACAATCTAAAAAAAATATTTTTCTGGATAAGTCTGAATGCATTCAATTTGCTAATAAAAACAAGATATTTATTAATATTATATGAAAAAAATATTCATACTTACAGGCGAGCCTTCTGGAGACAAATTAGCTTCAACAGTTATTTCTAAGTTAAAATCTCAAAATCCTAATGTTGAATATTCCTCTGTTGGCGGAAATCATTTAAAAAAATTAGGAATTGATTCTATTTTTAATTTAAATGAAATTACTTATCTAGGTTTTACTAGTATTTTATTAAATATATTTAAAATAAGAAATAAAATTAACCAAACCGTTGATGAAATAATTAAATTTAATCCTGATATATTATTTTCTGTCGATAGTCCTGATTTTACTCTAAGAGTTGCAGAAAGAGTAAAAAAAATCAACGGTAGTATTAAGACAATCCACTATGTAGCACCTCAAGTTTGGATATGGAGAAAAAATAGAGTTAAAAAAATGAAAAAATTTATTGACCATGTTCTTTTATTATTTGATTTTGAGAAAAAATATTTTGATCAAGAAAATATAAATAACACTTTTGTTGGGCATCCATTGATTGAAAATATTGAAGAAAATAAAAAAATTATTGAAAATATAATTCCTAAAGATAAAAAAATTATATCAATTTTCCCTGGAAGTAGAAAATCTGAAACAGACGCATTATTAAATATTTTAATTGATTTTATAAAGCTAATGAACAAAAGACATAATGATTTTTATTTTTACTTTCATGCAACTGATGAAAATAAAAATTTGATTTTGTCAGAAATTAAAAAATTTAATATTGAAAATCTAGATGTAGTTTCAGATGAGATCATCAAATCTAAAATTTTATCTAACTCAGTTTTTGCTGTATCTAAATCTGGCACAGTTTCATTACAAATATCTAGCTTAAATGTGCCGTCTATAATTATTTATAAACTCAGTTTTATAAATTTTATGATATTTAAAATGTTAGTTAATGTTAAATTTGCAAATATAATTAATATTATCAATAATCGTGAAGTCATTCCTGAATTGTTACAAAATGAATGCAATGCTGATGAAATCTATAAATCAGTAATTTATCTTTTAAAAAACCCTGACCATATCAAAAAGCAATTATCTGATTGTTCAAAAACATTAGAAGGAATTAGATCTAAAACTTCTTCTTCTGAAGAGGCTTGTTTAGTTCTAAGAAATTATCTTAACTAGCCTCTTTAATACCTCTTCTTTGCCAAGAGCCATAACTATATCATATAAACCAGGACCAAATTTTGAACCTGTTAAAGCAATTCGTAAAGGCTGACCAACTCCTTTAAAATTCGTATCATATGTTTTAATCAAATTATTTACTAAAGGCTCTAAATTCTCCTTATTTATTTTTGAAATAGATGATAATTCTTTAATAAATTTTGAAATAATTTTTTTTGCTTTATCATCTATTAATTTAATATCATCTTCATTAAATTTAACTTCATCATTGATGATGAATTTTGAATTATTGTAAATGTCTTCTAAGGTTTTAGCCTTATTTTTTAAAAATGATAATGAAGATTTAACTTTTGTTTCTTTATCATTTATAATTTCTTCTTTATAAATTTTGCAATATTCAAATAGATTTTGATAAAGATCGTTCTCATCGATTGTTTTTATATAGTGCTCATTCATTGATAATATTCTATTCATATCTAGTTTTGATGGTGATTTTCCAATACCTACTAAATTAAAGTATTCAATGCTCTCTTCTAGAGTGAATATTTCTTTATCTTGATATGACCATCCTAGTCTAAGTAAATAATTTCTTAATGCATCAGGCATTATGCCTATTTTTGAGTAATCATCCAAAGTTGAGGCATTGTCCCTTTTTGAAAGTTTTTTACCTTCAATAGTATGAATTAGTGGAATATGTGCAAATTCTGGAACATCCCAACCCATTGCTTGGTATATTTGTATTTGTTTAAAAGTATTTATCTTATGATCATCTCCTCTAATTATATGTGATATTCCCATTTCATGATCGTCAACAGTTGCAGAAAGATTGTAAGTTGGTGTTCCATCGTTTCTTAAAATTATAAAATCTTCTATTGTATTATTTTCAATTTCAACATCTCCTTGAACTAAATCATTAAGTTTAGACTTTCCCTCTATTTTACTTTTAAATCTAATTACAGGTTTAATATCTTTAGGAGTATCTTTTTCATCAGAATCTCTCCATTTTCTATTATAAATATATGGCATCTTTTTTTGCCTAGCTCTTTTTTTTTGTTCCTCGATCTCTTCAGCAGAGCAGTAGCATTTATATGCGTTGCCTTTTTTTAACAATTCATTAGCAATTTTAATATGATTTTCTATTTTTTGTGACTGAATATATTCTTCACCATCATGCTCAATCCCTATCCACTTTAATGATTTAATAATTTGTATTTTGTGTTCATCTTTTGATCTTTCTTTGTCAGTATCTTCAATTCTTAGATGAAAAGTTCCTTTTTGATTTTTAGAGAACAACCAATTAAATAAGGCAGTTCTAACCCCTCCAATATGAAGAGCTCCTGTAGGGGACGGAGCAAAACGTGTTGCTACTTTAGACATCAATGTTGTTTAGACTATTTTTTTAGAAGTTTCTATATAAAGATACTAAAACTCCTTGAACTTTTACTCTATCAGGTCCAAAAATCTTAGTTTCATAGTTTCTATTAGCACTTTCAAGCGCCACAACTTTACCTTTTTTTCGAATTCTCTTTAACATCGCTTCATGCTCATCTATTAATGCAACAACAATTTTACCATTATCAGCAGTATCTGTTCTTTTAATAATAACAGTATCACCTTCATGAATACCTGCATCTATCATGGAGTCACCTTGAACTTTTAATCCAAAGTAATCACCATTTTTTTCTAAATTATTTGGTAGTGGAATTCTAGATACCTCATTTTGTATTGCTTCAACAGGTGTTCCAGCTGCAATTTTTCCAAGCACTGGTACTTCTACTTCATCAGAATTAGTTTCTTCTTCATCTAGTCCACCTTTAATGACACTAGGTGAAAAACTATTATAAATATCATTTGCAGAGGCTGTTTCTGGTAATTTAATTACCTCTAAAGCTCTTGCTTTATGAGCTAATCTTTTAATAAAACCTCTTTCCTCTAAAGCACTAATCAATCTATGAATACCAGATTTAGATTTTAAATTAAGAGACTGTTTCATCTCTTCATATGAAGGAGATACGCCAGAACTCCTCAACTTCTTGTTGATAAATAAAAGTAGGTTTTTTTGTTTTTTTGTTAGCATAAGAACAAATATCGTACAAATAATGTTCTATAAAAGTTCTTTTAAATAAACAATACTAAAAAAAACTAGCAAAATAGAGCTTTATTTGACTATAAAACTGAAAAAATAGAATTTTTATCTAAGTTTTTCAAAAGTGATTCACCAATTAAAAAAGTGTTAATTGATGTTTTGTTACTAAGCTCTAATAGCTCATCTTTATTCTTAATTCCACTTTCAGATATTAAAGGACCTTTGTGACTTTTCACAACATCATAAATATCATAAGTTGTATTTATATCAGTTTTAAGTGTTTTTAAATTTCTATTGTTTATTCCAATTAATGCATCTTTAAAATTTAATGCTTTTTTAGCTTCTTCCACTGTATGAACTTCAACTATAACCGACATATTGTATTTCATAGCTTCATCATATAATTCAGAAGCAAGATCATCTGAAACCCCAGCTAAAATAATTAAAATAGCATCAGCGCCATAACTTTTTGCCAAAGGTATTTGAAATTTATCGATAAAAAAATCCTTACACAATATAGGTAAATTTATTTTATCTTTTATTTTGCTTATGTGAATTAAATTTCCTAAAAAATAATCTTCTTCTGTTAAAACTGAAAGGCAAGTTGCCTTATTATTTAAATAAATCTGAGCAATATCTACAGGATTATAATCATCAATTATTATACCCGCTGAAGGACTTGCTTTTTTAATTTCAGCAATAATTGAGGTTTTATTATTTTTTATATTATTTTCTATTTTCTCTTTAAAATTAATATAGCTGTTGTTTTTATTAATTAATTCATCCAAAGTTTTAAGATCTAGAGATTTTTTTAATTTATCAACTTTTTCAATTTTCTTTTGAATGATATTTTGAAGTATATTTTCAGACATTTTGAATTTTTTCTAGATGTAAAAAAGTTTTTCCAGAAAGGATAAATTCTCTTGTGTAATTATATGCTTCAGAAAAGTCTGAAAATTTTTCTCCAACAATTAAACCTGCTGCAGCATTTAAACAAACTGCTTTTGAAAAGTCATTGTCTTCACCTTTAAATATTTCAATCATCTTATCAGCATTAAATTTTGCATCATCACCAACTAAATTTTTAAAATTATCTGCATTAACGCCTAAAGCATTTGGATCTATTTTTATTTCAGATATTTGACCATCTTTTAATTGAATAACATTGGTTTTTGCATATGGAGATATTTCGTCCAAACCATCTTCACTATTAACTATCCAGGCAAATTTTAAATTCAAATTTTTAAGTCCTTCTGCAAAAATTTTTAATAATTTTTTATCAAAAACACCTACAACTTGTCTTTCTACAAGAGCTGGATTACTTAATGGACCAATCATATTAAAAATGGTTCTTTTTCCAATTTTCTTTCTTACGGGTCCTACAAATCTCATCGCACTATGATAATTTGGTGCAAACATAAAACCAAAATTATTGGTATTAATTTCTTTTTCAATATCCTGAGGCTCTAAATCAATTTTAATTTTAAGAGCTTCTAAAACATCGCCGGACCCACATTTCGAGGAAACAGCTTTATTGCCATGCTTAGCAACTTTTGTACCCATACTAGCTAAAAGTAGGGCAGAAGCTGTTGAAATATTAAGAGTATTCATGCCATCACCGCCAGTACCACAAGTATCAATACAATTACTTACATTTACTCTTTTAGACTTTTCTCTTAGAACAAAAACTCCACCTGCTATTTCATCTGAAATTTCCCCCTTTTCGGATAATAATGTTAAAAAACTATAAATTTCGTCATCACTAGCTTTTCCTGTCATTAATATTTCAAAAGCAGTTTTACTTTCTTCAAAAGTTAAATCTTGTTTATTTTTAAGTTTTTCTAAAATTTGATCCATAAATTTAATTATTAATAAAGTTTTTAAGAATTTTCATTCCAAACTTAGTTTTAATACTTTCAGGATGGAATTGTACACCATGAATATTAAATTTGTTATGTTGAACACCCATTATAATCCCATCTTCTGTCTCTGCTGTAATCTCTAGCTCTTTTGATAACGTTTTTTTATCAATTACCAAACTATGATATCTTGTAGCTTCAAATGTGTTTGGGAGGTTTTTTAAAATACCAATTTTTTTAGATTTGATTTTACTTGTTTTACCGTGCATTAACTTTCTTGCTTGAATAATTTTTGATCCAAAAACTTGTCCGATTATCTGATGACCTAAACATACTCCTAAAAAAGGTAATTCTTTATATAATGATTTCAATATTTTAATACAATTGCCAGATTGATTTGGGTTGCCTGGTCCTGGTGAAATAACAATTTTATCATATTTCTTTTTAATGATTTCTTTAGAATTAATTTTATCATTTCTAACCACATCAACTTTAACATTTAATGAGGAGA
This sequence comes from uncultured Pelagibacteraceae bacterium, assembly GCA_902588315.1. Lineage (GTDB taxonomy): Bacteria > Pseudomonadota > Alphaproteobacteria > Pelagibacterales > Pelagibacteraceae > Pelagibacter. The sequence continues at coordinate 97,121 of CACIOP010000002.1, forward strand.
TATAGTGATACAAATTAAAAGTAAAACTATCGTAATTATCTATCAATAATACTTTCATTATTTTAAAGCATTAATTAAAGCTTTCGCTTTATTAACTGTTTCCTCGTATTCATTTTTAGGTTTACTGTCTGCAACTATACCTGCACCTGCTTGTACATAAAATTTTTTATTTTTAGCAACCGCAGTTCTTAAAGCTATACAAGTATCAAATTCGCCATTTGCAGCAAAATATCCAATTCCACCTGCATAAACTTTTCTTTTTGTTGTTTCTAATTCATCTATAATTTCCATAGCTCTAATTTTTGGAGCTCCAGAAACAGTACCTGCTGGAAAACCAGCTAAGAGCGATTTAAATTTTGAAAATTTTTTATTATATTCTCCAACTACATTTGAAACTATATGCATAACATGAGAATATCTTTCAATAATGAAGCTTTCTGTAACTTTTACCGAATTTATCTTTGATACTTTACCAGCATCATTTCTACCCAAATCCAGTAACATCAAATGCTCAGAAAGTTCTTTTTTATCTTTAAGTAGGTCTCTTTCATAAAAAAGATCTTCCTTTTTTGTTTTACCCCTTGGTCTAGTTCCTGCGATTGGTCTTACAGTAATTTTATTATCCCTAAGCCTCACAAGTATTTCAGGACTTGCCCCAATTATTTGAAAATCCTCAAAATTGAAGAAAAACATAAAAGGAGAAGGGTTTGTTACTCTTAGTTTTTTATAAATATCTAATGGTTTCTTTGTTAATTTTGCTTCAAATCTTTGGCTTAAAACAACCTGAAAAATATCTCCTGATTTAATATATTTTTTTGCCTTATTAACCATTGATAAAAATTTATTTTTTGAAGTGTTAGATTTAACTTTTATATTTTTTGATTTTTGAATTATTTTTTTATCAGTATTCTTAATTGATGACTGAATGAGTAATTTAAACAAATCAGATTTAACTTCTTCATATTTATTTTGATAGTTTTTAATTTTTTCATCTTTAAAAATGTTAGATATGTAAAATATTTCTTTTTTTAAATTGTCATGAATGACTAAAGTTCTTGGACGAAGAAGTCTAACATCGGGTAAATTGAGATCATTTTTACAATTATTCGGAATTTTTTCTATGTATCTGATTGAGTCATAAGAAAAATACCCAGAGATTAATGAACAAATATTAGGTAAATTTTTCGGAGTTTCAAACTTGAAATCTTCAATTATTTTTTCAATTAATTTATCTGGTTTATCATTTAATTTTCTTTTTTTATTTGTTTGAATTAGATAAGAATTATTATTATTAAACTCCCATATTTTATCAGGATTTTTACCAAATATTGTATATCTGCCTTTGATTTTACCTTTTTCTACAGACTCAAATATGAAACTGTTTTTTTCCTCTAGGAAATTATCGATTAGGTTTAATACTTCCTCATCATTTTTTACTTTCTTTTTGGTAAAGATGATTTGATTTTTTTTGCTTCTGTGTCGAAACTTAAAATCTTTGAAGCCTCGATTAATAATCATTTGAAATAATTTTTAACTCTATCAATAGTTTTTTGATTTAATTGAACTTGATATTTATCATTAAGTAATTGATCATACGATTGTAAAATGCTTTTTCTATTGTTTGTATTTTGGCTATTTACAAATATAAGATATTTTTCATCAGTTTTGTTAAATGAATTTTTATTTGTTCCAGTAATTTTTACTAAATAAATTTTATCTTCTTTATTTACTAGAGCAAAAGAGTTTACAGGTAACGCATAAAGCATTTTTACTGAATTAATATCAATGAGCTTGTCATCTTCTATAGAATTAATAGAAGAATATTCCTTATTTGAACCTGCAAGTTCTTCAAATTTTGAATTATCAAATTCCTTTTTTTGAATTTCTTCTATAATTTCTCTATTGTAATCAAATTTACCTTTTTGATATATTAACTCAACTATTTCTCCTTTAATGATTTCATCATTTAAATCTGGAGCTCGATCATATTGATTATCAATATTATAAAGTAAAAAGTTATCACCACTTTCTATTAAGTCTATTTTAGATGCTTTCTTAGAATAAATTAGATCTTCATTAATCTGTTTACTAGAGCTAGGTGCAAACTTATTTACTTCAATAATTTCAACATTTATATCCTCTAATATAGTGTCAAATGTACTTCCTTGAGAAATTTTGTTTTCAATTGAGTCTATTTCATCAAAAAACTCTTGATTGAATTCTTCAATCCCAATTAGATTTTTTGGATTTAAAATCACATATTTAAAATCTATATATTCTCTTTTTAATTGATCCTTATTTTCATCAATAAATACTTCAATTTCATTTGCTGTGTAATCATTTTTTGTTTTATAAAGATTTTCCATATCAAAATACTCGATATCTAAGGATTTATTATTTTCTTCAAACTTTTTTTCTATCAAAAAATTTGGTGTTATTGTTCCAGCACCAATAAAATCAAATAAGTGTTTCTGTAATTCTCTATTTTTTAATTGCAATTCAAACATTGGAGCCGACAAGTTGTTGGAGAGCAAAAATTTTTCATATTTAATTCTTTGAAAAGCACCATTTTCATCTTGGAAATTTTTATTTTCTTTAATGTTTTTAAGTATGGTTCTTTCGTTAATTGAAAGATCAAAGTCTTTAATTTCTAAATCAATTAATGTAGTTGAAATTAATCCTGATAATAATTCTTCAATAATATTGTTGTCTAAATTATCCCGAATAGCTTCTTGTGAAATTCCACTTTGATTCACATAATCAATAAAATCTTGGGTTGTTACATTTGTTTTATTTATTTTTGCAATATTGTTTTGATTGTTTGTGCTAAACCCACCGCCAAAACCACCAAAACCAAAAGCGATGATGATTATAACAATTAACACCAATCCACCAAGTTGTTTCCAGCCTAAGTTTTTTAATTTTTCAATCATAGCGTTATAAATTTATTGATCTGTAAAAAACAAATCTATAGATTAAAAAGTCAATTATGACAAATAAATATATGTATTTTGTAGCTAATTGGAAAATGTTTGGTAATTTAAGAACTCTAAATTCACTTGATAAAGTAATAAAGTTTTCAAAAAATAATAAAAAAAATAAGATAAAAATAGTTTATTGTCCACCAAATACATTAATTCGTCCATTGTCGAGAAGACTTAAAAAAACAAAAATAGAGGTTGGTGCCCAAAACTGTCATCACAGCTATGACTACGGTGCGCACACTGGCCAGGTAAATTCTACAATGCTTAAAAATGTTGGAGCAAAGTTTGTTATTTTGGGACACTCAGAAAATAGACACTTAGGAGAAACAGACAATATAATTAATTTAAAAATTAAAAGTGCAATCAAATCAGGCTTGAAAATTATATTTTGTATTGGCGAAACTTTGAAAGAAAAAAGACAAAAAAAAACTAATCAAATTTTAAAAAAACAAATTGAAAAAGGGTTAAAATCGATAAAGAATAAATCTAAAATTATTATAGCCTATGAGCCTGTATGGTCTATCGGAACAGGTGTAATTCCAAAAGAAGCTGATTTAAATAAAACTATTTCATTTATTAAAAGTAAATTTATAAAAAAATATCCTAAAATTCTATATGGTGGATCTGTGAATGCTAATAACGTAAGTATATTAAAAAAAATTCCCAACATTGACGGTTTTTTGATTGGAGGCGCATCGCGAAACCCAAAAAAATTTATTGATATAATTAAAAAAACCATTAATTAGACGCACATGGAAACTTTATTATTAGTAATCAACATCATACTTGCAGTTATTTTAGTTCTTTTGGTTTTATTGCAAAAATCAGAAGGAGGTGCTCTTGGTATTGGAGTTTCCCAAGAAAATTTTATGCTTTCTAGATCAGCAGGCAGCTTTATGACAAAAGCCACTGCAATAGTAGCAACACTTTTTATTATCTGCAGTTTAGCGCTTACAATAATTTCTAGAGCAGAACTTACCCCTACAGGGTCAGTATTAGATACAGTTGAGGAAAAAACTGAAGACACGCCATCAATTCCAGAAAATAATTAATTAATCCTTTTCAATTCTTTTTTTATTCGCTATAAGATACTTCCATGGCGCGATATATATTTGTCACTGGCGGCGTGGTTTCCTCCCTTGGTAAAGGTCTCTCTTCCGCATCACTCGCTTATTTGCTACAATCAAGAGGTTACAAAGTTCGTTTAAGAAAATTAGATCCTTATTTAAATGTAGATCCAGGAACAATGAGTCCGTTTCAACATGGCGAAGTTTTTGTAACAAACGATGGTGCTGAAACAGATTTAGATTTAGGTCACTATGAAAGATTTTCTGGCGTTACTGCAAAGAAAACCGATAACATCACAACTGGAAAAATTTATAGTGATGTACTTAGAAAAGAAAGAAAAGGTCAGTATTTAGGTAAGACAGTTCAAGTTATTCCTCATATCACAGATAGAATTAAAGAATTTATAAAACACGATACATCTAAAGAAGATTTTGTAATTTGTGAAATAGGAGGAATAGTAGGTGATATAGAAAGTTTACCATTTGTAGAAGCGATAAGACAATTTTCCAATGATATTGGTAAAAAAAATGCATTATTTATTCATTTAACTTTAGTTCCTTATTTAAAAGCATCGGATGAAATAAAAACAAAACCAACCCAACACTCAGTTAAAGAATTAAGAAGCATTGGTATTCAACCCGATATTATTATTTGTAGATCAGAAAGACCTATTCCTTTAGACCATAGAAAAAAAATATCCTTGTTTTGTAATGTTGATATTAAAAATGTAATTGAAACTGTTGATGTTAAAACTATTTATGAGGCACCGATAAGTTTTTTTAATCAAAAATTAGATATTCAAGTTTTAAATTATTTTAAATTAAAATCAAAAAAACCTGCAAATTTGAATCCTTGGAAAAAAATAACTAAAATTACTCTTAATACTAAAAGACATGTTAATATTGCAATTATTGGAAAATACGTTGAATTAAAGGATGCTTATAAATCTTTAGATGAAGCACTTACTCATGGAGGAATATCCAATAATCTTAAAGTTAATTTGGTTAGAATAGATTCTGAAAAATTAAAAGTTTCAGAAATAAAAAATAAACTTAAAAATGTTTCTGGAATTCTAATTCCAGGTGGGTTTGGTAAAAGGGGAACTGAGGGTAAAATTGAAGCGATAAGGTATGCAAGAATAAATAAAATTCCATTCCTTGGAATTTGTTATGGAATGCAAATGGCAATAATTGAATTTGCTAGAAATCAATTAAAGATTAAAAAAGCAACTTCTTCTGAGTTTGATAAAGGCGGTGTTCATATTATTGGCTTGATGCATGAATGGGAGAAGAGTGGTAGAAAAGTTAAAGGAACAGATAAAGACTTAGGAGGCACCATGAGACTTGGTTCTTATGATGCAATTTTAAAAGATAAATCTAAAATTAGAGATATTTATAAATCTAGATTAATCAAAGAGAGACATAGACATAGATATGAAGTGGATGTTTCATATAAAGAAAAATTTGAGAAGAAAGGATTAATATTTTCAGGTTTATCTCCAGATCATAAGCTTCCAGAGATAATAGAACTTAAAAATCATCCTTGGTTTATAGGAGTTCAGTTCCATCCTGAATTTAAATCTAGACCTTTGAACCCACATCCTTTATTCTCTTCATTTATCAAAGCAGCAAAAAATCATAGATGAGTGCGATTAAAGTAAATTGTGAAAATATAGAAATTTCAAACAACAACAAGATTTGTATTATTGCAGGTCCATGTCAGTTAGAGACAGAACAACATGCTCTCGACATGGCTGGAAAAATTAAGGAAATTACTTCGAAATTTGGCCTTGGATTTATTTACAAAACTTCATTTGATAAAGCGAACAGAACAAGTTTAAAAGGTAAAAGGGGAGCAGGATTAGATGCATCACTTCCCGTATTTGATAAAATTAAAAAGGAATTTAATGTCCCTATTTTAACAGACATTCACAATGCTGAACAATGCGAAATTGTATCAAAACATGTTGATGTTTTACAAATCCCAGCTTTTTTATGTCGACAAACAGACTTATTAATTGCTGCAGCTAAAACAAATAAAATTATTAATGTAAAAAAAGGTCAGTTCTTAGCACCGTGGGATATGGTGAATGTAACTAAAAAAATTTCAGATTCAGGAAATAAAAACATCCTAGTTACAGAAAGAGGCGCAAGTTTTGGATACAACACTTTAGTCTCTGACATGAGATCATTACCTATTATGGCAAAGAATGGTTATCCAGTAATTTTCGATGCTACTCATTCTGTTCAACAACCAGGTGGCCAAGGAGAATCCTCTGGTGGTCAAAGAGAATTTGTTGAATATCTAGCAAGAGCTGCAGTTGCGGTTGGAGTTGCAGGTGTATTTATTGAAACGCACCAAGATCCTGATAATGCTCCTTCAGATGGACCAAACATGGTACCATTGAATAAATTAGAGAATCTATTAAAACAATTACACGATATAGATAATCTAATTAAAAAATAGTGAGTAAAATTTTAAAAGTAAAAGCACGTCAAGTTTTTGATAGTAGAGGAAATCCAACAGTAGAGGCAGAGGTTTATATAAAAAATAATAGCGCATCCGCTATTTGTCCTTCAGGTGCTTCCACAGGAACTTTTGAAGCTTTTGAAAAAAGAGATAAAAATAATAAACGGTATTTAGGAAAAAGTGTTTTAAATGCAGTTAACTTGGTTAACACAAAAATTTCAAAAAAATTAAAAGGACAAAGTATTCATAATCAAGAAAGAATTGATACATTGCTAATTAACTTGGATGGCACAAGACAAAAAACTAATTTAGGAGCTAATGCAATGTTAGCTGTTTCTATGGCTGTTAAAAAACTTTCTGCAAAAGCAAAAAAATTACCTTTGTACAAAACTTTTTCTCAAAAAAATAACTTTCAATTACCTTATCCATTAATGAACATTATTAATGGTGGAGCGCATGCAAATAATGGTCTTAGAATTCAAGAGTTTATGATCAGGCCTGATCGAGCAAAAAGTTTTTCTGAGGCGATGCGGATTTGTTTCGTTGTTATTAAAAACTTAAGTAAATTAATTAAAGATAAAGGTTTATCAACTTCAGTAGGTGATGAAGGGGGGTTTGCACCCATGATCAGTAGTAACAATCAAGCTTTAGATTTAATTGTGAGTGCAATTAAAAAATCAGGATTTATTAATGGTAAAGATGTTTCTATTTGTCTAGATGTGGCCGCTAATGAATTATATAAAAAAAACAAATACTCTATTCATTCAAAAAGTTATATTTCGGTAGATAAATCAATAAAAGAATATCAAAAAATTATTAAAAAATATAAAATTAAGTCCATTGAAGATCCATTTGCTGAAAATGATTGGTTGGCATGGAATAAATTAATGAAATCAATAAAAAAAGTTCAGATCGTTGGAGATGATTTGTATGTAACAAATCTTGAAAGATTAAAGAAAGGTTTCTTAAATATTTCTTCAAATTCTATCTTAATAAAGCTAAATCAAATTGGTACTGTTTCAGAAACTTTAGATGTAATCAAATTTGCTCAAACCATTGGATATAAAACAATTATATCTCACCGATCAGGTGATAGTGAGGATACGTTTATTGCAGATTTAGCAGTGGGTACTAATTCAAATCAAATTAAAACAGGATCTTTAGCTAGATCTGAAAGGGTTGCAAAATATAATCAATTAATCCGTATTGAAGAAGAACTTGGAAAAAAAGCGAGGATGAATAAGATCAATTAATGCTTCGATTAATAAAAAGAAATTATTTTTTATTAATATCAGTTTTTCTTATTTTTTATTTTAGTTTCAACTTAGTATCTGGAGAAAGAGGTCTTTTTTCTTATATAGAAAAAAAGGAACTTTTGTCTAACTTGAAAAAAGAAGAATTAACACTAACTAGTAAAATAGAAGATATGGATCATAAAAATTCACTTCTAAGTACTAATTTAGATCTTGATTATATTGAGACTTTAATTAGAGAACGATTTTTGTTTGGTAAAAAAAATGAGACTATTTATATAATTAAAAAAGATGAAAAGTAGACATCCAGAAAAAGAAAACAAACCGGTTAATCCAATTAAAAAAAAACCTGAATGGATTAGATCTAAACTTACAAATAGTAAGGAATTCTTTTTAACTAAAACAATAGTAAATAATAACAATCTTGTAACTGTTTGTCAGGAAGCAAACTGCCCTAATATAACTGAATGTTGGAGTAAGCGACATGCAACTTTTATGATTATGGGAGACACTTGTACAAGAGCTTGTGCTTTTTGTGATGTTAAAACTGGTGTACCAGGAAAATTAGATCAACTTGAACCTGTTAAGATTGCAGAAGCAGTAAAAAAATTAAACTTAAAACATGTTGTAATTACCTCGGTGGATAGAGATGATTTAGATGATGGTGGATCACAACATTTTTTTGAAGTGATTAATCAAACTAGAAAATCAAACCCAAATACTACTATTGAGGTTTTAACACCTGATTTTTTAAGAAAAGGAGATGCATATAAAAAAGTATTAGACGCTAAACCAGATGTTTTTAATCATAATATTGAAACTGTCCCTAGTCTTTATTTAAAAGTTCGACCTGGATCTAGATACTTTGCATCTTTAGAACTTTTGAAAAATACTAAAAAAGTTAACAAAAATATTTTTACTAAATCCGGAATAATGGTTGGCTTGGGAGAGACAAGAGACGAAATTTTACAAGTCATGGATGATTTAAGAGCTGCAGATGTTGATTTCATAACGATTGGTCAATATTTACAACCTTCATCTAAACATTATCCATTAGATCGATATTACACGCCAAAAGAATTTGAAGATTTAGGAACAATTGCAAAAGCTAAAGGATTTTTGCTAGTGTCTTCATCCCCTTTAACTAGATCTTCATATCATGCTGATGAAGATTTTGCGAAACTTCAACAAAATAGATTAAAAAATAATTAATGCCAAAAGCATCAGTTAAGCGATTAATTGATAACAGAAAAGATAAACTAATAGAGTTTGTTTTAGATATCGAAAAATACCCAGAATTTATTCCTTTCTGCGATAATTCAAAAGTTTATGAGAGAAGTGATAACGGAGATACAATAAATATAATTGCTGATCTTACAATAGGTAAGGGGCCGTTTAAGGATACATTTAAAAGTGACGTTAAATTAAATAAAAAAAATGATCATATTCATGTTGTTAATTTAGGTGGACCATTAAATCATTTGGAAAATAATTGGAAATTTAATGAGGTAGGAAATGATGCTGATGGTTATAAAACAGAAGTTTTATTTGATATTGATTTTGAAATTGAAAATAAGTTTTTAAATATTTTAATGACTAAATCTTTTCAATTTGGTTTAGAAAAGATAGCAGATGCATTTCAAAAAAGAGCCGAAAGTATTAAATAATTTCACTGAGTATCTTAATTACAGTACGAACTGTTGATTTTTGAATTGAATTACGATTTTTTGATTTAAATTTATTTTCTTTAATAACCAAAGCTTTACCTTTTTTGACCCCAATATAAACAAGGCCAACGGGCTTTTCTTTTGATCCCCCTCCTGGTCCAGCAATTCCTGTAATTGAGATGTTGATTTTACTCTTTGAAATTTTAGATAGATTTTGAACCATTGCCTTACAACACTCATGGCTTACCGCACCATATTTCCTAATAATATTTTTATTAACCTTTAATATCTTTATTTTTGCTTGATTAGAGTAAGTGGTTAGACCCATTTGAAAGTATTTTGATGAATTAGCTAATTTAGTCAAATTATGAGCCAATAACCCACCCGTACAAGACTCCGCCACAGATATAGTTAATTTTTTTTTAATTAATTTTTTATGAAGTAATTGAATACTCATTAGAATTTAAGACTTATTAAATATATTAATATCATTGAATATAACCCTGCCATTATATCATCCATAATTATTCCAAAATAGTTTTTATGGTTTTTATCAAAATAACTTACTGGAAAAGGTTTTAGGATGTCAAAAAATCTGAAAAAAACGAAAGACAAAATATAATAAATTTCAATCGAAATACTTATTTGATTAGTTTTATTTAAATACAACAACAAAATTAAAGGCATCGATTGCCCTAAAACTTCATCGATTACTATTTGCCGAGGGTCTTTATTTTTAAATTCAGATTCAGAATCTTTTACCGCATAAAATGAATAAAAAAATAAAAGTATAAAAAAAATAATTGAAAACTTAAGATCTGTGTAGCCTAATATTTCATAAGCAATATAAATAAAAACAGTTGTTACAGCAGAGGTTACAGTACCAGGAATTTTTGTTAAATATCCATAACCAAAGAAAGTGGATAACAAAACGTTTATTTTTTTCATTGTGTAATTGAGCAAATAACTTCACAAGCTATTGCTTTTTCCTTTCCGATTAATCCAAGTTTTTCTACCGTTTTACCTTTAAGGTTAATTAATTCTTTATCAATATTTAATAAGTTAGATAGAGATTTGATTATTTTATCACGATATTTTGAAACTTTTGGCTGTTCACATATTAAATTTATATCTAAATTGTTTATATAAAAGTCATTATTATTTAATAATTCAACAATAGGCTTAAGCATCTTAGGGGATCTAATATTTTTATATTTTTTTTGATTATCTGGAAAAAAAGTACCAATATCTTTTTTTCTCATAGCCCCAAGAAGAGAATCGATTATTGAATGAATAATCACATCTCCATCTGAGTGTCCTTTAAGTCCTGAGTGATAAGGGATTTTAATGCCACCTAAAAAAAGTTTTTTTCCTCTTATTAATCTATGGATATCAAAACCAATACCAAAATAAGTTTTATTAGTTGTGATATCTTCTTTAAATGTAATTTTGTTATTTAAATTTTCTCCTTTAATAAATTTAACTTTTAAATTGTTTTCAATAAATAATGTTGCTTCATCAGTAATTTTATTTTTTTGTTTATTTGAAAGACTATATAAATCTTTAAATTTAAAAGCTTGAGGGGTTTGAGTTAAAATTGAATTATTTCGGTTTAAGTTAAAAAGTTGTTTATTTATTTTGTATTTAATAGAGTCTTTTGAATTTATAGATGGTATTACTGCTTTGTTGTTTTTAAGTGATTTAATTAGATTTTTTAAAAGATTTATTGTGAAGTTTGGTCTGGCAGCATCATGAATTAGAACATTATTAGGTTTAAATTTTTTTATATATTTTAAAGCTATTAAAGAAGAATCAGATCTTTCTTTACCACCATTTATAATTGATATATTTTTAGGAAATTTTTCTTTAATACTTTTTTTATTGTTTACTACCAATATAATTTTTTTAAACAGCTTTGATTTCAATGCTTTTTCTAAAGAATGTTTAAAAAGAGCCTTGTTTTTATAAATATTGAATTGCTTTGGTTTTTTTGAATTAAATCTTTTGCTTTGTCCTGATGCTAGTATTATAAAATAATTATTCATTTATATGGTAGTTTTTATATTCAAATGTACGAATTTATTAAAAAAAATATATATTTAATAATATTATTTATTATCACATTATCGATAGGTTTTTTAACCTTTTTAACTTTTATTGATAAAGGATTTATCCAATTATCAGATCAAAATTTACAAATATTATTAGTTCTAAATATTGTTCTTTTAGTAGCACTTTTTGTTTTTATTTTTATTGAGATTAAGAGCGCAATTAAAAATGATATCGATAAAGATGGTTTAAAATCAAATAAAAAATACATTACATACTTTGGTTTATTTACTTTAATCCCATCCGTTTTAATTTCAATATTTTCACTTTTTTTATTTTCTTTTGCTTTAGAAAAGTATTTTGACAAAAAAGTAACCACAGTTGTTAACAATTCTTATGAGTTAGCAAGAAATTATGTTGAGGAAATTAGAAATAAAATTCAATCTGACATAGTTTTGATAGCTTTTGATACTAATAAAAGTAAAAAATTTTTAAATGATAATCAAACTGAATATAAGAGATTTTTAGATACACAAAAATTAATTAGGAATGTAGATGAAGTTCATATCATTGATATAAATAAAAAATTATTATTTACCACTTTGAAAGATGATCAGCCATATATACCACCGGTTGATACAGCTTTAAATTTAGTTTTAGACGATGATCGTCCTCTAAAAATTATTAATGCACCAGAAAATATTTCTGCAGCAATAATGAGATTACAAAATTTTGAAGATAGATTTTTATATGTTGTTAAATATTTAGATAAAGATATTTCAAGGTATTTAACAGAGTCTCAAGAAGCTATTAATTTTTACTACACAGTTGAGGAAAAAAGCACTGGTATTAAAATCTCCTTTGCTATTATTTATATTATAGTTGTTAGTGTTTTATTATTTGTCTCTATATCTATTGCGATCAGATTTTCATCTAGATTTTTTAGGTCAATCAATAATTTAATTCTTGCATCAACATCTATTGGGCAAGGAAATTTTAATGCAAAAGTTCCTGAAGTCAAAACTGATAAAGATTTAGAGACCTTAAATAAAAATTTCAATTTGATGATAGATAGGCTTAAAAGTCAGCAAGAAAAGTTAATAATCAATGAAAGACATGAGGCTTGGGGAAGTTTAGCTAGAAAACTTGCTCATGAAATTAAAAATCCACTTACACCAATACAATTAACTATAGATAGATTAAAAAATAAATATTCAAAACAATTAAATGAAAATGAAACCGAAAATTTTAAAGATAATTTAAAAGTTATAAATAACCAAATAAAACAAATAGAAAAATTAGTTAATGAATTTTCAGACTTTGCAAGAATGCCTAAACCAATTTTTAGAGAGAATAATTTAGTAAATATTATTCAGGAAAATATAAATTTGCTCAAAGAATTAGACAATTCTATTGATATTAATTTTAAAAAAGATTTTAATAAAATTACGTTAGAGAGTGATAAAGAACAAATGAGTAGAGTATTTTTAAATTTGATTAAAAATTCTATAGAAAGTATCAATCAAAAAGCTCAAAACAACAACAATTTCACCAAAAAAATTACTATTGAACTTACAGGAGATGATAGCCACATAAGAGTTACTTTAGAAGACAATGGTGTTGGTTTTAGTGAATTAAAAAATAATATTAAAGATATACTTAATCCGTATTTCACAACTAAGAAAAATGGAACAGGTTTAGGATTATCAATAGTAAATAAGATAATTAATGATCATAATGGAAAAATAGACTTTATACCAATTCAAAATGGTGCAAAAATTAATATTACATTTTTAAAATAATAATGAGTGAAGAAATTTTAATTGTAGACGATAACGCTGATATCAGAAATATAATTAATGAATTAATTATAGATGCTGGTTATAAAACTAGATTAGCTGCAAATTATAACCAAGCACTTACAGAAATAGATAAAAAATTACCTGATGTTGCGATTCTAGACGTTAAATTAGATAAGGGAGATAACGATGGTATTGAGCTTCTTTCACATATTAAATCTAAAAATAAGGATACTCCTGTTATAATTATTTCTGGTCATGCAAACATTGAAATGGCTGTCAAATCTTTGCAGCACGGAGCATTTGAATTTATAGAAAAACCATTTGATCAAGAAAGATTACTTAACTTTGTTAAAAGAGCAGTTGAAAACTTTAATTTAAAAAAACAAAATAAAGAATATGAAAGTAAATTATTTTCATCTTATGAATTAATAGGAAACAGTAAAAATATAATTAATATAATTGATCAAATTAAAAAAATATCAGTAACTGAAAGTAGAGTTTTTATAAGTGGACCTTCTGGTTCAGGAAAAGAATTAATAGCTAGAAAAATTCACAAATCTTCAAAAAGAAGCAAAAAACCATTTATTATTTTAAATGGAGCTTTACTAGATATTAACAAGTATGAATTAGAATTATTTGGTGAAGAAAAAGAAAATGGCTCTATATCATACGGCGCGCTTGAAAAAGCTAACAAAGGAACACTTTTAATTGATCAAGTTTCAGAAATTCCATTAGATATACAGTCTAAAATACTAAGAGTTCTGACTGATCAAAAATTTAAAAGAGTTAATGGAATTAATGATGTTAGTGTGGATGTGAGATTAATTTGTTCATCAAGTAAAGATTTAAAAAAAGAAATAGAAATTGGAAATTTTAGAGAAGATTTATTTCATAGAATAAATGTTTTCGAGATAAATATTGAACCTTTAAATCAAAGAATTTCAGATATTCCATTATTAATCAGATATTTTTCAAAAAAAATATCTGAAAATTACAAAATTAGAGAATTAGACATAGATGAAAACAATAGTTACATACTTAATCATAATTGGCACGGTAACGTAAGAGAGTTAAGAAATTTAATAGAAAGAATTGCAATTTTACAACCAGACTCAAAAGATAAAATTTCAAATATTATTAAGGAATCTTTAAAAAATTCAAATTTTGATGATCAATTAGCTGAAAATAGCCTTTCTGTGCCATTAAAAGAAGCTAGAGAAAAGTTTGAAAAGGAGTATTTAACTATTCAACTTAAGAAATTTAATGGAAATATTTCTAAAACAGCAAATTTTGTTGGAATGGAAAGAAGCGCATTACATAGAAAATTAAAAGGTTTGGGTATCAAAGAATTTAATTAGATGAATATAATCATTTGTGGAGCTGGAAGAGTTGGGTTCACTATAGCTAAACAGCTAAGTGAACAAGGTCATTCTATAACTGTTATTGACCCTTCAAGTGAAGATATCCAAAAAATTGATGATGCTTTGGACGTTAAAGCTATAGTAGGAAAGGGCACCTATCCTTCAATATTAGAAAAAGCCAACGCAGCAGAGACTGACATGATTATAGCAGTTACTAGAAATGATGAAATTAATATGCTTATTTGCCAAATAGCATTTTCAATTTTTAAAATTCCAAAAAAAATAGCTAGAATAAGATCTCAAGATTATCTAAACCCAAAATTTACTAGAGTTTATAATAAAGAAAATTTACCAATAGATGTCATTATTTCTCCTGAAATTGAAATTGCAAAATCAATTCAAAGAAAACTTGAGGCACCCGGAGCCCTTGATAGTGTTCCATTTGCAGATAATAAAATCAGATTATTAGAGATTTTAATTAACGAAAATTGTAAATTAATTAACATCAAGCTTAATGATTTAACTAAAAAACATCCTAACTTAGATGCAAATATTATTGGAATAATAAGAGATGAAAAATTTTTAATTCCAAAGAAAAATGATGACGTAAGAAAAAATGATAAAATTTATGTAATAATCAATTCATCACAAATGTCAGACACTTTAGAAGTTTTTGGACACGATGAAAAAGTATCTAAAAATATTTTAATTGTAGGTGGTGGTAACATAGGTTTTAATTTAGCTAAAAACATTGAAGAAACTTTGGATGCTGCAAGAGTAAAAATTATTGAAAAAAATAAAGAAAGAGCTGAATTTCTTGCCAGTGAATTAAATAACACGATTGTTATCAATGGAGATGCTTTAGATGAAGAGGTTCTTGTAGAGGCTAATTTACAGGAAGCCGAAACAGTTCTTGCTTTAACAAATGATGATGAAGACAATTTAATGGTAAGTGTTCTTGTTGAAAAATTTGCAAAAGATGAAAAAGATGTTGATGACAAAAGAACAATGGCTTTAATTAATAAACCTAATTATTCTTTATTACAAAACTCCTTAAAAATTGATGATCTCATTGATCCAAGAATGAATACTGTTTCAAGTATTTTAAAACATATCCATAAAGGGACCATAGAAACAGCCTACACAATTATGAATGGAGAGTATGAAGTGATTGAAGCTGAAATTATAGAAACATCAGAACTTATTAATAAAGAATTAAAAAATTCTAACTTACCTGAAGAAATAAGAATAGGTGCTGTATTAAGAGAAAATAAAGTTATAATACCTCGATCAAATTTTGTATTTCAAAAAGAGGATAAAGTTGTTTTTTTAGCAAAGAAAGACTCAATTTCAGTAGTAGAAAATATATTTAGAATTAGTTCTATTTAATTAAATGTCATTTTTTAGAGTAAAGTATTTAAGTTTTTTTTTTATATTAATATCTATTTTTTCTTTTATTAATATTATTTATTCTTATTACTTTAATTTTTATCTAAATCTAAACACATATTATTTTAGCTTAATTATTTCTGCAGTGATTGGAATATTTTTTTATAAAATTAAAACTGATCCAAAAAAACCTTCAATATTTGAAAAAATATTAACCGTCTTATTAGGATATCTTTTAATACCATTGGTATTATCGATACCTTTTTATTTAAGTATTTATAATTTATCTTTTTTAAATTCTTTATTTGAGTCAGTTTCTGGATTTACTTCAACAGGTTTTACTATTTTTGAAAATATTAAACATATTGATCAAGGCTTAATTTTATGGAGATCATCGATACAATGGATAGGTGGGTTATATTTTTTATATTCTATTATTTTTTTAATTGATATTTATGATGAAAGTTTAAAAAAATCTTTAACTAATTTTTTATCTTTTAATTCGGCTGAAATTTTAAAACAATCAATTAAAATTCTTTTACTATATTCGGGATTAACAGTATCAATTTTTATTATTTTAAACATACTTGGTATAAGATCATTTAATTCACTGAATTTATCAATGACAATAATTTCTTCAGGTGGTTTCCTACCTGTGAATAATCTTTCTTCAATTTTAATAAATGATTTTCAAGTAATTATATTTACTTTTTTAATGTTGATTTCTTTTTTTAGTATTTTTTTTACATATAATTTAATTTTTCTAAGAAATAAAAATTTAAATTTTTTTTATGAAGATATACATTTATTTTTATATTTTCTTGTAGTTACAAGTATATTTTTTGTTTTTTTTAGTTATGACACTAATTTCACATTTAGTTTTTTATCTTTAGTGAGTAGCATTTCAAATATAGGTATTTCACTTGAAGTTGATCAAACTCATTTAAACTTTATATATATCTTGCTTGTAATTGTTGGAGGATCTTTTTTTTCTACAAGCTCAGGATTAAGATTTTTGAAAATATATTCTTTGACTAAATATTCTATTAATCAAATTCTTTCTTTTAGTAGACCAAAAAATGTATTTATGAATAAACTAGTTTTTTCTAAAATTAATTTTGATGTAAAAGATATAAATAAATATTTTTTAACAATAATAATTTTTGTTATTTCTCTTTTTTCCTTAACTATATTATTGTCCTTATCTAATATTCAGTTTGAATATTCATTTAAATTAGCTGTATTGACCTTAATGAATACAGTTAATTCTTCAGCTTATGGTGTATCGAATTTTGATTTTCAAAATTTACACTTTTCGACCAAATATTTTCTTATTTTTTTTATGATAATCGGTAGAGTTGAGCTTTTATCTTTATTATTAATAGCTAAAAAATTTCTTTTTAAAAATTAATTAAGTATTATATATATCAATAAATTTTGCGCCCTTAGCTCAGCTGGATAGAGCATCGGTTTTCTAAACCGAGGGTCGTAGGTTCGAATCCTTCAGGGCGCGCCATTTCTCATATTTTTAGCAAATAATAATTTAATATTTAGCTTGACGTAATTTTATATTAAACTTGATTTTTTTATTATTTTTCCTTGAACAGTAATTTCTTACATGCTTAAATTAAGAATATTCAAAAGTAATTTTGAATTATTTGTTAACAAATAAAAATAACATAAAGGAAGAATAATGTTTAAATACTTAAAACAATTAACTTCTTTAGTTGCTATGGTTGCGGTGTTGTTTACTTTCACAACAGAAACTATGGCTGCTAAAAAATCTAAAACACTTAAAAACACTCAAAAGAAGGGTTTTGTAAGATGTGGAGTATCTCAAGGTCTTCCAGGATTTTCTAATGCTGATGCAGCGGGAAATTGGACTGGTATTGACGTTGATGTATGTAGAGCGGTAGCTGCTGCAGTTCTAGGTGATGCAAACAAAGTTAAGTTTACACCATTAAGTGCTAAAGAAAGATTTACAGCTTTAACTTCTGGTGAGATTGATATCTTATCAAGAAACACAACTTGGACTCTTTCTAGAGATGCTGATATCGGACTTACTTTCGTAGGAGTAAACTTCTACGATGGTCAAGGTTTCATGGTTAGAAAAAGTTCTGGTATTACTTCAACAAGCCAATTCAAAGATGGTATCTCAGCTTGTACAAACATTGGTACAACAACTGAGTTAAACATGAGAGACTTCTTTAACTCTAAAGGAATTTCTTATGAGCCAGTTGCTTTCGAAAAAGCTGATGAAGTTGTAGCTGCTTATGATGCTGGTAGATGTGATACATACACTACTGATAAATCAGGTCTAGCTGCACAAAGAACTAAAATGTCTAACCCAGATGAACACATTGTATTACCTGAAACTGTTTCTAAAGAGCCTTTAGGACCAGTTGTAAGACAAGGTGACTCAGTATGGGAAGATATCGTTAGATGGTCTTTAAATGCTATGATCGAAGCAGAAGAGTATGGAATCACTTCTGCAAACGCAGACTCAATGAAAACTTCAGACAACCCAGCTGTTAAAAGACTAGTTGGTGCTGAAGGTGAATTAGGTGCTGCTTTTGGTCTAGACAATGAGTGGAGCTTAAGAATTATTAAGCAAGTTGGTAACTATGGTGAAAGCTACAAAAGAAATATAGCTGACACTGGAATTTTACCTGACAGAGGTCCAAATGAATTATGGACTAAAGGTGGAATTCTTTATGTACCACCTGCAAGATAATTGCACATTTAAGTAATTAAAAAGGGCTAGATTTTTCTAGCCCTTTTTTTTATAAGCGTTCAAATGAACCTGAAATTACAAAAAATCATTCCTCAATTAATTACCGTTTTAGTTGTAGTATTAGTTTTTGGATTTTTTACATATAACGCTCAAATCAATATGGAGAATAGAGGTATTGATTTTGGATACGGGTTTCTTTCTCAAGAGTCATCTTTTGATGTTCAGTTTTCTCTTATTGAATATGATGGGTCACATTCATATTTTAGAGCTTATTTAGTTGGTTTACTTAATACTATTTTAGTTTCTGTAATTGGAATTATTATTGCAACAATTTTAGGTGTGATCGTTGGTGTTGCAAGACTCTCGCCAAACTATTTAATAAATCAGTTTGCTGCTTTTTATGTAGAATTCTTTAGAAACATCCCATTACTTTTACAAATATTTTTTTGGTATTTTGCTGCTTTAAGAGCTCTACCATTGCCTCAGGATGCGGATGCAATGTTAGGTGTTTTTTTCTTAACGATTAAAGGTTTGTATGTTCCAGCATTTGTTTGGGAAAATCTTAATGTATTTTTATATTCAATAATTGCAGCAATAATTGCAATAGTTGTAATTAGAATTCATGCAAGAAAAGTTCAAGAAACGCAAGGTAAACAGTTACCAGTATTTTGGATATCAGTAGGTTTAATTTTTATATTACCTTTGCTAAGTTTTTTAATAGGTGGTGTAAGTTTATCATTTGAAATTCCTAAATTAAAGCAATTAGCTGCAACTTCATTCAAATATGAAGGTGGCTTAAGTTTACCACCTGAGTTAATCGCTTTAACTTTATCACTGGCATTATATACAGCAACTTTTATTGCTGAGTGTGTAAGAGCTGGAATTCAAGGTGTAGGCAAAGGTCAAAAAGAAGCGGCTGCATCAATTGGATTGAATCCTAACCAAGTTTTAAAATTAGTTGTTATGCCACAAGCGTTAAGAATTATTATTCCACCAACAACAAACCAATATTTAAATTTAACTAAGAATTCTTCATTAGCTGCTGCTATAGCTTATCCTGATCTAGTACTAGTTTTTGCGGGAACAGCATTAATGCAAACTGGTAAAGCGATTGAAATAGTTTCAATAACAATGCTTACATACTTAAGCTTAAGCATTTCAATTTCAATTCTTATGAATTGGTACAATAAAAAAATTGCTATTAAGGAAAAATAAATGTCAAAAATTAATTTTTTAAAACCAGATAAGGAAAATTTAAATACCTTTTTGTATTTAGGTTCATTTTTATTTATTATTAGTATTATTGATGTTTTTCTAAATTCATTCTTTAGTTTAAATATTACTGGATTTTTACCCTCATCTTTAAGCTTTTTAATTCCAATAATATTAGGATTTATAGGCCTTCATTTTATAAGAATTGAACACAGTGGTTATAAGTTTTTAGATCAAGTAAATAAAAATATTAATACAAATAATTTTAATGCAATTTTATCTTTATTAATTATTTTTATTATTATTAAATCAATACCACCAGTTTTAAGTTGGTTTGTGGTTGATGCAAGTTTTGCTGGAGATAGCAAAGATGTATGTTCAGGCACTGGTGCTTGTTGGACCTATATTAAAGTATGGTTTAGAAGATTTATGTATGGAATGTATCCTAATGCTGAGCAATGGAGAATAAATTTATCTTTCATAGCGTTAGCTCTTTTAGGATCTGTTGGGTATTTTGCTACAGAAAAATTTAAAAAATACTTAACTCTATATTATGTTGTAATTTATCCATTTATTGCTTTTCTATTTATTTTCTTTTTTATATCTGGTGGTCCTATATTTTTTGACTTTTCTTATGGAATAATCGCAGCAGTAATTTCAATAATTATTGGTTTCTTTATTCCAAGTAAATTTAAATTTTATTATTTTATATTTGTGCCAATCACTCTTTATATTGCTTTAAAATATTTCATTTTTTATGAGGAATTAATTGAACTAGGTAAACTTGATGGATTAAATTGGGTTGAAACTGGAGCTTGGGGCGGATTGTCACTTACATTTATAATTTCATTTTTCTGTTTAATTTTCTGTTTTCCTATTGGTATGGCCTTTGCACTAGGTAGAAGATCTGATTTTCCTTTAATAAGATATATATCAATCGGGTTTATAGAGTTTTGGAGAGGAGTTCCGTTAATTACAGTTTTATTTATGTCTGCTGTGATGTTTCCAATGTTTTTACCTGCAGATTTTTTTATAGATAAATTGGTGAGATGTATAATAGCTATTTCTTTATTTGAAGCAGCTTATGTTGCTGAAGTTATTAGAGGAGGTTTACAAGCATTACCACGTGGTCAATACGAGGCTGCAAAATCTTTAGGTATGGGATATTGGAGAATGCATATATTTGTAATTCTTCCTCAAGCTTTAAAATTAGTAATTCCAGGTATTGCTAATACTTTTTTAGCTCTAGTTAAAGATACTCCTCTAATATTTGTAGTTGGTTTACTTGAAATAGTAGGAATGTTAAATTTAGCCAAAACTAATCCAGAGTGGTTAGGTTTTGCTATGGAAGGCTATGTTTTTGCCGCAATAATTTTCTGGATTATTTGTTATGCAATGAGTAAGTATAGCTATAATCTAGAACAGAAATATAAAACAGAGCGATAAATTATGTCTGACAGTATTATTCAAATAAAAAATGTAAATAAATGGTTTGGTGATTTTCAGGTTTTAAAAGATATTAATCTAGAGGTTAAGCCAAAAGAAAAAATCGTTGTTTGTGGTCCATCAGGATCAGGTAAGTCTACATTAATTAGATGTATAAATAGATTAGAAGAACATCAGCAAGGTGATATTATTGTTGATGGAAACACTTTAACAGAAAATACAAAAAATATTGAACAAATTAGAGCAGAAGTTGGAATGGTATTTCAACAGTTTAATTTATTTCCTCATTTATCAATTGTAGATAATTGTACACTTGCACCAATTTGGGTAAAAAAAATGCCAAAAAAAGATGCTGAAGAATTAGCTTTAAAACATTTAGAAAGAGTTCAAATTCTTGATCAAGCACAAAAATTTCCAGGTCAGTTATCAGGAGGTCAACAACAAAGGGTGGCTATTGCTAGAGCTCTTTGTATGGAACCTAAAATAATGTTATTTGATGAGCCTACATCAGCCTTAGATCCAGAAATGATTAAAGAAGTTTTAGACGTAATGGTTGATTTAGCAAACCAAGGTATGACAATGATAGTTGTTACTCATGAGATGGGATTTGCTAAAGAAGTAGCTGATGAGGTTATTTTTATGGATGAGGGAATGATTGTTGAAAGGGCTGAGACTAAAGAGTTTTTTGCTAATCCAAAGAGCGACAGAACTAAGCTGTTTTTAAGTCAGATACTATAGAAAATATATAATTTTTAAGCAATAAATTTAAATTAAATCAACCGAAATATGTTCATTTTGCATTGAACTAATGCTTGACAGTCTTTTAATTATATTAAGTTTCTTACAAAAAAAAATAAATTTTTCTATTGCAGTAACATTAATAAATAGGTTCAATACAACTTATAAAATTTAATTAAGAGGGGTCTTAATGGAAGATAATTTCAATAAACACTTAGGCAACAAGCTTAAGCTAAGAAGATTAGCTTTAGGTTTAACACAGACTAAAGTAGCAAAAGCAATCAATGTAACATTTCAACAGATTCAAAAATATGAAAAAGGGACAAACGGTGTAAGTTCGATAAGATTACTTCAACTTGCAAACTATTTAAAAGTACCGATTAATTATTTCTTTGAAGATTTTTCAGAATATTTAGTGAATTTGGAAAAATCACAAGAAGGTCACATGAATGTTAATTATAATTTTTTAGTAAAATTATATTCAGAACTTAATGCTGATCAAAAATTAAAATTTAATAAATCTTTACAAATTTCAGGTTCAGGAATTTCAAAAGCAGTTTAATTTAATTTTTAATTAAGACCCTAGATTTTTATTTAAGAGA
Organism: uncultured Pelagibacteraceae bacterium; assembly: GCA_902588315.1. GTDB lineage: Bacteria > Pseudomonadota > Alphaproteobacteria > Pelagibacterales > Pelagibacteraceae > Pelagibacter. Next base: position 119,895 of record CACIOP010000002.1, read on the forward strand.
TATTCTATTTTTTAATTTGAATTTTGGCTCCTCGGGCAGGACTCGAACCTGCGACCAATTGATTAACAGTCAACTGCTCTACCAACTGAGCTACCGAGGAATGTAAAAAATCCAACTTACTTTTTTTTATAACTAAAACAAGATTTTTTTTGGAGGCAACGCCCGGAATCGAACCGGGATACAAGGATTTGCAATCCTCTGCGTAACCATTCCGCCACGTTGCCATCTTTTTTTTAGCTAATAGCTACAGATGCCTTTTTATATTAAATTTTTTCTATTAGTCTATTAAATAACGATCCAAATTGATTATTGTTAATTTAGATTATTAAATTATAAACTTTAACATCAATGAGTAGCGATAAATATATACATTCTGATGTAGAAAATAGAATTTATTCTTATTGGGAAAAAAATGGTCTTTTTAAACCAAGGGAAAATTCAAAAAAATTCTCAATTGTAATTCCTCCTCCAAATGTGACAGGTAGTTTACATATGGGTCATGCGCTTAACAATTCTATTCAAGATTTATTAGTTCGTTATCATAGGATGAATAATTTTGAAACTTTATGGCAACCGGGTACAGATCACGCTGGTATAGCTACTCAAGCTTTAGTAGAAAAAAAATTAACTTCTGAAAAAATTGATAAAAATGAAATTGGTAGAGACGAATTCATCAAAAAGGTTTGGGAATGGAAAGAGCAATATGGAGACATAATTATTAATCAATTAAAAAAACTTGGTTGCTCTTGTGATTGGTCTAGAAATGCATTCACTATGGATGAGAATTTATCCAAATCAGTAATAAAGGTTTTTGTAGATCTTTATAACAAAGGTCTAATCTATAAGGATAAGAAATTAGTTAACTGGGACACAGTTTTAAAAACAGCTATTTCAGACCTAGAAGTAGATCAAAGAGAGGTAAATTCTAAAATTTATTACATCAAATACCCAATAGATGGAACAGACCAATTTATTACAATTGCAACAACAAGACCTGAAACAATGCTCGGTGATACTGCAATTGCTGTTAACCCAAAAGATGAACGATTTAAATCCTTTGTTGGAAAAATAGTTATCATTCCAATTGTTGGAAGAAAAATCAAAATCATTGAAGATGATTACGCAGATCCAGAGCAAGGAACAGGAGCATTAAAAATAACTCCTGCACATGATTTCAATGACTATGATGTAGGTCAAAGAAATAATCTTGAAATAATTAATATTTTCACTGAAGCTGGTAAAATAAACGAAAACGCTCCAGAAGATTACGTAGGTCTTGATAGGTTTGAAGCTAGAAAAAGAATTTTAAAAGAACTTAAAGAAAAAGATTTTTTTGTAAAAGAAGAAAATATTAAAAACAAAGTCCCTTATGGAGATAGATCTAATTCTATAATTGAACCTTTTTTGACAGAACAATGGTTTGCTGATGCTGGTAAATTATCAGTTAAAGCTAAAGAAGTTGTAAATTCAAAGAAGACAAATTTCTTTCCTGAAAATTGGTCAAAAACTTATTTCCAGTGGATGAACAATATAGAGCCTTGGTGTATTTCAAGACAGCTTTGGTGGGGACATCAAATACCTGCTTGGTATGGTCCTGATGAAAAAATTTTTGTTGCTGAAAATGAAGATGATGCAAAACAAAAAGCAAAAAAACATTATGGTAAAGATGTTGAATTAAATCGTGATCCAGATGTTTTAGATACATGGTTTTCATCTGGTTTATGGCCTTTTGCTACACTTGGTTGGCCTGATGATAAAAAATATGTAGATAAATTTTATCCAACATCAGTATTAGTTACAGGTTTTGACATTATATTTTTCTGGGTAGCTAGAATGATAATGTTTGGTACAGAATTTTTAAACAAAGAACCTTTTAAAGATATTTACGTTCATGCATTGGTTAGAGATGAGAAGGGACAAAAGATGTCTAAATCGAAAGGTAATGTAATTGATCCTTTAGATTTAATTGAAAAATATAGTGCAGATGCACTTAGATTTACTTTGTTATCTATGGCCTCACCAGGTACAGACGTTAAGCTTTCTGAGGATAGAGTTAAAGGTTATAGAAATTTTTTAAATAAATTATGGAATGCAAATAATTTCTTAATCACTAATGAATGTGATTTTAAAGACATAGATAAAGTTCCAAGTTTAAATGTAAATATTAACAAATGGATTTATTCAGAACTAGTTGAAACTAAAAATAAAATAGAAAAAAACCTTGAGGATTATAGATTTGATGAAGCAGCTAAAAATGCTTATCAATTTGCGTGGCATTCTTATTGCGATTGGTATTTAGAACTATCAAAAACAATACTTTTTTCAGATAATGAAAAAGCTAAAGCAGAGGTTAAAAAGGTATCATCTTTTGTATTCAAACAAATTTTGATTTTGTTACATCCTTTTATTCCTTTTGTTACTGAAGAAATTTGGCTTAAAAATAAATTTGATAATGATGGTAATGATTATTTAATGCTTAAAAATTGGTTATCAGGTGTAATAAATAGGGATAGTAGTACTGAACAGGTAGAAAATATAATTAATATTATTTCAGAAATTAGATCATTTAAAAATGAGCTAAATGTAAGTCCAGGCTCATTTATTGATGTATCAATAAGTAATATTAATAAAAATCAAAAAGACTTTATTAATACAAATGAAATTATTCTAAAAAAACTCGGGAGAATTAATAGTATCTTAGATAAAGATTTAGATAAACCAGCTGCTACAATGGTTGTTTCTGGAGATCTGTTTAAGATTTATTTTGATAAAGATGTTGATTTAAAATTAATAAAAGAAAATTTAACAAATAAACAAAGTAGATTGGAGCAAGAGATGAATAAAATATCTCAAAGATTAGAGAATAAAAGTTTTGTAGATCGAGCTCCAAAAGAGATTGTTGAACAAGAAAAAAATAATTATAATAATTTAAAGAATGATATTGAGAAAATATCAGTAACAATAAAGGGTATATAATGGCTAAATTTAATAAAAAGAAACTTCCAAGTAGACATACATCATTAGGTGCAGATAGAGCTCCGCATAGATCGTTTTATTATGCTATGGGAGAAACTGAGAAAGATGTAGCAAAACCCTTTGTTGGTGTGGTTTCTACATGGAATGAGGCAGCTCCTTGCAACATTGCCTTAATGAGACAAGCCCAATCAGTTAAAAAAGGAGTTAGAGCTAATGGTGGAACTCCAAGAGAATTTTGTACAATTACCGTTACTGATGGTATTGCAATGGGGCATGAAGGAATGAAGTCTTCACTGATATCTAGAGAAGTAATTGCAGATTCTGCTGAACTTACGGTTAGAGGTCATTGTTATGATGCTTTAGTAGGGATTGCAGGATGTGATAAATCCTTACCAGGTCTAATGATGTCTATGGTTAGATTAAATGTACCAAGTGTATTTATATACGGTGGATCAATCCTTCCAGGCAAATATAAAGGAAAAGACGTAACAGTTGTAGATGTATTTGAGGCGGTTGGAAAACACTCAACAGGTCAAATGTCTGCGGCAGAACTTAGAAAATTAGAATTAGTTGCTTGTCCTAGCGCAGGCGCTTGTGGAGGTCAATTTACTGCGAATACAATGGCATGTGTATCTGAAGCAATTGGATTAGCACTTCCTTATTCAGCAGGAACACCAGCTCCATATGAAGAAAGAGATAAATATGCAAAAGATAGTGGTAAAACAGTTATGAACCTTTTGAAAAAAGGAATTAAACCAAGAGACATTGTAACAAGAAAAGCTTTAGAAAATGCTGCAACAGTAGTTGCTGCAACTGGTGGTTCTACAAATGCAGGTTTACATTTACCTGCTATTGCAAATGAAGCAGGAATTAAATTTGATTTAATGGATGTTGCTAAAATTTTTAAAAGAACACCTTATCTTGCAGATTTAAAACCTGGTGGAAAATATGTGGCAAAGGATATGTGGTTAGCAGGTGGTGTTCCAATGTTATTAAAAACTTTATATGAAGGCGGATATATTCATGGTGATTGCATGACGGTTACTGGAAAAACTATGAAGGAAAATTTAAAAGGAATTAAATTTAATCCAAAACAAAAAGTAATGAGATCTTATAAAAATCCATTATCACCTACAGGAGGCGTTGTTGGATTAAAAGGAAACTTAGCACCTGAAGGTGCAATTGTTAAAGTTGCTGGACTAAAAAAATTACAATTTACAGGTAAAGCAAGATGCTTTGAAAATGAGGAAAGTGCAATGAAAGCTGTTCAAAGCAAAAAGTATAATGATGGAGATGTAATTATAATTAGATACGAAGGACCTGTTGGAGGTCCAGGTATGAGAGAAATGTTATCTACAACAAGTGCAATTTATGGACAGGGAAAAGGGGAGAAAGTAGCCCTTATAACTGATGGTAGGTTCTCTGGGGCTACAAGAGGCTTTTGTGTTGGTCACGTGGGTCCTGAGGCCGCTCTAGGGGGTCCTATAGGGCTTTTACGTACAGGAGATATCATTGATATCGATGCCAAAAAAGGAACGATCAATGTAAGGCTTTCTAAAAAAGAAATGGCTGCAAGAAAAAGAAAATGGAAGGCTAGAAAATCAGATTTTGGATCAGGTACTTTATGGAAATATGCACAAACAGTTGGACCTGCGTATTTAGGTGCACCAACACATCCCGGTAAGAAAAAAGAAGTTAAGGATTATTCAGAGATTTAATGAAAATTCGTCCAGTTATTTTATGTGGAGGTGCTGGAACTCGACTTTGGCCAAACTCAAAAAATCATCAAGCAAAACAGTTTATAGATTTTGGTAATTGGACGTTACTTGGAAAAACACTTGAGAGAACAAAAGCATCAATTTACGACTCTCCAATTATTAGCACAAATAAGAAATACTTAAGCAAAGTAAAACAGCATTTAAAAAAAAACAAAATCAACAAATATAAAATTGTTGTAGAACCAGCTAAAAGAAACACTGCACCAGCCATATTAAGCACAGCTTTAATTCAAGATATTCCAGATAATCAGCCTTTAATGTTTTTTACAGCAGATCACTTGATTGAAAAGATGAGTATTTTTAATAAGGCGATAAATAAAAATAAATCAAACCTTAATAAAGAAAATATATTTGTTTTTGGAATTAAACCTAAATCTCCAACTAGTGATTACGGTTATTTTTTAACCAAAAAAATTAAAGGTAATATTAATAAAGTAACTAGATTTATTGAAAAACCTAAAGAAGCTAAAGCAAAACAAATTATAAAAAATAAAGGCTATTGGAATTCTGGCATGTTTTATCTTCAAAAAGACTCCATTATTAATAACTTTAAAAAATATCAGCCTAAAACTTATAAAAATTGTGTAAATGCAGTTAATAAAGCAAAATATAAGGCTAATACATATTATCTAAATAAAGCTTCATTTATAAAAGCGATTGCCAAATCTTTTGATTGTGCAATTCTTGAAAAAACCAAACAAATTAACGCTATCAAATTAGACATTCCTTGGTCAGATCTTGGTAGTTGGAAAGAAATTTTGAAGATGTATGACAAAAATAAAAACAAATATATTAAGAAAAAAAATATCTATTATCGTCCATGGGGTAGATACACTAATTTATTTGAAGGGAAAGAGTTTTTAATTAAAGAGTTATATGTAAAACCAAAAGGCATTCTAAGTTTACAAAAACATCATCATAGAGCTGAACATTGGTTAGTTACACAAGGCAATGCCAAAATAACACTTAATAAGGATATTATAATTAAAAAGGCAGGTGAACATATATTCATTCCATTAGAAGCAATCCATAGAGTTCAAAATCCAGGAAAAAAACCTGTTAAAATTGTCGAAGCTCAAATCGGTTCAATTTTGAAGGAAAGTGATATTGTTAGATATCAAGATGTTTATGGAAGAGTTCGTTAAATTAACTGAATTGTAATATTAGATAAATATTTTTGTAATTAAACTTATCTAATGATTGCTTACAAAATTTATAGTTAAATAATAAATTATTCTTCTCGTATTCACTTTAAATTTTGTTAATTAACAACTTTCTCTCTTTTCATAATTGAGAAGAGAGAAAGACGAATTTAGATATTAATTATT
>CACIOP010000003.1 GCA_902588315.1 uncultured Pelagibacteraceae bacterium
ATGAAAAGGCAATAGATCGTTATACAGAAATTATTTTAACAATTGATGACAATTCACTTATTAAATCAGACGTATTATATCGGAGAGGTGGTAGTTATGAAAGAATGGGCAATTATGAAAAGTCAGATGAAGATCTACTGCATGCGCTTAAAATTGATCCTAGTGATGCATATATTTTAAATTACCTTGCTTACTCATGGCTAGAGCGTGATTATAAAATTAATGAAGCAATGGATATGTTGAAAACAGCATATGATTTAAAGAGCAATGATCCATATATTATTGATTCAATTGGATGGGCTTATTTTTTAATAGAGGATTATGAAGAAGCAGAAAAGTATTTAAAAAGAGCTGTAGAATTAATGCCAGATGACCCAATCGTGAATGATCATTATGGAGACATTTTATGGAAATTAAATCGAAAAATTCAAGCAAGATATTTTTGGAATAACGTATTAACTTTTGATGACACCGAAGACGATATGAGAGAAAAAATCAATGATAAAGTAATTGAGGGTCTTAAAAATTCCTAAATGAAAATAAATAAAATTAAATCTAATGCAAAGTTAAATTTAGCATTAAATATCACTGGAAAAAAAAAGGTTTTACATAAAATTGAAAGTATAATTGGTTTTATAGATTTACATGATGTTATTTCGATAAATCAACATAATGGAAAAAAACACCATATTTCTTTTTATGGAAAGTTTTCTAAAAATATTGGAAAAAAAAATACTGTTCAAAAATTATTTCAAATACTAGATAAAGAAAATTTATTAAAAAATAAAAAATTCAAAGTTAAAATTAAAAAATTAATCCCTCAAGAAGCTGGGTTGGGTGGGGGATCGATGAATGCAGCTAGTATATTTAATTATCTGGTTAAAAAAAAAATTATTAATCCTAATTATCAAAAAACTCGAAGTATCTGTGACTTGGTTGGTTCTGATGTTATTCTTGGAACTATTTCTTCCAGTTGTGTGTTGTCATCAGGTGGTAGAATTAAAAAAATTTTTGATGCTCCAAAATATTACTCTACTTTAGTAAAGCCTGATTTTGGGTGCTCAACTGAAAAAATATACTCTTCTGTTCGAAAATATACGAAACCAAAATATAACAAACCTAAAAAAAATATGTTTATAGCAAAATATTTGATTGATCAACAAAATGCCCTTGAAACAATAGCATTCAAAAAATATCCAAAACTTAAAAAAATAAAGTTGTTCTTAGAAGGTATAAATAATCCATTATTTGTAAGAATGACTGGTTCAGGATCAACAATTGTTGCCTATTATAATTCATTAAAGAGTTGTAAATTGGCAAAAGCTAAATTTAAAAGAAAATATAAAAATTATTGGTGTGTTACAGCAAAAACTATATGAATTTTATATTTTTATGTTATAGGAAGCTAGTATTGGGGCGTAGCCAAGCGGTAAGGCACGGGTTTTTGGTACCTGCATCCTAGGTTCGAATCCTAGCGCCCCAGCCATTTATGAAAAATTTTTTAGATAAATTTTTTTCCAGATCAAAGAATCTTGATTATATCAGTCAAAATTTAAAACAAATTACTTTAACAACACCCGTAAATAAAATTTTTGAAGCAATTAATAATTTTTCAGAGAAAAGTGAAATCAGGTATGTGGGTGGGTGTGTAAGAAAAGTGATAAAAAATGAAAATGTTGATGATATTGACCTAGCAACAAATTTATCTCCTCCAGAAGTTTGTGAGGCTCTTAAAAACAAACAAATAAGTTATTACGAAACAGGAATTGAACACGGAACCATAACCGCAATAATTGACGAATATAAATATGAAATTACTTCTTTAAGGAAAGACGTCTTAACTGATGGAAGGCATGCTGAAGTAGAATTCTCTTTAGATTGGAAGGAAGATGCCTCTAGAAGGGATTTTACTATCAATTCAATTTATTCAGATGAAGATGGCAATTTATTTGATCCATTTAATGGTAAAAAAGATTTGGAGGGGGGTTATATTAATTTTATTGGCAATGCTGAAAAAAGAATTCAAGAGGATTATTTGCGTATTTTGAGGTATTTAAGATTTTATTTAAATTACTCAAATCATAAGCACCAGCCAGAAATAATAAAAAATATAAAAAAAAATATCGATGGAATTTCAAATATATCATCTGAAAGATTAATCGATGAACTAAAAAAAATAACTAGTTCAAATGGATTTTTAAAACTTTTTAAAGATAAAGAAAGTTTAGAACTCATAGAAATAATTTTCCCTCAATTAAAGAATATTAAAAATTTTAAAAAACAAAATTCATATGCTGCTGAGAATTTTTTAAAAATTGATTTTATATTTTTAATTGCCCTTTTAGTGATCGATGGGACTGATAATGCTGATTATTTTCTTTATAAATATAAAATATCCAACAAAGATAAGAAAAGACTAAAATTGATAGATCTTTTTTATAGAGAAAAAGTAACTCTAAACAATTTTACAGAGAAGAATTTGAATAAATTTTTTTATTTTAATGGGCGACAGGCTGTAATAGATATAATTAATTTTAAAATTTTTACCTCAAACAAAGTAGAGAAAAAACTAATCAAACTATTACAATATTATAAAGAGAAAGTAATTCCAACTTTGCCAATAGGGGCTGATTTACTAATGACTAAATTTCAAATTCCTGAGGGAAAAACTTTAGGTAATAAATTAAAAAAAATTGAAGAAACTTGGGTTCAAAATGGATTTCAAATTTCAGATAAGCAAGTACAGCAAATAGTTAAAAGTTAAATATATTTAACATCTTTAATTTCAAAATTTTTTACACCAGAGGGTGTATTTATTTCAACTAAATCACTTTTATGTTTTCCAATCAAACCTTTGCCAATTGGTGATTGAAAGAAAATTAGTTTTTGTTTTAAATCTGCCTCATCTCTTCCAACAATTTTATAATTAATTTTTTCACCAGTATCTAAATCCTCTAAATAAACTGTAGATCCAAAAATTACTTTTCCTTCATTGTTTAGTTTTGTAACGTCAATAACATTTGCTCTTGCAATAATATCGTTAATTTCTGTAATTCTTCCCTCATTATGAGATTGTTCTTCTTTAGCTGCATGATATTCAGCATTTTCTTTAAGGTCTCCATGGGATCTTGCTTCAGCAATTGCAGATACTATCTCAGGTCTTTTTTTTTCTTTTAAAAAAACTAATTCTTCTTTTAGTTTATTTAATCCGATTAATGTTATTGGCTCTTTATCCATTTTTTATTTCCATTTTGCAATAGGGGGTAATGACATCAAAATTCCCTCAACATTACCACCAGTTTGTAGCCCAAATTTTGTTCCTCTATCATAGAGTAAATTAAATTCTGCGTATCGACCTCTTTTAATATACTGGAACTCTTTATCTTTTAAAGTCCATTTTGTTTTTAATTTTTTTTTAATTATTTCATTAAATAGCATTTGAAATGTAACACCAACATCTCTGACAAATTTAAAGTCATTTTCAAAATTATCATTTTTGTAGTCAAAAAAGATTCCACCTATACCTCTTGCTTCTTTTCTGTGAGGTAGATAAAAATATTCATCACACCACTTTTTATATTTTTTATAATAATTTTTATTATGTCTATCGCACATTGTTTTTAATGTTTTATGAAAGTTTTTCTTCTCTTTTTCATCTTTTATTGTTGGGGTTACATCCATACCTCCACCAAACCAATTTTTTGTTGTACAAATAAATCTGGTATTAAAATGCATTGCAGGAATATGAGGATTTTGCATGTGCATAACTATTGATATTCCTGATGCCCAAAATCTAGGATCTTTAGTAGCACCAGGTATATTCTTTTGAAATTGCTTAGGAAATTTTCCATAAACTTTTGAAAAATTTACTCCTACTTTTTCAAAAATTTTTCCATTTTTAAGAATTCTATATTCACCACCACCTTCATCTTTTTTACTGCTTCTAATCCAAGAAGTTGATTGAAAATTTACTTTGTTTTTTTCAATTTTTAAAATGTCGTCACATATTGCATTTTGTAGTAGCTTAAACCAATTACTTGCTAAGTCTTTTTTAATTGAAATATCCATTTTATATTAATTCAATTTGACGCAAACTTTCTGCCAAAACAATGGCAACAGACGATGCAATATTAAGAGATCTTACTTGATTATTCATTGGTATTTTTAAACGATTTTTAATAATTTTATGAACTTTTTCGGGTACCCCAGCACTTTCTCTTCCAAACAAAATAGTATCATCAGGCTTAAATTTAAATTTAGTATAATTTATTGAACCCTTAGTTGTCATCAATACGATTCTCTGTTTTTTCTTTGCCTCAAAAAATTTTTCCGAACTTTGATAAAACTCTATCTGACTATAGTCCATATAGTCCATAACCACTCTTTTAAAACGTTTGTCTGATAATAGAAAGCCACATGGTTCAATTATTTCTAATTTAGCACCCAAACAAGCACAGGTTCTTATGATTGCAGCGGTATTCTGAGGTATATCAGGCTCATACAAAGCTATTTTGGGTCCTAAAATTGGTGAATTCTGTGTCATTCTTTCAGTAGTAAAATAATTATTTTATATTATATGAATTCGTATATTAACTATTTTAAATCAAAAAGAGATAATAACAAAAGCTACTAAAAGTGTCTGAAAAAAAAACAAAAAGAAGAGATTTTTTATTCACAGCTACCACAGCGGTAGGAGCTGTTGGTGCCGCTGCAGTGGTGTGGCCAATGATAGATCAAATGAATCCAGATGCTTCTGTTAAAGCATTAGCTAGCACAGAAGTTGACGTTAGTGCATTAACACCAGGAAATACATTAACTGTTTTGTGGAGAGGTAAACCAGTCTTTATAAGAAGAAGAACTCAAGAAGAAATTGATGAAGCGAGAGCCGTTAAGATGGAGGATTTAATTCATCCAGAAAAAGATGAAGATAGAGCAAAAAACCCTGAGTGGCTTGTTATGTTAGGTGTATGTACTCACCTTGGATGTGTACCTTTAAATGATAAAGGTGATTATAATGGTTGGTTCTGTCCATGTCATGGATCTCATTATGATACATCTGGAAGAATTAGAAAAGGACCAGCACCTTGGAATATGGAAGTGCCTAAATACGAATTTGTTAATGCAAATACAATTAAAATTGGATAAAGAAAAATGAGTGACCATGATTACAGACCAAAATCGAAAGTAGGACAATGGTTTAATGATCGATTGCCACTATTAACTCTTGCAAATCATTTAACTGATTATCCAACTCCAAAAAACTTAAATTATTGGTGGACCTTTGGTGGAATTTTAACTTTTTGTTTAATTACTCAAATTGTGACAGGATTAACTCTTGCAATGCATTATATCGCTCATGCCGACATGGCTTTTGAGAGTGTTGAGCATATCATGCGTGATGTAAATTACGGTTGGTTAATTAGATATATTCATGCAAATGGTGCATCAATGTTTTTCTTAGCTGTTTATATTCATATCTTTAGATCTTTGTTTTATGGCTCCTATAAATCTCCAAGAGAAATAATATGGATTTTAGGAATAATAATTTACTTATTAATGATGGCTGCAGCTTTTATGGGTTATGTGTTGCCATGGGGTCAAATGAGCTTTTGGGGCGCAACTGTTATTACAAATTTATTTAGTGCTATTCCTTTAGTAGGAGAGGGTATAGTTACTTGGTTGTGGGGCGGTTATTCAGTTGATAACCCAACGTTAACTAGATTTTTTACTTTGCACTATTTAATTCCATTTTTAATTTTAGGATTAGTTGTTTTGCACATATGGGCTTTACATGTTCCTGGTAACAACAATCCAGTAGGAATAGATATCAAAAAACCATCTAAAGACACTGTGCCTTTCCATCCTTATATTGTTATTAAAGATGGTTTTGCTTTATTAATGTTTATGATTGTTTTTGCTTTCTTTGTATTTTATGCACCAAATATATTAGGTCACGCAGATAATTATATTGAAGCTAACCCAATGGTAACACCTGCACACATTGTTCCTGAATGGTATCTGTTACCATTCTATGCAATATTAAGATCAGTTCCTGATAAATTGCTGGGAGTTGTGGCTATGTTATCTGCAATATTAATCTTAGCAGTCTTACCTTGGTTAGATACTTCAAAAATAAGATCAGCAGTATTTAGACCTTTATATAAACAATTTTACTGGATATTAGTTGCTGATGTTTTGATACTTGGTTATGTGGGTGCGATGCCAGCTGAAGGACTTTACTTATTGATTGCACGAGTTGCGACGGCGTATTACTTTTTACATTTTTTAGTTATTCTTCCTGTTCTAGGCTTTAAAGAAAAAACTTTACCAGTGCCTTTAAGTATTACCGAACCCGTTCTTGGTGGTTCACCAAATTTAGCTGCCGCCAGAAATAAAGAAAGCACAATAGAATAAGGTGAAAAGTTTATTTAAATTATTTTCTATAATAATCATAATTATTGCTTCAAATTCATATTCTTTTGCTGCTGAAAAAGCAGAATATCTAAAAACTGATTGGAGTTTTAAGGGTCTATTTGGAAAATTTGATAGAGCTTCTCTTCAAAGAGGTTATCAAGTTTATACTGAAGTATGTGCCTCATGTCATTCGATGAAGTATTTAAGTTATAGAAATTTAGCAGAGCCAGGTGGGCCAGAATTCTCTGAAGTTCAAGCTAAAGCTATAGCAGCTTCATTTGAAGTAACTGATGGTCCAAATTCTGATGGGGAAATGTTTACAAGGCCAGGTAAATTATCTGATAAATTTGTAATGCCGTACAATAATGTAAAAGCAGCTCAAGCTGCAAATGGTGGTGCATATCCTCCTGATATGTCTGTTTTGGTAAAAGCAAGAGGAGGTGGAGTTGACTACATTTATTCTTTATTACAAGGATACGAGGAGGCTCCTAGTAACGTATCTTTAGATGATGGGGTTTATTACAACAAATATATGTATGGTAATAAAATTAGAATGGCCGCTCCATTATCAGAAGGATTAGTAGAGTATGGTGATGGAACAAATGCAACAGTAGAACAGATGTCAAAAGATGTAACGACCTTTTTAATGTGGTCTGCTGAACCTCATTTAGAAGCTCGACATCAAATGGGCTTTAAGGCAATTGTGTATTTGATTATTTTGACAATATTAGTTTACTTTAGCATGAAAAAAATATGGTCACGTGTTGAATCTGAAGTTTAATACATCTCCATCTTTTACAATATAATCTTTACCTTCTAATCTCATTTTTCCATTAGCTTTAGAGTTTACCCATCCATCATTAGCAACGAAATCTTCATAAGATATAGTTTCAGCTCTAATGAAACCTTTTTCAAAATCTGTATGAATTTCTCCTGCAGCTTTGGGAGCAGTACAATTTTTTTGTATAGTCCAAGCCCTTGTTTCTTCAGGTCCAGATGTAAAATATGTATCAAGTTCTAATATTTTATATCCCTTTTGAATTAGCATACTTAGACCTGTGTCTTTTAAACCAATCATGTTCATGTAATTTTTTTTTTCATCTTCTGCTAATTCATTTATTTGGTTTTCTATATCTGCAGAAACAATCAGAGTGTTATCTTTCCCAAATTTTTCAATAAAGCTTCTAGTATATTTATTTCCATCCTGTACGCTTTGCTCATCTACATTGCAAACAAAAATCTTAGGTTTTATTGATAAAAGGCCGCTTTGATTAAGTTGTTTGGTATCAAATTGAGAATTTAATATTGATATATCTTTATCATTATTAATGCAGTCTAATGCAATCTCTAAGATCTTAACCTGATCCTCGTCTACATTTTTTTTACTATTTTTTTCAAGTCTTTTTTGGATAGATTCTAGGTCAGCTAACATCATTTCAGTTTCAATGATCTCTAGATCTCTTATTGGGTCAACGTCTGGATTAACATTTTGAATATCGTCTGAGTCAAAGCATCTTATCATATGAATAACTGCATCAACTTCTCTTATATGGGATAGAAACTTGTTGCCTAATCCTTCACCTTTAGATGCACCTTTCACAAGACCAGCTATATCCACAAATGAAATGGTTGTATTTATTGTTTTTTTTGATTTTGAAACTTCTGATAATTTGTTCAATCTTTCATCTGGAACGGGAACTACTCCCACGTTGGGATCTATTGTACAAAAAGGAAAATTTGCAGCTTGGGCTTTGCTTGAGTTTGTGAGAGCGTTGAAGAGTGTAGATTTACCCACATTAGGCAAACCAACAATTCCACATTTAAAACTCATTATTTATTATTTACAGTGCTAGAGAATAAATCTAATTTTTTATTGATAAGTATTGAAATAGAATCTGTGATGTTATTTGTAATTTTTTCCAATCCAAGCATTTCATCCTCGTCAAAATTTTGAAGAACAAAATCACTTACTTCCATTTTATCTTTTGGTTTACCAATTCCTATTCGCACTCTTGAATAATCTTTACCAATAAATTTATCTATTGATGCAATTCCATTATGTCCTGCATCAGATCCACCAAATTTTGCTTTTATCTTTCCAAATTCCACATCTAGATCGTCATGAAAAACGATAACATTTTCAGCATCTATTTTGAAATATTCAATTAATTCTCTAATACAAATTCCAGAATTATTCATAAACGTCAAAGGTTTAATAGCATAAACTTTTTGCTCTCCTACATTACCAGTTGTAAGAAGTCCTTTGAATTTTGGTTTTTGTTTTGAAAGTCCAAATTTTTTATTTATTGCATCTATAATTTTGAAGCCAATATTGTGTCTATTGTTTTCACTGTCTGGGGTTGGATTGCCTAATCCTACAAGTAGAAGCATAAAATATTAATATTGGAGGATAAAATTCAATTTTAATTAACTTATTTTTTTTCTTCTGCAGGTTTTTTATCTTCACCTTCTTTTTTATCACCTTCAGCTGCTGGCTTATCTCCACCTTCAGCTGCTGCTGCTTCTGCTCCTTCAGTACCTTCTCCCTCAGCCGCCTCAGCTTCTGCAGGTTTTTCAGGTTCTTTCATAACAGTTGGAGCTGCTAGAGTCGCTATTACGAAATCTCTTCCTTGAATTGTAGGAGTAACATCACTGTCAAGATTTATAGAAGAGATCTTAAAACTCTCTCCAATATCAACTCCATCAAGATCTATGACAAGATTTTCAGGAATTTTTTCGCTTGGACATTTTAGCTCAACTTTTCTTCTTACAATGTTTAAAACCCCACCTCTTTTCAAACCAGGAGATTTTTCATGATTTAAAAATTTTACTGGAACTTCAATTCTAACTTTTATGCCTGAAACTATTCTTAGAAAGTCTACATGAATTGGTTCATCTGAAATAATGTCATATTTTATTTCTCTTGGTAGAACTTTTTGAGGTTTACCATCAACATTTAAAGTTATGATGCTTGATAAAAAGTTTTCTTTTTCTGTTAGTGACTTGAGTATCTTTTTAGATATTGAAATTTTCTCGTTTTGAGCTTCACCACCATAAATTATAGCAGGCACATTACCATTATCTCTTAATGAATTTAATTCACCTTTAGTTTTGGTATTTCTGATGTTGGCGTCTAATGAATTCATAAAAACAAGGGTTTTTAGCTCAAGTTACTTAATAACTCAAGGTATTTATTTGAATAAATCTGATACTGAGGTTGAATTAGATATTCTTTTAATTGCTTCTCCCATAAGCCCTGAAATTGACAGAACTTCAATGTTTTTAGCACCTTTAACTCTGTTCATGTTATCAATTGTATCAGTTATTACTAAATTTTTAATTACTGATTTTTTAATTTTATTTACAGCTTCTCCACTAAGTACACCGTGAGTAATGTAAACATAAACTTCTTTGGCACCTCGATCTTTAAGAGCCTTAGCTGCGTTTACAATTGTACCACCTGAATCGATTATATCGTCAACAAGAATACAAGTTTTTCCTTTAACATCTCCAATAATATTCATTACTTGAGATTGACCTGGTTTTGGTCTTCTTTTATCTACAATTGCTAGTCCAACATTTAAAATCTTTCCTAGTGCTCTAGCTCTCTCAGTACCACCAACATCTGGCGCAACACAAATTAGATTTTTACTTTTTATCTTTTTTTTTACATGTCTTGCAAAAATAGGTGTTGCGAACAAGTTATCAACTGGAATATCAAAAAATCCTTGAATTTGTCCTGCATGCAAATCAACAGTAACAACTCTATCTGCTCCTGCTTTAGTAATTAGATTTGAGACAAGTTTTGCTGAAATTGAGGTTCTTGGTGCAACTTTTCTATCTTGTCTAGCATAACCAAAGTATGGAATAACAGCAGTAATATTTTTTGCTGACGATCTCTTAAGTGCATCAATACATAGTAGTAATTCCATTAGGTTATCATTTGCAGGAGATGAAACAGATTGAATTAAAAAAATACTATTACCTCTAATATTTTCATTTATTTCCACATAGATTTCTCCATCAGAAAAATTTCTTATACTAGAGTTTACTAATTTAGATTTTAGATATTTAGCAATACTCTTGCTTAATGGTTTGTTGCTATTTCCGGATAATAATTTCATTAAAAAAGCCTAATAAAGCATAATTATTGAAATATTTCTACCATAATCATCATGATTTAGCCTTAACGCTCTTCTTGCACTAAAAAAATTATTATTAATATCAAATGTATCAATATTTAAAGACTCAATATTTTTTATTTTATTCTTTAAAAGACATGATTTCACATATTTAGGTAAATCAAAATAAAGCTTTTTGTACTTAATTTTAAAAAATTTATTATTTTTTTTATCCTTTTTTATAAATTTTCTTTTAAAATCTGTTTTTACTTCATAATTTTTAGCCGAGATAGCAGGTCCGATAGCTGCAGTAATATTTTTAGGATTAGATCCTTTTTTGATCATAAATTGGATTACTTTGCTAATTATATCTTTGTATGCACCTTTCCACCCAGCATGAATTGCTGCAACTAATTTTGTTCTTTCATCACAGATTAAAATTGGCACACAATCAGCAGTTAAAACGCCAATTGGCATGTTTTTTTGATTTGTAATTACTGCGTCTGCTTTTGGTTTTGATTTAAATGTGTTTTTTTCATCAATATAAACAAATTTATTACTATGTATTTGATGAAGTAAAAAAATACTTTTAGAGGTGCTTTTTATTTTTTTTATAACTATTTTTAAATTTTTTTTAACATCTGACGGATTGTCTTTAGAACCAAGACCACAGTTTAAACTTTTATAAATTTTTTTTGATTTACCGCCAGTTTTATTAAAAAAACCATGTTTAATATTTTTAATTTTTGAGAGTTTTTTTGATTTTATCAATTTTGAAAACCTGTTCTAAAATTATTTTTCTTATTTTTTATAAGCATGACTTTGAATAATTCACCCATCTGCTTGTCATCTATCAAACGTCTTACCCTATAAAATAAATCTGCTTTTTTAGAAAATGCTATATTTTTGCTGATTATTTCAGCTCTTTGAAGAATACCCATACTTGTTAAAAATTTTTTTTGATTTGTAAAAATTGAATTAATTTCTTTAAACTGACTTATAAATTTCTCAAAAGAATGAAAGTTTATATTGTAAGTAATATCAGAGTCTCCAATATTTTCTAAAATGTTAGAATATTTATGGTTATTTACCGCCTGAAGGGTTTCATGCATTTTACTGTCTGCATAACCATAATCAATTATTAACATTCCTCCATCATTTTTTTGCACTAGGTCGCAAATTGTTCTTAAATATTTAAAAGTGTCTGGTGAATATTCTATTATGTTCTGATTTTTTGATATTTCAAAATTCAGATACTTTTCAATTTTTTCTATATCTATTTTTTCTTCTTTAAATTCAGCTTTTTTTGCATCATTCATAAACACGTATCTTTCAAACCAACCATCTTTTTTTTTAAAAAATTGTTTGATTGGTACGGCATCAAAGAATTCATTAGCTAAAAAAATTGTTGGGTTAGAGTTTATTTTTTCAATATCTTTTAACCATGAAAATTTTTTAGAATTTAAATTTTTTTTTTGTTCATTTATTAAAAAATCACTTTTTTCATGAATTACAAAACTGCAGGCATTGTAACATTCGGGAAAATTTATAAGTGTCTCATCAATGACTTTCATCATTTCGCCATTTCCAGCTCCCAGTTCTAGCAAATTAAATTTTTTTGGAGAGCCTAAACTTTTCCAAAAAGTAATCGTCCAAATTGCAATAATCTCTGAAAATAATCTTGTGATATTGGGAGCAGTAATAAAATCTCCATCTTCACCAAAAGGATTCTTTTTCATATAAAAACCTTTATCCTTATCGTAAAGAGCAAAATTTATAAATTGATCTAATGGTAAATTATTTGTTTTAGCGAGTTTCATATTTTAAATAAAATAAGATTACCCCTGATAATATAAATATTAAACTTACTACTTGCCCCATCGTTAAGTTTAAAAATATATAACCTAGCTGTTCGTCTGGAACTCTATAAAATTCAACAATAAATCTGAAGATTGAGTAAATTATTAAAAATAATCCTGAAATTACACCAGGTTTATTTGAAAATTTGTTTTTAAAATAAATTAATAATAAAAATAAAAATAAACCCTCTAATAGTGCTTCATATAATTGTGAGGGATGCCTAGGAAGATTATCTATCTGAACAAATGTTACTGCCCAGGGTACATTAGTTATAGTTCCATATAACTCTGAATTTATAAAGTTTGCTATTCGTCCAAAAAATAACCCCGCTGGAGCTACTAAAGCGACAATATCCAAATATAAGAATGGGTTTTGATTATTTTTTTTAGCGAAAAATATAGATGCGAAAATGACTCCAATTAAACCACCATGGAAGGACATTCCTCCCTGCCAAATTTTAAATATATCTAATGGATTATTTATATAAAAACTTAAATTATAAATAATAATATAACCAAGTCTTCCTCCTAAAATTATACCTATAATTAAATAAGTTAAATAATCATCAAATTTATTTTTAACTTCTATGTCTTGGATAAATAATTTTTTTGCAAGAATCCAGCCTAATATAATTCCAAATATATAAGCTAAAGAATACCACCTAATTTCAAAAGAAAATATTTCTAATGCTACTGGGTCAAAATTATTAATGAACATTTATAATAATACTTATAATGTATATCTTAAATATGAAAAATTCTAAATTTATAATTGATAAGTTTGCTAAATTAATAGAGCAGGGACTAGTATCTTCAAAAGACTTAACTACTGAATTATTTAATATCTTAAAATCCAAAAGAGATGAGTTTGTTTTTAAAATGAAACTTACCAGTAAAGATGAGTTTGAAGTACTCTCAAAACGTGTTGAGAATCTCGAAAATAAAATAAATAAACTTGACAAAAAAAAAGTAAAAAAAGTTAAACAGGCAAGAAAACCTTAACTCTTAAACCATCCATTTTTGATTTTTCTAACATTATATTTCCTCCATGTGATTTGATAATGTCTGATGAAATTGATAAGCCAAGACCAACACTTGATTTAGAGTCTGCTCGACCCTTATCTATTTTATAGAAAGGTTTAAATACATTTTCATACTCATCTTTTGGTATTCCAGGACCATCATCATCAATAACAATGAATAAGTTGGTATTTTTTTTACTTAAGTTAATTTCAACTTTATTTGCATATTTCAGTGAATTATCAATTAGATTATTAAGACACCTATTAATTAAATTTTTTCTGCCATTAAAGTAAATTCTTGGTGTTAAGCTTTGTGAAATATTTTCGTTATTATATTTTTCAATAACTTCTGAAATTAATTCAGATAGATTAAACATTTCATCTTTTCCAACATATGATGAGCTGGTGAATTGCAAATATTCATTTAGCATTTTCTCCATTTCATTGATGTCTTCAGTCAATTTATTAACAGTTTCTTTATCTTTTATAAAAGCTAATTGTAGTTTCATCCTTGTTAAGGGTGTCCTTAAATCGTGACTTATTCCAGATAACATTTCTGTTCTTTGATTTAAGTGTCTTTCAATTCTCTTTCTCATTTTATCAAATTCATGTCCTGCTTGTCTTATTTCAAGGGCTCCAGAAGGTTTGAACTCTTCAATATTTTCTCCCTTACCAAACCTTTCAGCCGCACGAGCTAGATTTGTGATTGGTCTAGTTTGATTTTTTAAAAATATTAGAGAAATGATCACCATTATAATTGCAGGTACTGTGATCCAAAGTGCAAATATTCTTGCTGAAGAACTTGCAACCCTATCTTTAGGCACTAAAAATTTAAAATAACCATCTTCGTATTTAATTCTTAAATCAATTAATTCTTTATAACTTGTTGTATCAAACCAGTATTCATCTAATCCAAATTTAGATTTTAGTTCTCTTCTTAAAGTTCTATCTATAGGACTAAACCATCTTTCAGTATCTGTATTTTGTAATTTTTCGTTATTGGTGAACTCAATATTTAAATCTAAAAAAATAGAAAAAAGATCTAGCAACTCTTGTTTATTTTCTTGCTCACTTCCATAGGCTTCAATAAATGTGCTAATTTCATTTACCAAGGTTCTTGTCATACCTTTGTTTGTTTTGATCCAAAGGCTATCGAAAAAGACAATTGTAATTACTAGTTGCAAAACCAAAACTGGAATAGCAACTATAAGAAGTGCTCTATAAAATAATCTTTTTGGTAATATTTTTTTTAAGTAATCACTCAATCCAGAGAACATATCCTGCACCTCTTATTGTTTGTAAAAATTTTGGATTTTTTGGATCAATTTCAATTTTTTTTCTAAGCCGAGTAATAATAACATCTATTGATCTCTCTTTATCTAGATTAATTAATTGACCAATATCTTCCCTAGAAAATGTTTTGCCTGGGTTATTAATCATTTTTTCTAAAATCGTTTTTTCCGTTGCATTAATCTTAAATTCTTTATCACTTTTAAATATTAAAAGTTTATTCAAATCAATTTTCACATTTGCGAATTCTATAACCCTTTTCTGATCTGTTTTGATAGTTTTATTTAATATGTTCTGTATTCTTAGAATTAATTCTTTTGGTTCAAATGGTTTTGGTAAATAATCATCAGCACCAATCTCTAACCCCTCAACTCTTTCACTTGCTTCACCTTTGGCAGTGAGAAGTATTACTGGTGTATCTAATTTTTTTTTATTTTCTTTTAAAAATTCAAGTCCACTTTTACCGGGCATCATGATATCCAAAACTATTAAATCAAACTTAATTATTTTGATTTTCTCTGATGCATTTTCTGCACTTTCAGCAGTAGTGACTAAAAATTTATTTTCATTTAAATACTTTTTTACAAGAGATCTAATTCCATCATCATCATCAACCACTAGTATATGTGCAATAAACTTATCCATTAATTATTTTACTTAGTACATTATCAAAATTAATAACTTCTTCAGAACTTGAATTTAGCAAAGCATTATAAATTCTCTTTTTTTGTAAATTGAAAATTTCATTAAAAATTTTTTTACCTTTATCATTAAGAAAAACATGTTTTACTCTAGTATCTTGGTCATCTTTTTTAAAAATGACGATTTCAAGTTTAATCAAATCTTTGAGAACACGATTTAAGCTTTGTTTTGTTACTTTTAATCTCTTAAGCAGCTCAGAAATTGAGATCCCCTCATACATTGACAGTAAATGAATTACTTTATGGTGTGCTAAACCAATTGAATATCTATCTAATATTTTTTTAGAGTCAGAAAAGGTTTCTCTATAGCTTACGAATAGTTTTTCAATGAGATCTTTAAGCTGGTCATCTTTTAAATATAAAAGTTCTTTCATAATAGGTAAGTTATATTGACATATTAAAGATACAAAGATATTTTTCATTTATAAATTAAAAAATTTTCACACATGATACCTTACGACAAGCGATCTGGAAAAATATGGTACAACAACGAATTAGTTGATTGGGCTGATGTTAAACTACATGTTTTAAGCCATGGTATGCACTACGCCAGTTGTGTATTTGAGGGTGAGAGAGTTTATGATGGTTCAATTTTCAAATTAGAAGAGCACACAGCTAGATTTTTTCATTCTGCAAGAAGAATGGGTTTTGAAATTCCATATACAGAAGAAGAAATCAATAATGCATCCAATAAAATTATAGCGACTCAAAAAGTAGAAAATGGTTATGTAAGACCTGTTGCTTGGAGAGGTAGTGAGATGATGGCTATTTCTGCGCAACAAACAAAAATACATGTTGCGATTGCAACATGGGAATGGGGATCATATTTTGATCCTAAACTTAAAATAGAAGGAATAAAATTAAATATTTCAAATTGGAGAAGACCAGCGCCTAATACAATACCATGGGATACAAAGGCGTCAGGTCTTTACATGATTTGTACACTCTCAAAACATGAGGCAGAAAAGCAAGGATATACAGACTCTTTAATGCTTGATCACGAAGGAAATATTGCTGAAGCAACTGGTGCAAATATTTTTTTCAAAGATAAAAATGGAGAAATTCATACTCCAATACCAGATTCTTTTTTAGATGGTATTACAAGAAGAACCGTAATTGAAATTGCAAAATCAAAAAATATAAAAGTGCATGAAAGAAAAATTAGTCCTACTGAACTACCTAATTTTGTTGGATGTTTTTTAACAGGAACAGCAGCAGAGGTAACACCAGTATCTTGTATTGCTGAAAATCAGTTTAAAGTTTGTGATACTATTATTGATTTAAATGAAAGTTACCAGGCATTAGTTAGAAAGAAAAAAGCAGCCTAGTCTTTACTGTCTTCAGACATAGCGTGATCAATACCTTTTCGCATATAATCATATGCGGTAAAAAGTGTTAATGCAGCGGATAACCACAAAAAAATTATACCTATTGTTTGAGCGTTATAATCTTGGAAATTAATTATTTTATTTCCCGTATCTCCAGATAATAAAAGAGCTATAGACACCATTTGTAATACTGTTTTAAGTTTAGCAAGGTTTGAAACAGGAAGTTTTATTTTTCCCTTTGCTAAAAATTCTCTCAAACCTGAAATTAAAATTTCTCTTGTCAGAATTATGATTGCTGCAATCACCTCATAATTTCTGATTGTTCCATCCATAACCAGAAGTATTAATGCTGTAGCAACAATGATTTTATCAGCTATAGGATCTAATAATTCACCCAGTTTTGACTCTACTCCAAAAATTCTAGCCAACATACCATCTAAAAAGTCTGTAAATGATGCAATAATAAATAATATTAAAGCAGTAAGATCACCATAAAATCCTGGAAGATAAAAAGCCAAAACAAAAAAAGGAACAATTATTATTCGCCCTATCGTTAATATGTTTGGAATTTTTTTTAGCATAATTATTCGTGAAAAAAGTTATATATCTTTTTTGCTACTTTTTCTTCAACACCTTCTACAGATTTTATTTCATCTAAGCTAGCAGACTCAACCGATCTTGCAGATCCAAAATGGTTCAATAAAGCTCTTTTTCTTATAGCCCCAATCCCCTCTATTTGATCTAGCAGAGATTTGCTGATACCTTTTTTTCTCTTTGCTCTGTGAGCGCTTATAGCAAATCTATGTGCTTCATCTCTTATTCTTTGAAGAAAAAATAGAGTAGGGTCATTTCTAGTGAATTTAAATTCTTTGCCATTGTGAAAAAAAGTTTCATTTCCATTATTTCTAAATTTACCTTTTGCTATTGCAATAATTGGAATGTCGTGAAGTCCTAATTCATTAAGGCTCTCTCTAGCGACTGAATATTGACCTTTTCCCCCATCTACTAGAACCAAATCAGGAAAAGCAAGGTAATTATCTTTTTCTTGAACTGCTCTTTTGAACCTTCTATTTAATACCTCTCTCATCATTCCATAGTCGTCTTGCTCATTTTTTTTATGCTTAATATTAAATTTTCTATATCGTTTTTTGATAAATCCTTCATCGCCGTAGGCTATTAAAGCGCCAACACTATTTGTGCCTTGAATATGACTATTATCATAAACCTCAATTAAATTTATATTGGTTTCTAAATTAAATTTTTTAGCTACTGCATCGAACAATTCTTTATTATTCTGACTTTCATAAAGTTTTCTATTTAGACTATCCTTTGCATTTTTAATTGCTTGATTAATTACTTTTAGTTTTGATCCTTTTTTCGCAACTGAAATATTTATTTGTTTACCTTCTTTTTGTGCCAGTGTTTTTTCAATTAGTGTTTTTTCCTTTATTTCTTCTGAAAGAATAACTGACGAAGGAACACTTTTATTTTCATAAAATTGAGAAACAAATGAATTAAGGATTTCACTAAACTTTTCATCTGGATCGTGTTTTGGGAAAAAAGCTTGATTACCCCAATTTTGTTTTGATCTATAAAAAAATACTTGAATACAAGTTTTTCCAGACTCTTTATATCCAGCAATAACATCTGCCTCAACTAAGTTTGCTTCATTAATTCTCTGTGAAGATTGAATTATGTTTAATGCTTTAATTCTATCTCTTAAAATTACAGCTTTTTCAAAATCAAGATCCTCGCTTGCCTTTTCCATTTGATTAGAAAGATTTTTTTGAATTTTCCTAGATTTGCCTGAAACAAATTCAATAGCATCTTCTACTGTTTGACTGTATTCCTCTTTTTTTACATATCCTACACAAGGTCCAGAACATCTTTTTATTTGATATAAAATACAAGGTCTTTCTCTGTTTTTGAAAACGGTGTCATCACAAACTCTTAAATGAAAAATTTTTTGGATCATTTTGATTGTCCAATTAGCTGAACCAGCAGAAGCAAAAGGTCCAAAGTAAAAACCTTCTTTTGTTTTTTTTCCTCTATGTCTTTTTATTTGAGGCCATTTATCTTTATTACCAATAAATATAAATGGAAATGACTTATCATCACGTAAAAGGATATTAAATTTTGGTTTATGTTTTTTTATTAAATTTGCTTCTAGAAGTAATGCTTCACTTTCATTAGATGTTGTTGTTATCTCTAATTTTCTTGTTTGAGATAACATTCGTTCAGTTCTAATTATATGATTTTTTTCTGCAATATAACTTTTTAATCTATTAGGTAAATTTTTAGCTTTACCTACATAAAGAATTTCATTCTTTTCATTAAGCATCCTGTATACGCCTGGAAGTTTTGGTACCAAAGGTAGCTCTTTTTTAATTACTTCTTTTCCTATTTCAGAGCTTATCATGGCTCCTCTTTTTGGTAATTTGAATACCAACAGATGAACACTGTTTTAAGATTTCTAATTTTTCAATTTTTAACATTATTTTAGCAATCCTTTTGTCTTTAAATAGTTCATCAAAAACAGCTTCTGCTAATGTTTCTAGGAAATTATAATGTTTCTTTTTTACAAGTTTCGTAATTAATTTTACTATAGTTCCATAATTAACAATGGATTTTATGTCTTTGTCGCTTGAAGGTTTTTTGTCCTCATAGTCTATTTCAAGACTAAATTTAACTTTTTGTGATTTTTCTTTTTCAAAATCGTAATAACCAAGCTTTAAATCTAAAATTAACTCATTAATTATTATTTTTTTCTCATAATTAAATAAACTTTTATTTTTATCAATTTTGACAATTTTTAAATTATTTTTTTTCATTATTTAGTTCCAAAAATAGTAAGACTCCAACATGCATTTCCATCCTCAATACGTACATAGCAACCTAAAAATGACATTATTTTAAATGCAAAAAAACCACCAATCAAAATTATTGCTGCTGCAAGAAAAGGATTAATTTTTTTCATTCTTTTCCTCCCATAATATCTGGCGTTTGCCAGTTTAAATTTTGTCCACTATCAATAGCTAAAACTTGTCCAGTAATAGATCTATTTTTTATAAAAAAGTCAACGGCATTGCATATTTGTTCTACATCAACTTGTCTTTTTAAAGGGGTTGCTAAATACTGTTTTTTGAAATGTTTTTCAGACTGTCTTTGATTTTTTATGGTAGGTCCTGGAGCTATTCCGTTGACCCTTATTTTTGGAGCTAAGCTCATAGCACTTGTTTTGGTAAGAGTATAAAGGCCAGTCTTACTTATAGTGTATGAAAAAAAGTAAGGAGTAAGTTTAAAGACTCTCTGATCAATTATATTTATTATATTATTATTTTTTCCTTTTGTATTTTTAGCAAATTCTTTAGATAATAAAGCAGGTGTTCTTAAATTCGTTCTCAAGTGTTTACCCCAACTATCTGTTGTGAAGTTTTCTATTTTATCATTTTCAAATAAAGAAGCATTGTTTATTAAACAATCAAAATATTTTAATTTTAATTTGGCATATTTAACAATTTTATTTACGTCTTTTTCTTTACTCAAATCACCTTTTACAAGGTAAACCCTAGTACCATTGCCTTCTAATTCTTTTTTTAATTTTTTAGCTTTAAATTTTGATTTATTGAAATGAATTAATATTTCTTTGTTTGTGCCAGATAATTTTTTTGCAATTGCAGCTCCAATTCTGGTTGCCCCACCAGTAATAATTATTTTCCGTGCTTCCATTTTTTATCTCTTTTTTTTGTGACTTTAGTGCCTGGCATACCCATAGTTGATCTACCTTTTGGATAAAGCTTATTCTTCACATCATACTGTCTTATTTTTGGATTTAATGTAATTTCTAATTCGGTACTTTCTAACTTTCTTATTTCATCTCGTATTTTAGCAGCTTCCTCAAATTCTAAATTTGATGCTGCTTCTTTCATTTTTTTATCCAAACCTTTTAGATGTTTTTTAAGATTTCCACCAATATTTGAGCCTTCGCTTATTTTGACGTAGTCTTTCTCATAAACACTTTCTAGAATATCGCTAATATCTTTTTTTACCGACTTTGCATCTATTTTGTGTTTCTTGTTATAAGCTAATTGAATCTTTCTTCTTCTATCAGTTTCTGCAACTGCTTTTTTTATACTTTTTGTTTCTTTGTCAGCATACAAAATGACTTTACCGTCAACGTTTCGTGCTGCTCTTCCTATTGTTTGAATTAAAGATGTTTCAGATCTTAGAAAACCTTCTTTATCAGCATCTAAAATTCCAACTAACGCACATTCTGGGATATCTAATCCCTCCCTTAGTAAGTTAATTCCAACTAGAACATCAAATACACCCATCCTCAAATCTCGCATAATTTCAATTCTTTCAAGTGTATCAATATCAGAGTGCAGATATCTTACTTTAATTCCATTCTCATGAAGATATTCAGTTAAATCTTCAGCCATTTTTTTTGTCAGTGTTGTGACTAAGACTCTATGATTATTTTCAATTACTCTTTTACATTCATGCATTAAATCATCAACTTGATTTTTTGCAGGTCTTAATTCTACAGGAGGATCAATTAATCCTGTTGGTCTAATTACCTGATCTATAAAATTACCTTTTGTTTGCTCCAACTCCCATGGTCCAGGAGTTGCTGAAACAAATACTGTTTGGGTTCTCATTAAATCCCATTCTTCAAATTTTAATGGTCTATTGTCCATACACGAAGGAAGTCTAAATCCATATTCTGCTAAAGTACTTTTTCTTGATCTATCTCCTTTATACATTCCATTCAGTTGAGGCACTGTGACGTGACACTCATCTACAAATATCAAAGTATTATCAGGAAAGTATTCAAAAAGAGTAGGAGGGGGTTCCCCTGGTTTTCTTCCTGACAAAAATCTTGAATAGTTTTCGATACCAGCACAAGACCCAGTTGCTTCAATCATTTCAAGATCAAATTTAGTTCTTTCTTCTAATCTTTGCGCCTCTAATAATTTATTTTCAGCACGGTGTTTTTTTAAAGTAACTTCTAAT
The DNA here is from genome assembly GCA_902588315.1 of uncultured Pelagibacteraceae bacterium. Classification (GTDB taxonomy): domain Bacteria; phylum Pseudomonadota; class Alphaproteobacteria; order Pelagibacterales; family Pelagibacteraceae; genus Pelagibacter. The sequence goes on from CACIOP010000003.1 coordinate 21,752, forward strand.
TCTTTTTTTATATTAATTACTGCTTGCTCAATCGTAGGTTTTGGAGTGATGTAGTGACTATTGGCATAAACTTTTACCAAACTTAATTCTCTTACTTTATCACCTGTTAAAGGATCAAATTCCTCTATCTGTTCAAGCTTATCTCCAAATAGGCATAATCTCCAAGCTCTGTCTTCTAAGTGTGATGGAAAAATTTCCAGGTATTCTCCTCTTGCTCTAAATGTTCCTCTATAAAAATTTTGATCGTTACGTTTGTATTGAAGAGCAACCAAAGACTTTATTATTTCTTCTCTATTATAATCATAATTTTTCTGGAGCGTTAAAGTCATTTTGCTATATGCTTCAACAGATCCAAGACCATAAATGCAAGAAACGCTTGCAACAATTAATACATCATCTCTCTCTAAAAGAGATCTGGTTGCTGAGTGCCTCATTCTATCAATTTGTTCATTAATAGAGGCTTCTTTCTCGATATATGTGTCTGATCTCGGCACATAAGCCTCAGGAGTGTAATAGTCATAGTATGAAACAAAATATTCAACAGCATTGTCAGGAAAAAAGGTTTTCATTTCCCCATAAAGTTGAGCAGCAAGAGTTTTGTTTGGAGCTAAAATCAAGGCAGGTCTATTGGTTGCTTCAATAACTTTAGCCATAGTAAAAGTTTTTCCAGATCCTGTTACACCAAGTAAAACTTGGTTAAATTGATCTTTGTTTGCACCATTTACCAATTTTTTTATTGCTTCAGGCTGATCACCAGCAGGTTTAAAATCAGATTTAATTTTGAATTTTTTTCCACCCTCTAGTTTTCCCCCTATTTTAGGATTTTTACTCTGAATATCTGTAATTAAATCTTGATAAGTATTTTCCATATATTAAACAACGTAGTAGAATTTATTTATATTTCAATGAGCATAATATCAGACAGTTTAAAAAAGATTAAACCATCACCTACTATTGCTGTTACTCAAAAAGCAAGAGAATTAAAAGCTGCTGGAAAAGATGTTATTGGACTTGGTGCAGGAGAACCGGATTTTGACACTCCATATAATATTAAGCAGGCAGCTATAAAAGCTATTAATGATGGTGATACCAAATACACTGCAGTAGACGGAACTCCAGCATTGAAAAAAGCAATTGTAGAAAAATTTAAAAAAGAAAATAATTTAGATTATACAATTGATCAAATTACAGTTGGTGCAGGAGGAAAGCACGTTATCTATAATGCTATGATGGCAACACTAAACGATGGAGATGAGGTAATAATTCCAGCTCCTTATTGGGTTTCTTATCCAGATATAGTTTTATTGGCTGGTGGAAAACCAGTTGTAATGGAATGTGACGAGAAACAAGGCTTTAAAATAAATCCATCAGACTTAGAAAAATTTATAACTCCAAAAACAAAATGGATAATTTTAAATTCTCCATCTAATCCAACTGGAGCTTGTTATTCCGAAAATGATATAAAAGCAATTGCTGTTGTTTTAGAAAAACACAAGGATATTTATATTTTAAGTGATGATATTTATGAACACATCACCTACGAAGGGTTTAAATTTTTTACCATTGCGCAAATAGAAAGTTTAAAAGAAAGGGTTCTTACAATGAATGGTGTAAGTAAAGCTTACTCAATGACAGGTTGGAGGATAGGGTATGCAGCTGGTCCAAAAGATATTGTTAAAGCTATTGCAAAAATTCAATCACAATCAACAACTAATCCTTCGTCAATTAGTCAAGCAGCATCAGTTGAAGCACTAAGTGGGACACAAGATTTTATTAAAAAAAGAGCTGACTCTTTTCAAGAAAGACGAGATTTTGTTGTTAATGCTTTAAATGCGATAGATGGAATTGAATGTTTGAAACCAGATGGAGCGTTCTATGTTTTTCCAAGTTGCAAAGGTTTAATGGGTAAAAAAGATCCAAATGGAAATGAAATTAAATCTGATACTGATTTTGTTCAATCATTATTAGAGAATAGTGGAATTGCTGTAGTCCAGGGTTCTGCATTTGGTTTAGAAGGTTTTTTCAGAATTTCTTATGCAACATCAATGGATAATCTTAAGAAAGCAATGGATAAAATATCTAGTTTTTGTAAATCCTTAAGTTAATGAAAACAGCCCTAGTGTTTGGTTCATCAGGTTTAGTTGGCGGGCATCTTGTTAATGAACTTATCCTGAATTCAAATTATTCAAAAATAAAGATTTTTGTTCGTTCAAAAATAGAACTTATTAATCCAAAAATTGAAATTATTGAAACTGATTTTAATGATTTAGAAAAGCATAGAAATGATATTACAGGTGAAGACTGTTTTTTTTGTATTGGTACAACAAGAAAAAACTCACCTAAAAGAAATGAATATGAAAGAATTGAGCTCAATATTCCTAGACAAATTGCTCAAATCGCTAAATCAAATTCAATTCAATCATTTTTTTTTGTTTCATCTGGTTATGCAGATCCAAAAAGTTCAGGTGATTATTTAAAATTCAAAGGATTAGTTGAACAAGAAATTAAAAATCAAAATTTTGATAAAATTGGGATCATGAGACCATCTTTCTTATTGGGAAATAGAAAAGAAAAAAGAATAGGTGAAAAATTTGGTATAGTATTATTTAAATTGTTAACTCCAATTTTAGTTGGACCTTTAAGAAAAATGAGACCAATTAGGGCAGAAATAGTCGCTAAAGCAATGGTAAAGTTGGCAAATGAAAATATTAATCAAAGTATATTTGAATCAAATGAGATAGCTGAATTAGTGAGATAGGAATTTTTCGGCTTCTAATGCTGCCATACATCCCATACCTGCAGCGGTTACAGCTTGTCTAAATGTTTTGTCTTTTACATCTCCAGCTGCATAAACACCAGGAACATTTGTTTCTGTTGAGTCAGGTTTGGTAATTAAATATCCCTCATTATCCATTTTTAATTGATCTTTAAAAAGTTGAGTAGCTGGATCATGACCAATAGCAATGAATACGCCATCAAGTTTCAATTCTTGAATTTTATTTGTTTTAACATTTTTAATCTTTATTCCTTTGACATTTTTAGGATCTTTATCACCTAACACATCTTCAACTACAGAGTCCCAAATTATTTCTATTTTTTTATTTTCCATTAATTTTTTTTGAAGCATTTTTTCAGCTCTTAAACTGTCTCTTCTATGGATTAATTTTACTTTAGATGCAAACTTTGTAAGGAACATTGCTTCTTCAACCGCTGCATTACCTCCTCCAACTACAGCAACTTCTTTATTTTTAAAAAAGAAACCGTCACAAGTTGCACAAGCAGAAACTCCAAATCCTCTAAATTCCTGTTCTGATTTTATATTTAACCATCTTGCTTGAGCTCCAGTAGAAATAATAATGCTATCAGCAGTATATTTCTGACCACTATCACCGATTGCTTCAAATGGTGAACATTTTAAATTTACAGATCCAATATGGTCTTCAATCATTTCAGTTCCAACTGCTTTTGCTTGTTCTTTCATTTGATCCATTAACCATGGCCCCTGAATAACTTCAGAAAATCCTGGATAATTTTCAACATCAGTTGTCGTTGTTAATTGTCCTCCTGGCTCAGATCCATAAACCAAAATAGGATTTAACATTGCACGAGCAGCATAAACTGCTGCAGTGTATCCAGCTGGACCTGATCCAATTATTAACACTTTTGTGTGTTTAGTTGGATTTTGACTCATATGAAAGCTATATAGTGATTAATGACTAAATTAAAAGGTATTTTATTAACTCAAGGTATGCATGGCATGATAAGCCAGGTAGAAGGTTTGGCTAAAGCTTTAGATATGGATTTTACACACCATAAGGTTGAACTAAATAATTTTTGGAAAATTGTTCCTCCAAAATTAACTCCAATATCACAAAACGTTTATAAAAAAATAAACGAGTCTGATTTTGATGTAATTATTTCATGCGGAAGAAAAAGTGTTATTCCTTCAATCCACTTAAAAAGTATTTCAAAAAAAAAAGTTTTAAATATTCATATTCAAGATCCAAAGGTAGATTTTAATCATTTTGATTTTATTATTGCTCCCGAACATGATGGAATAAGTGGTACAAATGTAATTAAAACAAAAGGTGCAATTCACTACTTAACGGAAAATGAAATTGAAGAAAATAGAAGTTATTTAAATTCATATATTAAACAGGACAATAGAAAAGTTTGGTGTTTGATAATGGGTGGCCCTACAAAATATTATGATTACTCAACAAAAAATATGAAGCATATCTTCTCAATTTTTTACAAACTATTGAAAAAACATGATTTTCAACTTGTGGTGATACCCTCAATGAGAACGCCATTAAATACCATACACTATGCAAAAGAGTTTTTTGGAGAAAATCACACTGTGATTATGAATGTTGATAAAAAAGCCTATCTTTCAGCTCTAGCAATTTCAGAAAATATAATTGTTACATGTGACTCCAGCTCAATGATATCTGAAGCTGCTTTAACTGGAAAACCAATTTATGTGGCAAATATTTTACCAAAAAGAAAAGACATTAGATTTCAGAATTTTAGAAATTTATTCAGAGAATTAAATATTACTAGAAACTTAGGTGAAGAAATTGAAAATTGGAACTATCAAAAATTAGATGAAACGAATAGAGTAGCAAAAATTATTAAAGAAAAAATATAACCCTAATGTCATTTTTAAATTCAATTAAAAACAATTCAAAAGAACATAATTTTCCATTTAATCATTGGGAGTATAGCGATGCTTTGTCCGAAGAGGCAATTGATGAAATAGTTAAAGCTGACATACCTGATGTCAGTAAACATAATCTTAACTATGATGGAACAAGAGCAATAGATGGTGGAGCTGCAGAATTTAGAAAAGGTATATCTTCAGGAGGAAAAGCAATAAAGTTTAGATGTTTTATTAATAAAGAAAACTCATCTCAATTTCCAAATTTAGTAAAATTTATAAATGAACTTCAGTCTAAAGAAACATATGAAACAATTTCTAAAATGATAAATAAAGATTTATCAAATTCATATGTTAGGGTTGAAGTTATATGTGACCGAGAGGGTTTTTGGTTAAAGCCTCATTGCGATATAAAAGAAAAACTTATGTCAGGTTTAATATTTGTTAATAAAACAAATGAATCTGAAGATTTAGGAACTGATTTTTACAATGAAAAATTAGAAAAGGTTAAGACACTTCCTTACAAACATAATTATGGTTATCTTTTTACTAGCGGACCAAATACATGGCATGGTATGGAGAAGAAAAAGATCGTTAAAGAAAGACGATGTATTCAAGTAAATTATGTTACATTTGAAACTGATTGGAAAGTAAATCCTTAAACGTCCTGAAGAGAAGTCACTTCTAATTTTTTTGTTTTTAGTGATCTAATTGCCTCTAAACATGCTTGAGCAGTAGACATATTTGTACAATATGGAACTTTATTTTTAAGTGTTGCTCTTCTTAATGCTATAGCATCACTTAATCGATATTCAGTGTTTCCACCTCCAGTATTTATCACCAACGCAATCTTTTTAGAGTCTAAAACATCTACTATATGAGGAGTGCCACTGCTAACTTTATTAATTATTTTACATTTCATCCCATGTTTTCGAATATATTCAGCAGTTCCTCTAGTAGCACATAATTTAAACTCAAGTTTAATAAGTTCTTTAGCTAAATCTATTCCTTCATCTTTGTGACTATCTTTGAGAGATATAAAAGCTAATCCTTGTTTTGGTAATGAGTTAGCTGCTGCAATCTGACTTTTGGCAAAAGCCATTCCAAAATTCTTATCAAATCCCATAACTTCCCCAGTTGATTTCATCTCAGGCCCTAACAATAAGTCACTGTTTGGAAATTTATTAAATGGAAATACAGCTTCTTTAACTGCGTACATACCCTTAGATTTATCTTTTAAATTAAACTTAGATAACTTTTCACCAGCCATTACTCTTGATGCAATTTTAGCTAGGGGCAATCCTTTTGCTTTTGATACAAAAGGTACTGTTCTACTTGCTCTCGGATTTACCTCAATCACATAAATTTCATCTTTTTTAATTGCAAACTGTATATTCATGAAACCTTTAACATTTAAAGCTAAAGCTAATTTTTTTGTTTGATTTTCAATTTCTTTAAGAAGATATGGTTTAATTGATACAGGGGGTAAGCTACACGCCGAGTCTCCTGAGTGAATTCCAGCTTCTTCGATATGTTGCATAATTCCTGCAACGTGAACCTGTTTTCCATCTGATATGGCATCCACATCTACTTCCATTGCATGATCGATAAATTTATCAATCAAAATCGGATTTTCTTCTGCAGCTTTAAAAGCCTCCTCAACAAATTTTTTAAGTTGATTTTTTTCATGAACAATTTCCATTGCTCTTCCACCTAAAACATACGAAGGTCTTACCATTAATGGTAATCCTATTTTATCTGCAATTTTTATTGCCTGATTAAATGTTTTTGCAATTCCACTCTCCGCCTGCTTAAGTTTTAATTTGTTTAATAAATTTCTAAATCGGTCTCTATCCTCCGCTAAATCGATAGAAGTATATTGTGTTCCTAAAATTGGAAGATTGTTGTCATGTAAAAATTTAGCAAGTTTAATTGGAGTTTGTCCACCAAACTGAGCTATCACTCCTATTAGGTTTCCTTTTTCTTGTTCTTTTTTAATTATATTAAATACGTACTCTTCTTTTAAAGGTTCAAAGTATAATCGATCACTCGTATCATAGTCTGTTGATACTGTTTCAGGGTTACAATTTACCATGATAGTCTCAAAACCTGCGTCTTTTAATGAAAAACTTGCCTGACAACAGCAATAATCAAACTCAATTCCTTGACCAATTCTATTTGGTCCTCCTCCAAGAATAATTATTTTTTTCTTATTTGATGGATCAGCTTCACATTCAGAGTTAATTGAAAAATTTCTTTGATAAGTTGAGTACATATATGGAGTAAAAGATTTGAATTCAGCTGCACAAGTATCTACTTTTTTATAAACTGGAAGTATTTTAAGCGCTGATCTTTTTCTTCTTACAATTTCTTCAGACGTTTTAGTTAATTCCGAAAGTTTTTTATCTGAAAATCCTATCGATTTTATTCTATTAAATTCTACAAAATCTTTAGGAAGTCCTTTAGTTTTTAACTGTGTTTCACAATCAACTATCTCTTTAATTTGTTCTAAAAACCAAGGGTCAATTTTAGATAAATTGTATATTCTCTTTAAGTTTATTTTTTTTCTAATTGCTTCAGCAATTAATAACATCTTATTTGGAATAGTTTCTTTAAGCTTCTTTTCAATTTGCTTTTTATTTAAATCAAAAATCCTGTCTAAACCTGAAAAACCAGTTTCAAGAGATACCAGCGCCTTTTGTAAAGATTCTTTAAAGTTTCTTCCAATAGCCATTGCTTCTCCTACTGATTTCATTGATGTCCCTAAAGTTGCAGGAGAAGTAGAAAATTTTTCAAATGTAAATCTTGGAATTTTGGTCACCACATAATCTATACTTGGTTCAAATGATGCAGGAGTAACTTTAGTTATTTCATTTTTTAATTCATCTAGAGTATAACCAACAGCTAATTTTGCAGCTACTTTAGCAATTGGAAATCCAGTTGCTTTTGATGCAAGTGCTGATGATCTTGATACGCGTGGATTCATTTCAATGACAACCATTCGCCCGTTTTTAGGATTGATAGCAAACTGAACATTTGATCCTCCAGTTTCAACTCCAATTTTTCTTAAACATGCAATAGAAGCATTTCTCATTACTTGGTATTCTTTATCTGTAAGTGTAAGAGCTGGTGCTATTGTTACTGAGTCACCTGTATGAATTCCCATTGGATCTATATTTTCAATCGAGCAAATGATGATACAGTTATCTTTCTTATCTCTTACAACCTCCATCTCAAATTCTTTCCAGCCTTCTAAACATTCCTCTACAAGAACTTGGCTTACAGGAGACTCGTGCAATCCATTTTTAACAATCTTAAAATAATCTTTTTTAGTTTTAGCTATTCCCCCACCAAGCCCACCAAGTGTAAAAGCAGGTCTTATAATTGCAGGTAAACCAATTTTTTTTAATACTTTTGATCCTTGATTATAATTATTTACGATTTCTGATTTTGGTAAATCTAAACCAATATCTATCATATTTTTTCTAAATTTCTTTCTGTCCTCTGCATTAGAAATTGCTTTAGAATTTGCTCCTATCAACTCAATTTTGTATTTTTTTAGAATTCCTTTTTTCTCTGCTTCCATTGCAAGATTAAGTGCAGTTTGCCCTCCCATCGTTGGAAGAATTGCATCGGGTCTTTCTTTCTTAAGAATTTTTTCCAATACATTTAGTGTAATTGGTTCAATATAAGTTTTATCTGCAACATCTGGATCTGTCATAATAGTTGCAGGATTTGAGTTTATTAAAACTACTTTATAACCCTCATCTTTTAGAGCTTTACATGCTTGTGTGCCTGAATAATCAAATTCACATGCTTGTCCTATAATTATTGGACCAGCTCCTACAACTAATATTTTTTTAATATCTTTTCTTTTTGGCATTTTTTTTCATGTTGTTAATAAATTCTTGAAACAAATAAACACTATCTTGAGGTCCTGGATTAGACTCTGGATGATATTGAACTGAAAAGACTGGTTTATTTTTTAGTTTGATACCTTCAATACTATTATCAAATAAAGATTTGTGTGTGACTTCAATATTTTTTGGCAGTCTTTCTTTAACTACTTCAAATCCATGGTTTTGACTCGTTATCTCAACCTTATCATGAATTAAATTTTTAACAGGGTGATTTGCCCCTCTATGACCAAGCTTCATCTTTTTTGTTTTACCACCTAATGCCAATGCTAAAATTTGATGACCCAAACAAATACCAAATATTGGTAAATTTTTTTTAATTAATTCTTTAATAATTTCGTTTGCATATTTTCCCGTTGCAGCTGGATCTCCAGGGCCGTTTGATAGAAATATTCCATTTGGTTTTAAAGCTAAAATTTTTTGTGCATTAGTTTTACAAGAAACGACAGTAACTTTACAATTAAAGTCAGAGAAATATCTCAATATATTTTTTTTTATTCCATAATCAATTGCAACAACATGAAATGAATTTTTATTATTTTTTTTATATCCAAATTCTTTTTTCCAGGTTTTAAGACCTTTCCAAATATAATTTTTTTTAGTTGAAACTACTTCTGCAAGATCAAGATTTTTTAATCCACTCCATTTGATTGTGGTATTAGTCAATTTATTAATATTAAATTTTCCTTTTTTTGAGTAACTAATTGTGCCTTTTGGGGCACCTTTATCTCTTATAAAGTTTGTCAGGCTTCTAGTATCTAAGCCAGTAATTCCAACAATTTTATTTTTTTTAAGCCAAGCATCTAAATGTTGAAATGATCTGTAATTTGAGGGTGAAGTTATTTCAGAGTTAAAAATCACTCCTCTAGCCCATATTTTATCAGACTCATGATCCTCTTTATTAGTTCCAACATTTCCAATATGTGGAAAGGTAAAGTTAATAATTTGGCCTGCGTATGATGGATCAGAGATGATTTCTTGATAACCAGTCAATGATGTATTAAAGCAAATTTCACCTGTGGCTTCTCCTTGGTATCCAATTCCAATACCTTTAAATACCTTTTTATTTTCAAGAACTAAAACGCCTGTATTGATTTGAGATTTTATTTTTGAGTTAGTTTTTTTTGCTTTTTTGATCAATTACAACTCATGAGTTAAAGGTTAATACAATAATTGCTTTATTATCGCAACAGAGATGTAATATAAAACTGTAAAAAAACAATTTTTCTTTTGAAGAATTTTTTCTTTAAAGTAAATTAAAAAATTATGTCGTTAAAACAGACTATCGAAAATGAATATAAAAATGCTTTGAAATCTAAAGATAAAAATAAAATATCAACCTATAGGTTAATATTATCTTCCATTAAGGATTTGGACATTGTTAACAGATCTGGCCCTAATAAAAAAGAAACTGATGATGAGGATATTAAGAAACTTTTAAAAAAGATGGTTAAACAACGAGCCGAATCGATGGATATTTATAAAAAAAATAATAGAACAGATCTTTTAGAGGTTGAGCAAAATGAACACAATATTTTAACAAGTTTTTTACCAAAGCAGCTAAGCGAAGAGGAAACTAAAAAAATCTGTTCAGATATTATTTCGAAAATTGGAGCAAATTCATTAAAAGATATGGGAAAAGTTATGGGTGAACTCAAAAAAACTCATGCAGACGAAATCGATTTTTCCAAAGCAGGATCAATGATTAAAGAATTGTTAAACACACAATGAAATATCCAAAAGAGTATCTTGATGAAATTAAAAATAGATTGAAAGTTTCATCATTAGTATCAAAAACTGTTTCTTTAAAAAAAAGAGGTAAAGAATTTGTAGGTTTATCACCTTTTAAAAATGAAAAAACACCCTCATTTACCGTTAATGATGAAAAAGAATTTTATCATTGTTTTGCAACCTCAGAACATGGCAACATTTTTGATTTTGTGATGAAAACTCAAAATTTAAAATTTGGAGAGGCAGTTAAATACTTAGCTCAACAGGCGGGGATGCAGCCATATATGTTTTCAAAACAAGATGAAGAAAGAGAAAAAAAGTGGAATGAGTATAAATCCATATTTAATCAATATGTTGACTTTTATCATAATGAACTTTTAAAAAATGAAAATTATTCAATTGCTAGAGATTATTTAAAAAATAGATCACTAGGTAAAAATGAAGTAAAAAAATTTAAAATAGGATACATAGAAAAAAATCCAAATTTTTTCAAAAAATTAAAAAAAGATTATAGTGAACAAACTTTAATCGAGACTGGTTTATTTTATTTAGATGAGAAAAAAAAAACTTATGTCGAAAGATTTAGAGGTCGATTAATATTTCCGATCAATAATATTTCAGGTCAACCAATAGCACTAGGTGGAAGAATAATTGAAAATTTAGATTACTTAGCTAAATATATAAATTCACCTGAAACAAATTTTTTTAAAAAAGGATCAAATTTATATAATTTAGATTCTGCAAGAAAACTTTCTACTAAAGTTGATCACATTTATCTGGTTGAGGGATATATGGATGTAGTGGGTCTAAGTAAAAATGGAATAGATAATGCAGTAGCAAATCTTGGTACGTCTTTAACCGACAAGCAAATTTTAACTTTAAATCAATTTTTTGATGATATAATAATATGTTTTGATGGTGACGAAAGTGGATATAAAGCTGCTGTTAGAGCTGCTGAAAATTCAATAAAGGAACTAAAACCTGAAAAACAAATTTCATTTTTGTTTCTTCCAGATAAAGAAGACCCAGATAGTTATGTAAATAAAAATGGCAAGGCTGATTTTGTAGAATTTACAAAGCAGACCAAATTATCAATTCATCAATTTATTTTTAGTCATTACAAAAAACAGACTAAAAATAATCCATCATCGATGGCAATTTTTGAGAAAAAACTTAGAGCAATTGCAAATACAATAAAAGATGATTTCATAAAAAAATATGTTTTGGAATATTTTTTAGAAAAAATTTCTGAGTTAACACCACATTCCAATCAAAATAATAAAAGATTTTATTCAAAAAAAATAAAATCTTTAGAAAGTACAAAAAAATACTTTCAAGAAAGTCAGTCTTTGACTGGAGTTGAATTAAAAGAGTTTTCTCTATTATACTTGGTGATAAATAACCTAGATTTGTTGCAAGCAAATATTCATCTGATTGAAAATATTAAATTATTTACTGAGTTTAATAAAAAAATATTTGAAATGATTGTTGAAAAATTAAAATCTGGTTCACAAATTATAATTGAAGATCTTAATTTAGATATTCAATTAATAGAAAAAATAAACAAATTTGCCCCAATCAAACATATTCTAAAAAATCAATCTAAGGATAATCAAAAAATAATCGAATTATTAGAGGACATCTCTAGAGATTTGATGAATTATGATCTTGAGTTCAGAATCCAGGAATTAGAATCGAAGTTTTCTGTTGATATGAGCGAGTCTACATTTAATGAGTTAAAAGAGCTCAAAAAAAAGCAGAATCTCAATTAAACTGACTAAATTAGTAATAGATTTTTATATAATTGACATTATATAAGACCTTTAAATTCAAACTATCGTGGAAAGAATTATTACAAAATCATTTGCTAGACTTATGGGTCGAGGAACCCATAGAGGTTTTATCACTTATGAAGAATTGAGTAAATCTTTAGGAAAAAGAAATTTATCTGATGAAAATTTATCTCAAGCATTCATTCATATTTTAGATGAAAACATCACTTTAGTTGAAAAAAAATCAGACTTTAAGGTTTTAAGAAAAAAAGAAAATTCGAATAAAGAAGAGGGTAAAACTATTGAGAAGAGTGATGATCCGATAAGAATGTATTTACGTGAAATGGGTGGAGTTGAGTTGCTATCCAGAGAAGGTGAAATTGCAATTGCTAAAAGAATTGAGGCTGGTAAAGATGTAATGCTTATTGCATTATCTCAAAGCCCAATTACAGCCCAACAGTTTTTCGAATGGAATAATAAATTACAAAAAGATGAAATTTTAGTAAGGGAGATAATTGATATAGATACTAATTATATGGAAGATGAGTCAACTGGTCCAAGCGCAAAACAAAAGAATGCTGGTGAGGGAGAAAAAGAAGAAGGCTCGTCAGACGATGAGGAAGATTTTAACCCTACACTTGCTGCAATGGAAACAGAGATAAAACCAAAGGTTTTAAAAACAGTTAATACACTTACTAAGGAATATTCTAAATTAATAAAGTATCAAAAAGATAAACTGGAATGTGTCTTGAATTCCCAAACTTTTTCACCTGCAAAAGAAAAAGGATATGAAAAAATTGTAAAAGATATTTTAGAAAATATTAAATCACTTCAGTTGTCTCCAGCAGTCTTGGAAGATCTAGTTCAAAAACATTATATAGAAAATAAAAAAATAATATCTTTAGAAGGTAATTTATTAAGATTAGCGATGGACCATAAAATTTCTAGAAATGAGTTTGTCAAATTTTATGTAGGAAATGAAATCAACCCTAATCTAAAAAAATTTTTAGATACTAATACTGTTTGGAAACAGTTTTTTATTAAAAATAAGGATGAATTTAAAAATATAAGAGATAGGTTGGTTGAAATTAGCCATAAATTAGAAATTTCAGTAACTGATTTTAAAAAATTAGTTAGTAGAGTTCAAAAAGGAGAAAAAGAATCTAGGCTAGCAAAAAAAGAAATGGTCGAAGCTAATCTAAGATTAGTGATATCGATTGCAAAAAAATATACAAATCGTGGTTTACAATTCTTGGATTTAATTCAAGAAGGAAATATAGGTTTAATGAAAGCAGTTGACAAATTTGAGTATAGGAGAGGATATAAGTTTTCAACTTATGCAACCTGGTGGATTAGACAGGCAATAACACGTTCGATAGCAGACCAAGCAAGAACAATAAGAATACCTGTTCATATGATTGAGACAATAAACAAGATTGTTAGAACGCAAAGATTAATTTTAAGTGAATTTGGGAGAGAGGCTACTCCAGAAGAACTAGCTAAAAAACTAAGAATGCCACTAGATAAAGTCAGAAAGGTGTTGAAAATTTCAAAAGAGCCTGTTTCTTTAGAGAAGCCAGTTGGAGATGAGGAAGATAGTAGTTTGGGAGATTTCATAGAGGATACAAAAGCACTAGCTCCATTGGAACAGGCAATAAAATCTAATCTCGGGGAAGCTACAACAAAAATTTTATCAACCTTAACACCTCGTGAAGAAAGAGTTTTAAGAATGAGATTTGGAGTAGGTATGAACACAGATCATACTCTTGAGGAAGTGGGTTTACAATTTTCTGTTACAAGAGAAAGAATAAGACAAATTGAGGCGAAAGCTCTCAGAAAGCTTAAGCATCCAAGTAGATCAAAACAATTGAAGAGTTTTTTGGAAAGTTAATTGAGGGCCGTTAGCTCAATAGTAGAGTACTGCATTGACATTGCAGGGGTAGTTGGAGCGTAACCAACACGGCCCACCAATAATAAATTATCTTTAATTGATATGTTAAAAAAAATAGTATAACTAATTGTCATTTGGGCCTGTAGCTCAGTTGGTTAGAGCAGTACACTCATAATGTATTGGTCCCAGGTTCGAGTCCTGGCGGGCCCACCAAATCCAGTAAAATCAACGTTTAGAAATCTTGAGAATATAGATGAATTAAAAAGGAATTTAAAATGGTTTCTGAAAGAAAAAGATATAATTAATGCATGTAATTCTGTAATGGAAGATCATTTGGTCAACTGGAAATCAAACCTGTAATTTAGACAAAAGAGATAATAGAATATAATAACTATTCTAGATAAATGTTATATATTTAATATTCGATCAGTCATTTCTTCCCTCTGAATATTCTTATTATTATGCATTTTTTTTATTGGAAGATTAAATTCGTCAATATAGTGATCCCAAAAATCAGTATTGGCTCTTATTTTATTTACTTGTTCATAGTGATATTTCATTTCATCAATTTTTCCTAATTTTTCGAAGCACTTAGAGGCAAAATAATGTGCGAACAAATGATCAGATTTAACATTAATAACATTATGAAAACTTTCGATAGCAGTTTTGTAATTTCCAAGTCTGTAGTTTGAGTTATAAACAAAATTAAGCTCTAAATTCATATAATAAGTCATGTATTGCACATATTCTGATGTCAAATGTTCTGTTTCAATAACTGCTCTTTTATAGTTTGCTCTAATTGGAGGAATTTTATAATATTTTTTATCCATAACAGTTTGATGCATTTCACTACCTGGTATTGGTGTGGCAATAAAAACCCTAAACCAATCAGCATAAATTGTTTTTAAAAATTCCCTACTGTCTTCTATGTCTTTTTTTGTTTCTCCTGGCATTCCAATAACTATATTGCAGTCCGTATAAATTCCAATTTTTCTACAATTCTCAACAACAATAGGTATTTTCTCTAACTTTAAAGGTTTTCTCATTTCTTCTCTTAAAACTCTCATGCTTCCACTTTCAACAGGAAGAACCAATTCATCAACACCCATTTTTTTTATTAACTTTAAAAACTCAAAATCTAAGGCATAAATTGCTAAAGCATTTTGAAAAAACATTTTTAATTTTTCTTTACCTATAACCTCAACGATTTCATATGGACGCTTTTTACCTGCCATAAAATGATCATCTTGAATTACTACTCCTCCAACTCCATAACGCTGAACTAATTTTTCAAGATCTTCTTTAACTCTTTCCTTACTCTGGTATCTCATATCTCTTCCATGGGCGGCATGTGATGCACAAAATGTACATTTAAATGGACAGCCTCTTGAAGTCATAATTGGTATACTATAATTATTCAAAATTTTAACATTTGATTGGTTTGTTTCCTCAACATTAGTCACGTTATATCTATTAGAAGTCGGGTTTAATTTGTAGCCTTCTAGGTCCAATATATCGTAATCCAAAAAAGGAATTTCATCTAAATCATTTATAAAATTGTGCGATAATTTTAATCTATTATTTGTTTTTTTTTCATTTTCTATTTTTTTATGTGTTGCCCATGAGTTGCTTGTTTCAAAATAATTAATCTTATTTTCAGACTTTAACATTTCTAATAAAGGTTTTTCACCTTCACCAAAACAAACTGCATCAACAAAAATTGAATCTTCCAAAATTTCTCTAAACATTGATGTCGGTAGATTTCCACCAACAATTAAAATTGCATTTGGAAATATTTCCTTAGATAATTCAGCTAAGTCTAAAATACTTTGATACGCTGGTGTAAATAAAGATGAAATTCCAATAATCGTAGGATTAAAATCTATATTATTTTTATTTTGTAAAAATTTTTTAAAATATTCTTTAAATGAAGTATAATTAAACTCACTCTCTTTATTGAGTTCGACATTAAAATCTATAGCGGATGTTTCAATAGGAAAATGTTCTTTGATGTAAGCACTTAAGGAAATTATTCCAAGAGGGATATCAGTTATTATTGATCCAAAAGATTTATTTCCTTTTTTTATGGTACTTATATTTTTAGGTGGGTTTACAAAATCATTAAATTCTATATTTGGTGGGACTAAAAAAACTAATCTATCTTGCATAAATTTTTACTAGTTATATTTTACAATCTATGTATTTTTAAAAATTATGATAAAAATTTCAATTTTCATAACTTTAATTACATTTTTATTTAATTATAATAACCCATTATTAGCAGCAAATCTTAACGAGTGTAAATGGCAAAATCGGACTAATATTCCATGTGTTGAAATCAAGAAACATATCTCAAATACCTCAAAATTCGCTAAATCTAATATTAATAGTGTTTTATTTACAAAAAAAGAAATTGAGGAAATTGGTGCTATTGATTTAATAGATATTCTAAAATTTGTACCAGGTATAAACATAACCCAATCCGGTCCTAAAGGTCAGCAAGCCTCTGTTTTTATGAATGGAACAGGCTCGAACCACACCTTGGTTATGATTAATGGAATTCCTATAAATGATCAATCAACCACACAAGGACTTCATGATTTTGGTGTAGATTTTTTACAAACAGTTCAACAAATTGAAATTTATCCTGGTTCAAGCGCAGTTAACTTTGGAGCTAATTCAATTGGAGGTGTAGTAAATATAATCTTAACTGGAGATTATAAGGAATCAGTTTCTCTTTCAAAAGATAAGAACTCAGGTCAAGAATTTTCAGGAAACAAAACATTTGTATATGATAATTCATCATTAAATGTAAAAATAGGTAATGTAAAAAATAAAAGCATAAGTGCCAGAGGAAATGTTTCTAATGAAAAAGATGCCTTAAATAACTACTCAACAAACATCAATTATGAAAAATTTATAAATGATAATGTAAGAATTTTTAATACAACTTACTTAAGACAAACTAAAGCAGAGTATGATAATTCTAATGTTAATCAGACAGGCTATGAAGGTGACAATAAGATGGGATCACTTCAATTTGGTTTAGAGAAACAGCTTGATTCACAAAAAAATAATTATATTTTTTATTATAATATTTATGACAGAGAATATGACGAAAGAGGAACTATCGATACATATAAAAGCCAAGTTTTAGGTTTAAAATATGATATTTCAAGATTAGTTAATCAAACAATTTCTTTTGGCGCAGGATCTGAATATAAATATGACTGGGGAAGTTTTAATAATAAAGGATCGTATGAAGCATCAACCAAGGGAAATTCTGACAATCTTGCTATTTACGGTAATTTAGGTTTTAATTTTTTACAAAATTCAAACATTTCTTTTTTTGCAAGAAGTGACAAGCATAAACACGCTGGGAAAAATAATTCTTATAAATTAAATTTTGATCAAAACTTTGGTAGCTTTAATTTAGGAGCATCATACATGAATAGTATGAGAAACCCTACACTTTACGAAATGTTTGGAACTGATAATTATGGATATTCAGGTAATATTAACTTAAAACCTGAAAAAAGTAATACTTATGAAGTTTATTCAAATATAATTTTTAATGAAAATTTCAATTTATCTTTAAGAGCTTTCAGAGCTAACATAAAAGATAATATTGAATATATAGACAATAAGTATCAAAATGATACTGATAATATTAATTTGAATCAATCTGGATTTAATAATCAACTGAAAATTAAACTTAAAAATAAAAGTATAAATTTATTTTCTTCCTTTTTATCATCAAAAAAAGAAAACAATGCAGATCAATTAAGAAGACCAGAAAAAAATTATGGTTTAATCATCAAAAGTAAAATTACTAACAATTTTTTTGGAGATTTAGATTTTAATCTTATGTACAATCACTATGGAAAGCACTTTGATACACATTCCTCCAACTTTAGCACTATAGAATTAGATAGCACCGATTTGATTGATTTAAAGGTTTCAAAGAAACTATTTAATAGTAATTTTTTTGTTAAGATCTCAAACATATTAAATGAAAATTATCAAAGGCCTCATGGGTATAATCAAGATAAGAGATTGATTAGATTTGGAATTAAATATTAAATAATTGTTTTCAAAAAATTAAATGATAAATTAAATCTATGCATTATTTTAAAGTCACATTGGCTCTTTTAGTTGTTTTATCCGTAAGCAGATTTATCCCACACCCACCAAATTTTACAACCTTACTAGCTTTGAGTTTTTATGTACCGGCAGTATTGGGTTTAAGATATATCCCTGTGGTATTAATGTCCTTATTCTTTACAGATTTAATATTAGGACTACATTCTTTAATGGTTTTCACATTAAGTAGTATCTTAATTATTGGATTAATTTCAAAATATTTTAATAGATCAATTTTATTTAGATTAACAGGTGCTTTGAGTGGTGCTGTAATTTTTTATATCATTACAAACTTTGGTGTTTGGTTAAATGGATCTTATGGTTATAATTTAAGTGGATTAATCACTTGTTATATTATGGCTATACCTTTTTTTGGTAATACAGTTTTGTCAACATTTCTATATTCGGTATTAATTGAAATTATTTATTTTATTTTTATTCTTAAAAGAAATAAAAGAATTATCTAAATAAATTTTTCCTCATATCCATTGGAATAGAGGTTTGGCTAGTTAATGCACCACCAAACCTACCTTTAAAATCACTAAACTAATTATTTGAAAATTCCTCTAAAATTTTAAATAAAGCATCTATATTTCCATCATTAGAATTTAAAATAGATGCAAACTCCTCTTTTTGTGTTCTTGCTAAACTAAGACCCTCAATAATTAAATCTCTAATTAAAGGATTATCAGAATTTTTTGTATAGACCCTCCAATCAATTCTAACTTCTGGTCTATCATCAGTGGCAATTAAAATACTATTTACAATAGTATAATTATCGTTCAGGATTTGTTTGTTTTTAACTTCAATTTCTGGATTTGTATATTCAGCCAATCTACTTGAAAAACTTTTTAAAAAATAATTCTCGAATAAATTTGAGTATGTAATTTTTTGATCATTATTAAGACCTTTTCTTGCAGGGCCTAGAGAGTAGAAACCAACACCTTTTATATCCACAGTTTCCATTGCTATTAGTTTAAGTTTTTTTATCTTTTCTTCTTTAGAAATATTTTCAGACAATACTTGAGAGGCTCTATTGACTGTCGATTGAATAAATACGTCAGGCGAAATGGAATATGCAGGATTAAAATTTGTGAAAAATATTATAAAAAAAAGACTTAAAATAATTTTTTTTTTCATTTTAGCACTTATTTTGTATCTATTTCTTCCCAATCATCATCTTCTTTATAAATTACTTCTATGCTTCCTCTTTGAATATTTTTAATTTTATTTGCTCTATCTTGAGTATACAAGCTTTTAACCGATGCATAAAAATCTACGGAATTTGTCTCTAAATTATTTAAAGACTCAATATTGTTTGATCTAAACTCTACGCCAGACAATATTTTTGTAACTGCAAATAGCTGACTGTCTAAATATTCATTATTACCGTTTACTGAAATGTTATAGTAAGGATCACCCCCCATTACATTTATGAACATTCCTGCAGTGTCTCTAGTTGTTGATGGTCCCAAAACTGGTAAAACCAAATAACATCCTGGACCAACACCCCAAGTTCCCAAAGTTTGTCCATAATCTTCCTTAACATACACAGGGAAACCCATTTCAGATGCGGGATCAAATATACCCAATATTCCAAGTGTTGTGTTTACAACCAGTCTTCCTGTATTTATACCCGCAAGTTTAAAATCACCTTGTAATAAATTATTTGGAATAGTTATTAAAGTTGAGAGATTATTTAAAACATTTCCAGTTCCTTTTTTTATAGGTGCTGGCAAAGATCTGTATCCCTTTGCAACTGGTTTTAAAATAGCTTTATCTAAAGTTTGATTAAATGCGAATGTTGCTCTATTTAATGGCTCAAAACAATCTTTTGTAGATTTACTTTTATTTGATAGCTGTAAGTCACCATCAGATCCTGCTAAAGCATTTGACGTAAGAAATATGAATAAAAAAATAAATTTTAAAAATCTGTTCATATTAAACGAATTATATAGTGTTTTTGTATTTAAAGTAAATCAAGATTTAGTGCTAAAAATGACTTAAATATGGCTTAAAATAATCTAATAATGCAAATAAAATGAGATTAAAAATTTTTTCTAATTATTCACTTAATTTCGATCCTATAAAAAGACACAAAACTGAAATAAAATTTTTAATTTTTCATTATACAGGAATGAAGAATGAATCCAATGCTATTAATAAGTTAACTAATTTTAAATCTGATGTCAGCTGCCATTATTTTATAAAAACAAATGGTGAAATATCTGTTATGGTACCTGATTTATATGTTGCATGGCACGCTGGTAAATCCAATTGGAAAAACTATAAATCTCTTAATAAATATTCCATTGGGATAGAAATCAACAATCCTGGACATGACTTTAATTATAAAAAATTTTCTAAAAACCAAATTCAATCTTTAATAAAATTAAGTAAAATATTAATAAAAAAATATAAAATTAATTCTAAAAATATTTTGGGACATTCAGATATAGCCCCAGAAAGAAAGAAAGATCCAGGAGAAAAATTTCCATGGAAACAGCTCTCAAAGGGGGGTATAGGCTTATGGCACTCATTGTCTATTCATGCATTAAAAAAAAATAGAAAAGTTGAATTAAATAAAGTTGACAAAAAAATATTTTATCTCAATTTATCAAAAATTGGATACGTGATTAAAAAAACTCAAAATTTAAATAATAGAAAATTTAATAATTTTATTGTTAAAGCTTTCCAAAGAAGATTTAGACAGGAATTAGTTAATGGAAAGATTGATAAAGAATGTTTCCTTATCAGTAACAATTTAGCAAAAAAATTTAATTAAATTCCTTGAATTTTTAAAAATTAGTAATAAGTTAACCTAGCCAGATAAATGACTTATCGCTTTAAATTAATTTTAAAGAGGAAAGTCCGGGCTCTACAAGGACGCAGTGCCAGGTAATACCTGGCGGGGGAAACCCTAGGGATAGTGCCACAGAAAATAAACCGCCATAACATGGCAAGGGTGAAAAGGTGTGGTAAGAGCACACCGGTTCTATTGGTAACAATGAACGCTGGAAAACCCCACTGGGAGCAAGACTAAGTAGAGATGACATTGTTGAAAAACTAAAAGCCGTCCTTGGCTAGTCATCAGGGTTAGTTGCTTGAGCTTAAGAGTGATCTTAAGTCTAGACAAATGATAAGTTTAAAAGACAGAACCCGGCTTATAGTTTATCTGGCACTTCTGATTTAAAAGATAAAAACAGCTCCAATAAAAAATTAAATTTGGATGAAAGTTTCAACGAATAAGCACCATAAAGTACTATAAATTATGCTGAGAATCATTGTTTGACTATCATATAAAATACCCATATATTCCCATATATTCCCAAATATGGAATTTATAAATTTAAAAAAACATGTTTTTATCTACTTACGAGAACAAATTAGACAAAAAAGGGAGGGTTTCTGTGCCTGCTAGTTTCAGGTCATATTTATCAAACCTAGGTTACAATGGTGTAATCTGTTATCCTTCCTTTAATAATTCTTCAATAGAGGCATGTTCTCAAGATAGAATTGAAAAAATTTCCTCAGCAATAGACTCTTTAAATCCTTTTGAGGAAAAAAGAGATTACTTTGCAACATCAATATTGGCAGAAAGTACAAATTTACAGTTTGATAGTGAAGGTAGAATTTCACTTTCATCAAAATTATTAAAACATGCAAAAATAAAAAATAGCATGTTGTTTGTTGGTCAAGGTCGAACGTTTCAGATTTGGGAACCAACAGCATTTGAAAAATTTAAGATATCAGCAAGAAAAAAAGCAAATATAAATCGAGCGGGTCTTAAATGGGAAAAACAGTTAAACAACAATGAGGGGAAATAAGATGACAATTAACTTTAAAGCACCAGAAATTAAAGAATTACAGCCACGACTACTTGTATTAGGTGTGGGTGGAGCAGGTGGAAATGCTATTAACGAAATGATAGAAAATAATCTGCAAGGAGTAGAATTTATCGCAGTAAACACGGACGCACAAGATTTAAAGTTAAGTAAAGCAAAAACAAGAATTCAAATTGGTTTAAATTTAACAAAAGGTTTAGGTGCAGGAGCAAAACTTGATATCGGTCAAGCAGCTGCTGATGAATCTTTAAATGAAATTGTAAATACACTTCAAGGTGCAAATATGGTGTTTATAGCAGCTGGTATGGGTGGTGGAACGGGCACTGGTGCTGCTCATGTTATCGCAAGAGCTGCAAAAGAATTAAATATACTAACTGTAGGTGTTGTGACTCTTCCATTTTTATATGAAGGCCCCTCTAGAATGAGAAGAGCACAACAAGGTTTGGAGGAATTAAGAAAACATGTTGACACAATAATTGTTATCCCAAATCAAAATTTATTTAAAATAGCGAATGAACAAACAACTTTTGAAGAATCTTTTAATCTTTCAAATAATGTTTTGATGCATGGCGTTCAAAGTATTACAGATCTAATGGTTAGACCTGGTTTGATCAACTTAGATTTTGCAGATGTTGAAACTGTAATGGCAGCCATGGGTAAAGCTATGATGGGAACGGGTGAAGCTGAAGGTGAAGGTAGAGCTCTTAAAGCAGCAGAGATGGCAATTAGTAATCCATTAATAGATGACTACACTTTAAAAGGTGCAAAAGGATTACTGGTAAATATCACTGGAGGTAAAGATCTGAAACTCTTTGAGGTTGATGAAGCTGTTAATAAAGTTAGAGCGGAAGTTGATCCTGAAGCTGAGTTAATTATTGGTGCTATAACTGATACAGAGCTAGATGGCAAGATGAGAGTTTCAATTGTTGCAACCTCATTAGATGGTCAACAACCTGAGTCAAAATCCGTGGTAAATATGGTTCATAGAATTCAAAACCGTAATCCTGGTTATTCAGATTTTTCAAACATGGGTTCCTCTCAATCCTTTAATTTTTCAAACTCAACAGCATCAAACCCTGTTACACATGGCGCTAATGCTTTGAAGCTTGAAAATGAGATTGTCCAAGAACAACAAACTGAAAGCTCTCATAATCAAATGATGAATGAAGAAGTTATTCAAAATTCTAGTATGGAAAGTGAAAGTATAGTTGAAGACAGTTCAGTTAATGAAATGGAAAAATCTTTTGCTCAAGAAGCTGTGGAAGCTTCCCATGAAGATCATCAAGATATTAACAACGAACAAGAAATCTCTAATGATTTAAAAGAATTCGGAGTTGATTCAGATGCACCAGATTTATTTAGTTCAGAATCTGATAATTCAAGACCTGAAGATTTATTGACTTCAGATGAAAAGGAAGAAGATGATCTTGAGATACCAGCATTCTTAAGAAGACAAAAAAATTAATGGTCTTCCAAGAGATAAATGGACGCCACCATAGTACCAAAAATGCAAAAGCATTATCCGGTACTGCTAAAAGAAATTATTAGCGTTATTTCCCCTCAACATGGTGGCACATTTATTGATTGTACTTTCGGTCAAGGTGGTTATTCCAAAAAAATTTTAGATTTTAAAAATACAAAAGTAATAGCTATTGATAGAGACAAAGAAAGTGAAAAAATTGCTTATCAATTTAAAGAAAACTTTGAAGATAGATTTGTTTTTAAAAATATAAAATTTAGTCAATTAAGTAATTTAAAGCTCAAAAATGAAAATGTAAGAGGTGTAATTTTTGATCTTGGTTACTCTTATACTCAAATAAAAGATCCACAAAAAGGATTGTCATTCTCTGATAGTGGTAAATTAAATATGCAGCTCGGATTAAATAGTTATTCAGCAGAGGATGTAATCAATAAACTCGATGAAAAAGAATTAGAAAGGATTTTTAAATTTTTTGGAGATGAAAAAGAAGCAAAATTTATTGTACGAAATATCATAAAAGAAAGATCAAAAAATCAAATTGATACCAAATCTTTAGTTAAAATTATTGACAAATCAAAAAAAAGAAAAAATTTTAAAGTTCATAATGCGACCAAAGTTTTTCAGGCACTTAGAATATTTGTAAATAAAGAAATAAGTGAATTAATTTATGGGCTTATTAATGCAACAAAAGTTTTAAAAAAAGGAGGCATTTTAGGTGTAGTTACATTTCATTCTTTAGAAGATAAAATAGTAAAATATTTTTTTAAAAGTCTCTCTGAAAATAAAAGTATTTCACGATATAGCCCAGTTATTGAACAAGAAGATACATTGTTTAACTTAATTCAAAAAAAACCAATTACACCCTCAGATGAGGAGGTGAATGAAAATCCACCATCTAGATCTGCTAAATTTAGATATGCAATTAAAAAAAAAGATTTTTATAATTTTGATACTGATATAGAGGAACAATTTAGAAATTACATTGAAATTGAAAATTATGGAGAAAAACTGTGAAAAAGTTTGCTTTAGCAGTGGTGATTTTTTTTTTAGTACTCTCAACTGCAATAATAAAAAATACGACTAAACAGATTGAAGATGAAATATTTACGGTAAAAGAGAATATTAGAATTTTAAAGACTGAATTTGAAAATGTATCTTTGGAGCATGATTATTTAAGTTCCTCAGAAAGGTTACTTGAATATCAGTCTCAGTATTTTGAGGATGAGTTGTTTCAAAAAAATATAAACGACATAAGAGTCTACAATATTTTAAATGATGGAAATAAAATCCAAAATTTTAAAATTATTAAAGAGTAATGGCTGATAATAAATTAAAATTAACTATAGAAGACTATAAAAGTGAGTTTACATTTAAAAAAAAAGAAAATGGATTAAATATTCAATTTAATCGTATAGCTTTTATTTTCTTCGTTTTTTTTATCATATATTTAATTTACACAATACACCTAGTTCACTTAGGTTCACGAAAGAGTAAATTAGAAAACATCAATAATCTTCCTTCATTTAAAAATAAGCTTTATCGAGCAGATATGATAGATATTAATGGAAATTATTTAGCTAAGACAGTTAAATCGATTGATATTGGTTTAAAAACTTCAGATATAATCAATGAAAAAAAATTACTTCTAAGTTTAAATATTATTTTTCCTTATAAAAATTTTGATGAAATTAAAAAAAAAATAAAAACTAAGAAATTTTTTTATTTAGAAAAGAAAATTTCAGAGGAAAATTATGAAAAAATTATGAATTTAGGGGACAAATCTTTAGTTCCAGAAGAGAGAGTTTTAAGAATCTATCCACAAAAAAATCTTTTTAGTCATGTTTTAGGTCAGATAGATGATGACAACAATGGTATTTCTGGATTAGAAAAATCGTTAAATGATGAACTTAGAAAATCAAGTGAGTCAATTAAACTTACTTTAGATAAAGATATCCAATTTTTAATTAGAAAAGAATTAATTAAATATCAGGAAATATTTAAAAGCAAAGGTAGCGCAGCTATTTTAATGGATGTTAATAATGGCAATATTTTATCATTAGTTTCTTTGCCAGATTTTAATCCAAATGAAAGACAAAATATTACAGATCCAAATTATATCAATAGGGTAACTAAAGGAACATATGAACTTGGGTCAGTATTTAAAGCATTTACTTTTGCTAGCGCCTTAAATGAAAAGGTAATTAAACCAGAGACTGAATTTTTAGATTTACCCAAATCAATAAAATGTGACAAATACAGAATAGGTGAGTACGACAATGAAATACCATCAGATTTAACTGCAGAGCAAATTTTAGTTAGATCTGGAAATATAGGATCAGTAAAAATTGCCCAAAAAGTTGGCTCAGAAAAATTTAAATTATTTTTAGAAAAAGTCGGCGTGCTAAGTGGTATTGATTTTGATATTGAAGAAGTTGCTCCTCAAAAAAATTATGATTTTGGAAAATGCAGATTGGCTACAGCTTCTTTTGGACATGGAATAGCAACTACAATTCTTCAATTAGCAAAAGGTTATTCTATTTTATCAAATGGAGGGTATGAAATTAAACCAACATTAATTTATAAAGAAAATAATTTTAATAAAAAAAATAAAAGAATATTAAACAGAGGTATTTCAGAGCAAGTTGTTAGCGCTTTAAGAAAAATTGTAAATACTGAGGAAGGGACAGCTAAATTTGCAGATGTTCAAAATTATGAAATTGGTGGAAAAACAGGAACCGCCGATCAACCTGAGGGAGGAGCATATTCTGAGGCTAAAATAAATACTTTTGCCTCCATTTTTCCCACATCAAATCCACAATTTGTTTTTGTTGTAATGCTAGATACTCCAAAAAAATCTAAAGATTATTATTATAAGTATAGACATCGAAAAGGAGGGTGGAAGGGCACTCTTTATAATACTGCTGGCTGGACCTCAGTAGAGGTAGCTGGAAAAGTTATAGATAAAATCGGGCCTATTTTAGCCACAAAATATATAGAGGTTAATTAATTATGCTTCTAGGAAACTACTTTCATAACATAAATAAAAATTATAAAAATTTTTCTTTTTCAGGAATTTCATTTGACACGAATACTATAAAAAAAAATAATATTTTTTTTGCAATCAAAGGAAATAGCATTGATGGTAATAAATTTATTCCTAAAGCAATAAAAAAAGGATCTAAAATTATTGTAACCGAAAGAAAAACAAATCAATTCCAAAATGGAATTTTGTATATTCATACAAATAATGTAAGAAAATTGTTAGCTGAAACTGCTTTTAAAATTTATAATAAAAAACCAAAAAATTTAATTGCAGTTACTGGAACAAATGGAAAATCATCAGTTGCAGATTTTTATTATCAAATTTTAAAATTAAATAATAAAAAAGGCGCTTCAATTGGTACATTAGGTATTAAATCAAAAAGTATTAATTTGAATTTATCTAATACTACAATAGATCCAATAAAATTGGCTAAAATATTAAGCAAGTTAAAAAATCAAAAAATAGAAAATGTAATTATGGAAGCCTCAAGTCATGGTTTAAAGCAAAATAGATTAGATGGTTTAAAGTTTAATTCAGGTATATTTACCAATCTATCCCAGGATCATCTTGATTATCATAAAAATTTAAAAAACTATTTAAAAGCAAAACTTTATTTATTTGAAAACCTAATCACAAAAAGAGGAAATGTAATTACAGATCAATTAATACCTGAGTTTAGAAAAATAAAAAAAATTGTAATTAATAAGAAATTAAAATTGCATACAATTAATGATCAGAAAAATAATCTAAAGCTTTTATCTCATAATTTTAAAGGAGAGGTTCAATTTCTTAAAATTAAATTAAATAGTACAATAAGGGATATAAATTTAAATTTAATTGGAAAAATACAATTAAAAAATGTTTTAATGGCAATAATTGCAGCAAAATATAGCGGTATTAGTTTAGATAAAATTTTAAATACAATTCCAAAATTAAAAGCAGTTGAGGGAAGGTTTGAAAAAATTGGTAAAATTAAAAATCAATCAAAAGTAATTCTTGATTATGCTCATACGCCTGATGCTTTAAAAACTTGTCTTTTAAATCTTAGAGAACAATTTCCTAATAAAACAATCACAGTTCTATTCGGTTGTGGGGGAAATAGGGACCAAAATAAAAGATCTAAAATGGGAAAAATAGCTAGTGATTTTGCAGATAGTATAATTCTTACAAATGATAATCCTAGATTTGAAAATCCTCAAAAAATAAGAAGAGATATAAAAAAGGGAATTAAAAAAAAGAGAATTATTGAAATATCTAATAGAGCAATAGCAATAACACAAGCTATTCATAATTTGAATTCAGGTGATATCTTGTTAGTTGCTGGTAAAGGCCATGAGAAAACGCAAGATATTGGAAATAAGAAAATTTTCTTTTCAGACAGAAAAATAATTCTAAATGCTATTAAGAAAAAAAATATCAATTTATCAGATAATTTAAAATTAAATGTGGTTAAAGAGGCAGCTAAAATTAAAAAATTATCTCAGTACACACCTTTAAAACAAGCAAGAATTAATTCACAGGAGGTCACTAAAAATGATATTTTTTTTGCTATTAAAGGAAAAAAAAATGATGGTAATAAATATGTTGCACAATCATTCAATAGAAAAGCTGCTTTGGCTGTAGTAAATAAAATTCAAAATAAATTAGATAAAAGTCGTCAGATCAAAGTAAATAATACTTTAAAATTCCTAACAGATATTTCAAAAACTTTTAGAAAAAGCATTGATACAAATATAGTAGCTATTACAGGTAGTTGTGGCAAAACTACACTTAAAGAATTACTGGGCAATATATTAAGTAAAATTTCGAACGTAAGCATTTCTCCAAAATCTTATAACAATAAATTTGGAGTTCCTTTGAGTCTTTTTAATTTAAAACCAAATGATGAATTTGGAATTTTAGAAGTTGGAATGGATAAAAAAGGTGAAATTGATTATTTATCAAAATTAATAGAACCAGATGTTGGAGTAATAACAAATGTAAATTATGCACATGCTAAAAATTTTAAAAATATCAAACAAATTGCTTTGGCAAAATCTGAAATTATTAATAACATAAAACCTAATGGTTATGTAGTATTGAATGCAGATGATAATTTTTTTCAATTACATAAAAAAATTGCCAAAGAAAAGAAAATTAAAATTATTTCTTTTGGCATTAAAAGTCAGAGCGCAGACATTAAATTAATTAACATAAAGGCTTTTGGAAAAAGATTTAAAATATATATTAAATTAAATAATAAAAAAAAGCATTTCATATTATCAAACGATTTTCAAAACAATATATACAATGTACTTTCTGCTTTAGCAGTTATTAGCATTTATAAAAATATATTTAAATTCAATGAAAAAATTTTTCTCAATTTTAAAATTCCTGGGGGAAGAGGAGACCATTCTGTGGTTAAAATTGAGAATAAAAAAATTAATTTAATCGATCAAAGTTATAATTCAAATCCGTTATCATTAAAATCAGCAATAAAAAATTTTGATAAAATAAACTTAAAAAAATCAAATAAATATTTATTAATTGGTGACATGTTGGAGCTTGGTAATCATTCTAAAAAACTTCATAAATCTATTTCCCCAATAATAAATCAAACCAAGATAGATAAGGTATTTGTAAAAGGAAAATTGGCTTCAATAATATTTGAAAATATCTCAAAAGGTAAAAGAGGGAGGATTTTATCAAACAAATCTCAAATTGTTGAATTTATTAGAAAAGATTTAAATAATAATGATTATTTAATGATTAAAGCCTCACTTGCGACAGGATTCAACGACATAGTGAAAGATCTGAAAGGATTACATTAAATGCTTTATCAATTTTTATTAAATTTTGTTGATACCTTTAGTTTTTTAAATGTATTTAAATATTTAACTTTTAGAACAGGTTTATCTTTTTTTACCTCATTGGTTATAGTGCTGATTATTGGAGGTCCTTTTATTAAATTTTTTTCAAAACAAAAAATTTTAAATCCAATTCGGGACGATGGACCTGAAGATCATATAGTTAAAAAAATTGGTACACCAACAATGGGAGGCTTAATAATTTTATTCGGCTTATTAGTATCAGTAATATTTTGGGCAGATTTATCAAATATTAATATTTTATTTTGTATTTACATAGCAATTACTTTTGGTTTACTGGGAGCATATGATGACTTTAAGAAAATTAAATATAGCAACTCATCAGGAATTTCTTCAAAGTTTAAATTAACTTCACAAATAATTATAGCAATTATTGGTTTAAGTTTTTTTGTTTATTTTAATGATTATCAAGATTTAAATAATTTATACTTTCCATTCTTTAAAAATTTAATCATAAACCTTGGATGGTTTTTTATGCCATTTGCAATATTCGTAATTATTGGTTCGTCTAATGCTGTTAACCTTACGGATGGATTAGATGGTCTAGCAACAGTGCCTGTAATATTAGTTGCGGCATGCTTTGCTTTTATAAGTTATGTTACTGGAAACATTGTATTTTCTAATTATTTACAAATTCCCTATATAGAAGGAACTGGTGAAGTATCAATTTTTTGTGGGGCAATTATTGGCTCTTGTTTAGGATTTTTATGGTTTAATGCTCCACCTGCTAAAATTTTTATGGGTGATACGGGCTCTTTATCTCTTGGAGGATCTTTAGGTGCAGTGGGAATTATCACAAAGCATGAAATTGTTTTAGCTATTACTGGTGGTCTTTTTGTACTAGAGGCAGTTTCAGTAATGGTTCAGGTAATTTCGTTTAAACTTACAGGAAAAAGAATTTTTAAAATGGCACCCATTCATCATCATTTTGAGAAAAAAGGATGGCCAGAGTCTACAGTTGTGATTAGGTTTTGGATTATCTCTATAATTCTAGCAATGATTGGTTTAGCTACCTTAAAATTAAGATAATGAAAGTATTTAATAATATTTTTTTAAGAAAAAAAATATTAATTTATGGTTTAGGAAAGAGTGGCATTTCATCTTATAAGTTTTTAAAAAATAAGTCCGATGTTTATTTGTTTGATGATAATCAAAAAATTCAATTAAAATATAAAAAAAAAATAATTAGATTTGACCAAATTCAAAAAACAAATTTTGATAGAATTATTATTAGTCCTGGAATTGATATTTCAAATTGTAAATTATCAAAATTTTTAAATAAAAATTTTAAAAAAATTCATACCGACCTAGATGTGTTGTTTTCATTTTATAACAATGAAAGTATTACGATTACGGGAACTAACGGTAAATCTACAACTGCAAAAATTTTACATGATGCTTTAATCGATCAAAAAAGAGACTCAAGACTTATTGGAAATATTGGAAATCCAGCATTATCAGAAAAAAATATTACAAAAAAAACAATCTTTGTAATAGAGGCGTCTTCTTATCAGCTAGATTACAGCAATATATTTAGATCAAAATATGCATTAATTTTAAACATAACTGCAGACCACATTGAGAGACATAAAAGTTTAAGGAATTATGTAAATGCTAAATTCAAATTATTAAAATCTCAAATAAGAGGATCTTTCGCATACGTAAAAAAAGAGGATGAACTAATAACCAAAAAATTAAATAAAAATAATTATAGTTCAAAAATTTACAGAGTGCAGACCTCTAGAATAGATAAAAAGTTAAATAAAATTACTAATAAATATTTTATATCTGATGGCAATAAAGAAAATTTGTCATTTATATTGAAAATTGCTCCAAGATTAAAACTTAATTTCAAAAAATTAATTAAAACCATTAATAAATTTAAAGGTCTAGATTTCAGACAACAAATTATATTTGATAAAAAAAATCTCACAATAATTAACGATTCTAAATCTACAAGCTTTGCTTCTTCAGAAAATATATTAAAAAATTTAAATAATGCCTATTGGATCTTAGGAGGAATTCCCAAAAAAGCAGATAAATTTAAACTATCAAAAATAAAGTGTAAAAATATCAAAGCTTATATTTTTGGATCATATCATAGAGAATTTATAAAAATTTTAAAAAATAGATTAAAAATTAAAAATTTTAAAAATTTACAAGAAACTCTTAAGGTTATTTTTTCAGAAATTAATATTCAACAATCTAAAAAAAATATTATTTTTTTTAGTCCAGCTGGAGCTTCATTTGATAGTTTCAAAAATTTTGAAGATAGAGGACATTATTTTAATCAAATTATTAAAAAGTATATAAATGCAAAGCGATAGTATTGTTTACAAATTTTATTATCAATGGTGGAAAAACATAGATAAATCTATTTTTTTATTAATAAGTTTATTATTTATTATTGGATTATTTTTTTCTTTAGTTTCAACTTCTCTAATAGCTTCTGATAAGTTAGATACCAACAGTTATTTCTTCTTTTTTAAGCACTTGATTTATGTGTTAATTGGAATATGTCTTATTTTTATATTTTCCTCTTTAAATTCAGATCAATTATATAAATACTCTATTATTCTTTTTTTTATTTCACTTATTTCTCTTTTTTTTGTGCCATTCGTTGGTGTTGAAGTTAAAGGGTCTAAAAGATGGATAGATTTATTTATTTTACCAAGATTTCAACCCATAGAGGTTCTAAAACCATTTTTGATAATAATTTTAGCAACTATTCTGTGCGATATTAGATCAAATATTTTATTTAAGTATTTGATATCTATTATTTTGATATCAATCATTTGTTTACTTTTAATAGTTCAACCAGATATTGGCCAAACTTTATTAGTGATATTTTCTTGGGCGGTTCTAATCTTCACATCAGGAATTAATATATACATTCTTTTGGCAATAATTTTTATTGGCATATTTTCGCTTGCTTATCTAATTATTTTTGTACCTAAGTTTGATTATATCCAAGGACGAATTTTTTCTTTTTTTAACAGAGAAACAGGTAGTCATAATTTCCAATCCGATAAAGCATTAGAGTCAATTACAAGTGGAGGTTTTTTTGGCAAAGGTATAGGCGAGGGGGTTCTTAAAAATAGAGTTCCAGAGGCTCATACTGACTATATTATTTCAGTAATTTCTGAAGAGTTTGGTGTTGTTGCCATAATCTTAATATTATTATTGTTTTTGATATTAATTTATATGGTTTTTAAAAAGATAAGTTTTGAAACAAATGATAAAGCTAAACTTATTTTAATTGGATCTATTAGTTTAATATTAATGCAGGCCACAATTCATATTGGAGTTAATATAAGATTATTTCCGACTACTGGAATGACATTACCTTTTTTAAGTTATGGTGGTTCATCGATAATAAGTACATCAATATTAGCTGGTATAATTTTAAATTTAACAAAAAGAAAAATAACTTAATAAATGAAAAAAAAAATTTTAATTTCCACCGGTGGATCTGGAGGTCATGTGATACCAGCAATTACAATTTATAATCATTTAAAAAATACTCATGAAATCTTGATTTCTACTGATATAAGAGGTCTTAAATATTTAGATAAGAATTATAAAGCATTTGTAATTAATACCCCAAAATTAAATAATTACTTCCTGCTTCCTTTTTCATTTTTAAAAATACTTTTTTTGACTATTAAATCTTTTTTTCTTTTAAAAAAAAGAAATATTTCAATTTTAATTTCAACAGGTGGCTATATGTCTTTACCACTATGCTTAGCAGCCAAAATATTAGGAATTAATATTTTTTTAATTGAACCAAATATGGTTCTTGGTAGAGCAAACAAATTTTTTTTAAATTTTTCAAGAAAATTAATATGTTATTCAAAGAATTTAATTAATTTGCCATCAGGGATTAATCACAAATTAACTACTATTAAACCTTTAATAAGAAAAGAATATTATGAAACCAGTAAGTACCAAAAACATGATAATTTATTCACAATAATAATCATAGGGGGTAGTCAAGGTGCAAAAATCTTTGATGAGCTTTTAAACAAATGTTTTGTGAGTATTGCAAAAAAGATATCTATAAAAATTATTCATCAAACAAGCGAAAAAAATATAAATTTTTTAAAAAATTTTTATTTTCAAAATAATATTGAAAGTAAAGTTTTTAGTTTTGATCAAAATCTTAATGACGTTTTAAAACAAGGAGATTTATGTATAACAAGAGCAGGCGCGTCTAGTTTAGCTGAATTATCACTCTTAAATATTCCATTTGTAGCAATACCACTTCCTTCATCAAAAGATAATCATCAATATAAAAATGCAAAATATTACTTTGAACAGGATTGTTGTTGGATAATTGATCAAAAAAATTTTGATGAACAGAAATTTGAGAAATTTTTGCTAGAATTGACAAAAAAAAGTCAGGATTACTTGACAAAAAAAAATAACTTGAAGAAATTAAATTACCTAAATACCTGGAATAATGTTAATCAAAAAATACTAAAAATTATTAATGAAAATTAAGTTAGCAAAATCTGAACTTATACATTTTGTCGGAATAGGTGGAATAGGTATGAGTGGCCTAGCATTAATAATGAAAGGAAAAGGTTTTAATGTTCAGGGAAGTGATATTTCAAATAATAAAAATATTGAAAGATTAAGAAAAGAAAAAATAAAAGTTTTTATTGGACATAAGAAACAAAATATAAATAAAGGAACTATTCTAGTTATATCTTCAGCTATTAAAAAAAATAATCCAGAGTTTGTTGCTGCCAAAAAAAAACAATTACCAATTTATAAAAGAGGAGAAATGTTGGCCAACATTGTTTCTTTAACTAAAAACATTGTAGTTGTTGGATCACACGGCAAAACTACAACAACATCTTTGATAGCATCTATATTTCAAGAAACAAAAATTGATCCTACAATAATCAATGGGGGAGTGATAAATTCAATTAATAATTCTGCTAAATTAGGAAAAAGTGATTGGTCTATATTAGAGGCAGATGAGTCTGATGGAAGTTTTATTTTTATACCCCCAACATATTCAATCATCACTAATATAGATCGAGAACATATGGATTATTATGGTAATATGAATAAATTAAATAAATATTTCGAAAATTTTGTTAATAAAGTTCCTTCATTTGGAAAATCATTCATTTGTTTAGATGACAAAAATAACAAAAATTTAATTAAAAATATAAAAAATAAAAACTTTTATACATATGGCCTCGATGTTAATTCAAATTTTTGTATTAAAAATATAAAACAATTTAAAGAGTACTCTGAGTTTGACTTAAGTATAAAATTACCCAATAAAAAAAATCAATTAATTAAAAAATTCAAAATTCCTTTATTAGGAACTCATAATATTAAAAATTCTGTAGCTGCAGCTGCATTAGCTTTAATCGTAGGTCTACCAATAAATAATATAAAAAAAGGACTTAAAAATTTTACAGGGGTTCAAAGAAGATTTAATAAACTTTTTAATTTTAATAATGTAGATTTTTATGATGATTATGCCCATCATCCTACAGAAATCAAAGAAGTGCTAGATGGTGTAAAAAAAGTTTATAAAGACTATGAAAAAATATGTATTTTCCAACCACATAGAATATCAAGATTAAAAGATTTAAAAAAAGAATTTACCTACGCTTTTAAAAATGCAGATAAAGTTATCTTGTTTCCAATATATACTGCTGGAGAAAAATTAAAGCTTGGATTTAGTTATATAAATTTTGCAAAAGAAATAATTAAAAACTCAAGAGTCCAGCTATTTTTAGTAGATGATAGATTTCAATTAGCAAAATTTATTAAAGCAAACATATTTGGAAAAAAAATTGTTATAGGAATGGGCGCGGGGACTATTTCAAGCTGGATGCGAGAATTACCTAAATTGTTATCATGAAAATTGATTTAAAAAAGCTAATCCCAGAATTTAATAACAATTTAAAATTAGATTATGATCTAAAAAAAAAAAATTGGTTTAACATAGGAGGCAAAACCAAAGCTTTCTATAAGGCAGGTGATTTAAAAGAATTAATAAAGTTTCTTAAAAAAATTCAAGATAAAGAAAAAATATTTATATTAGGAGCTGGTTCTAATACACTTATATCCGACAATAAATTTGATGGAGTTGTAATAAAACTTACTCAAAATTTTAATAATATTTCTTTACATTCTGAAGAAATCATAGTTGCTGGTAGTGCTGTTACAGATAAATCTTTATCTGAATTTGCAATGGAAAATAGTTTAGGTGGTTTTGAGTTTCTTTCCTGTATACCTGGTACGATAGGTGGTGGCATTAAAATGAATGCAGGTTGTTTTCACAGGGAATTTAAAGATATTCTTATTTCTATTCAGGCAGTAAATAAATCAGGTCAAGTAATTACTATGCCTGCAAAAGATATAAATTTTAAATATAGAGATAGTGGATTATCTGAAGATCTTATTTTTTTAAGTGCATCATTTAGAGGTTTTAAAAAAGATAAGAGTATAATAGAGAATGAGATGAGATTACTTAAAGAAAAAAAAGAGCAAGCTCAACCGACAAAAATTAAAACCAGTGGTAGCACATTTAAAAATCCTATAGATCAGTCTAATAAAAAAGTTTGGGAATTAATTAAAGAGTCTGTGCCGTTGGAAAAATCATTTGGAGATGCGTCAATTTCTCAAAAACATTGTAATTTTTTTGTAAATAAAGGTAATGCTAAGTTTGAAGATATGAAAAAATTAATAAATTTTGTATCCGACAGTGTCTTTAAAAAAACAGGGATTAAATTAGAAACAGAAATAAAAATTTTAGAATAAATTGAAAAAAAAAGTACTTATAATATCAGGTGGAATTTCTAAAGAGAGATTAATTAGTCTTGATACAGGAAATCAAGTTTTTAAAGAATTAAAAAAAAACGGTTATAGAGTTAAAATTTCTGAACCAGATAATTATTTAGAAAAAAATATAAAAATGTTTAAGCCGAATGTGATCTTTAATGCTTTACACGGTCAATTTGGAGAGGATGGATATATTCAAACCATATTGGACAGGTTTAAAATTCCATACACTCATTCAAGTGCAATAGCATCTTCAACAGCTATGGATAAGGAAATTTCAAAAAAACTATTCATTAAAAATAAAATAAAAACCCCAAAATTTTTTACATATTCTTATGACATTACAAAATCTAATTTAATAAAGAAAATCAGCAAAAACTTAAGATTTCCAGTTGTAATTAAACCTTTGAATGAAGGCTCGAGTGTAAATGTCTACATAAGTAGTAAAAAGACTCTAGATAAAATTCTTTACAAACTGAAAGTTTATAAAAAAGTATTAATTGAGGAATTTATTGGAGGAAGAGAAATACAAGTTGCGATTATGGGTGATAAAAAATTAGGAGCAATTGAATTGAAACCTAAAAGAAAATTTTATGATTACAAAGCAAAATATGACTCAAAATCTAAAACTCAACATATTATCCCTGTAGATTTGCCTAAATCTAAATTTGATAAGGTAATGGATATAGCTTTCAAAGCTCATAAAATTATTGGCTGCAGAGGAGTAACTAGGTCAGATTTTAAATTTTTCAATGGAAAATTTTATTTACTAGAACTTAACACTCAGCCTGGAATGACTAAATTATCATTAGTACCAGAAATAGCATTGTACAGAGGTATAAGCTTTTTAAAATTAATTGAATGGATGTTGAAAGATGCATCAAAGAAAAAGTAAAAAAATTCTAATTTATTTTTTTTTATTAATAATTGCTTCGTCAATTGGTAACAACACAATCAATAATTATAA
Organism: uncultured Pelagibacteraceae bacterium; assembly: GCA_902588315.1. GTDB lineage: Bacteria > Pseudomonadota > Alphaproteobacteria > Pelagibacterales > Pelagibacteraceae > Pelagibacter. The sequence goes on from CACIOP010000003.1 coordinate 58,881, forward strand.
ATTTAAAAAAATAGAAAATATTAATATTTTTGGATTAGATAAAAAAAATAATCAAATTCTTTCGAATAAGTTAAAAAATTTGAGTTTAGGAAATATTTTTTTTGTTAATAAAAAAAAAATTGAAAAATTAATTAATTCAAACTCTTTAATTGAGAGCTATGTAGTATTTAAAGAATATCCATCTACATTAAATATTAAAATTGATAAAACGAATTTTTTTGCAAAAATAAACGATAATGGTAAAAATTATCTCGTTGGATCTAATGGTAAATTAACCCTAATTAACTCTGGTTACAATCAATTACCTTATATTTTTGGCAAACCTAAAGTTGAAGAATTTTTAAAATTTAAAAAAATTATAGATAGGTCTAAATTTTCATATAATGAAATAAAAAATATATATTTTTTTCCCTCAAAAAGATGGGACTTAAAGTTTCATGACAATATTTTATTAAAACTACCAAATAATTTAACACAAGAAACTTTGGATAATTTGTACAATTTTTTAGAAAATTATAATGGAGAAAATTTTAATATTATTGATGCAAGATTAGAAAACAAGATTGTTTTAGATGAATAAAGAGAATGAATTAAAATATTACTTAAGTGTTTCCCCAAATAAATATGGAATATATTTGTTTGATACAAAAAATTTAAAAAATCTATATAAAGAGGAAATTATCTTAAATAATGATACAAACTATCAAAATCATGATGAATTAAAAAAATTTCTTGATGATAATATATTTAAAATTGAAAAATTGAGCGGAAAATTCATAGAAAATATATTTCTTATACTTGAAGATAAAAAAATTTTTAATCTAGAAATTGGAATTAAAAAAAAAAATTACAATATTTCAGTCACAAAAGAATATTTAGAAAATTCACTTGTTGAAGCTAAAGATTTGTTTAGAGAGAGTTATCACAACCAAGAAATTATTCATATGATAGTTAATAAATATTTTATTAATGGTAAGACACTTTTATTATTTGAAGAAAACCTAAAATGTGAAAACTTTGCTTTGGAAGTTAATTTTAAATCTATCTCAAATGATATCATTTATGATCTAAATAAGATTTTAGAAAATTATCAAATAAAAATATCAAAATATTTAGATGGAAGTTATGTCAAAAAAAATTTTAAGAATGATATTGAGCTATCAGAAATGTCTTATAGGATTTTGTGCGGTCATAATCAAAATGAAGTTATGTTTGTAACAAAAAACACTAAAAAGTTAGCTTTTTTTGAAAAATTTTTTCAACTATTTAGCTAATTTTGTTTTTTCCCGTAACATTTGTTGTTTTTTAATAACTAAAAATTCAAATAAAAAGTATATGTGTCTTATTTAACTCAAAAAACCATCAAAAATAATGTGAGCTTCAGCGGCATTGCCCTTCATAGTGGACTAAGTGTAAATGTGTGTATTAAGCCCGCTGAGCCTAATTTTGGAATTGTATTTAAAAGAGTAGATCTAAAAGAAAACAATATAGTTTATCCAAATTTTATGAATGTAAGTAATACATCTTTGAACACAACAGTCGAAAATGAATCTGGGGTAAAAGTTTCAACAATAGAGCATTTAATGGGTGCATTATTTGGATTAGGAATTGATAATGCTTTGATTGAAATAGACAATGAAGAAGTTCCAATATTGGATGGTTCAGCAAAGGTCTTTATTGAAACGATTTTAGCAGTTGGTTTTGAAATTAGTACCTCACCAATTAAAATTATAAAAATAAATAAAGAAGTAGTATTTTCAGAAGGAGAAAGGTTTATTAAAATTAAGCCATCTACACTTAATCTTGAAATTGATTTTGAACTTAAATATGAAAATGAGGTAATTGGAAATCAAAGAAATAAAGTAAAAGTTTTTGAAGATAATCTGACAAACGTTTATAATTCAAGAACATATTGTTTGTTTGAGGATATAGAATTAATAAAACAAAAAGGGCTTGCTAAAGGTGGCAGTTTAGAAAATGCCATAGTGGTTAAGGGTAAAGAAATTCTAAATACTGAAGGTTTAAGAAATGATAAAGAATTTGTTAATCACAAAATACTAGATTGTATAGGAGATCTTTATACTTCAGGCTATAGAATAATAGCTAGTATTGAATGTTCTCAGGGTGGTCATTATCTAACAAATCAATTGCTTAGAAAAGTCTTTGAAAGCAAAGATAATTTTTCTATTTTAGAAATTAAAGAAAAAAACCTACCACACACACTAATAAATAGAAACATACTTAAATCTATAGCCTAATAGTTAAACATATCTTTAAAATTATTTGGTAAATAAGTATAAATTTAATATGGAAAAGTTAAAAATTTTTTTATTCATCATTTTAGTATCTGTAATTAATCTTTCGTGCGCAAAAAAAGATACAAATAATTCTGTAATAAACGAGAAAAGTCTAGATCAACAAGTGCTCGAAGCGTATTCTGAAGGAAAAAAATCTTTAGAGGAAGGAGACGTTTTGTTTGCTGCTAAAAAATTTAATGAAGCTGAGATTTTATTTCCCCAATCAGATTGGGCACCCAAAGCTGCATTGATGGCGGCATATTCATATTATAGGCAAGATTATTATGTTGATGCAATAGATGAAATAAAAAGATTTGTTAAGGTTTATCCAAAAGATCCAAATTTAGATTATGCATATTATCTACTAGCAGTTTGTTATTATGAGCAAATTGTAGATGAAAAAACAGATCTTGATTCTATTAAAAATGCTAAAAAAAGTTTTGAATTTATTTTATCTAATTTTGCAAATACAGATTATGCATTAGATAGTGAATTTAAACTGGATTTAATAAACGACATTTTAGCATCCAAAGAAATGTATGTTGGAAGATATTATTTCAAAAAAAAAAAGTGGATAGCAGCTATTAATAGATTTAGAGCTGTAGTAGATGTTTATGATAATACAATTTATACAGAGGAAGCTTTGCATCGACTAGTAGAAGCCTACTATACAATCGGTTTAAAAGATGAAGCTAAAAAATATGCACAGGTTTTAGGATATAATTATCAATCTTCCCAGTGGTATGAAATGTCCTATAGTGTGTTCAATGAAAAATATAAAAAACAAAAAATTAAAAATAATAAAGAAAAAAATTCAATTTTAAGTAAAGCAAAATCTCTATTTAAATGAGATGAAAAAAAAAGAAATTCAAAAAATCTATAAAAAAAAAATTAAATTAATTAAAAAATTTAATGAATTTTATTATAATAAGAGCAAACCTGCTGTAACTGATGAAGAATATGATAATTTAAAAAAAGAAATATTATTATTAGAGGAAAAATATAATTTTCTTGATTTAATTGAGTCACCATCAAAAATAGTAGGTCATAAACCCTCTAAAAATTTCAAAAAAGACTTTCATAGAGTACCAATGCTTTCATTGGCAAATGCTTTTACAGAGGAAGATTTGATAAATTTTGAAAAAAAAATTCTAAATTTCTTATCAAAGGATAAAAATTATACAATTTTTTATAGTGCAGAACCAAAAATAGATGGTATTTCAGCATCTTTAACTTATAAAAGTGGTGAATTTGTTAAAGGTTTGTCTAGAGGTGATGGAAAAGAAGGTGAAGATATAACTGCAAACCTTTTGACATTAACAGATATACCAAAAAAAATTCATTCAAAAGATTTTCCCGAGGAAATTGATATAAGAGGTGAAGTTTTTATTCAAAATAGCGATTTTGAAAAATTAAAAGAAAAATTTGCAAACCCAAGAAATGCTGCCTCAGGATCCTTAAGACAAAAAAATCCAGAAGATACAAAAAAAATACCACTAAAATTTATTGCATACACATTCGGTTTTGAAAAAGGATTAAAAATAAATAGTCAATTTGATTATCTTACTGAACTAAATAAATGGGGTTTTAAAACAAACCCTCTTAATAAATTAATTTCTGGTGTCAGTAATTTAATTGAAAATTATAATTTTGTTGAAAAACAAAGATCCAATTTAGATTTTGATATTGATGGTATAGTTTACAAAGTAAATGATTTTATACTTCAAAAAAGACTAGGTAATGTTGCAAATGCTCCAAGATGGGCAGTTGCTCATAAGTTTTCTTCAAACAAAGCAACATCCAAAATAACAGATATAGAAATACAATTAGGCAGAACTGGAGCTTTAACACCTGTTGCAAAAATAAAGCCAGTTAATATTGGAGGTGTTTTAGTATCTAACGCAACATTACACAATGAAGACGAAATAATTCGAAAAGATATAAGAATTGGAGATACAGTGACTGTAGAAAGAGCTGGAGATGTTATACCGCATATTCTTTCAGTAGATTTAAAAAAAAGGTCAAAAAAAAGTTCTAAGTTTATATTTCCTAAAACTTGCCCATCTTGTGGATCAAAAACAATAAAAGAATTTAATAAACTTACAAAAAAAAATGATGCAGTTAGAAGGTGTTCTAGCGAGGGTTACAAATGTGATAAAATTTCAATTGAAAAATTAAAACACTTTGTTTCAAAAGAAGCATTTAATATAGATGGTTTTGGGAAAAAAATAGTTGAAAATTTTTGGAAATTAAAATTAATTAAATATCCTCAAGATATTTTTAATTTAGATTTTTCAAAAATTGAAAATTTAGATGGGTGGGGAAAACTTTCTGTTCAAAACTTAAAGTATTCAATCGAACAAAAAAAAACTATTTCATTAGAAAAATTTATATATTCTCTAGGTATAAGACATATAGGTTTGGAAAATGCAAAATTGTTGTCTAAACATTTTATATCATTTTCAGAATTTAAAAATTTATCTAAACAAACTAATTATGAAGATTTGCTAAATATTGATGGAATTGGTGAAACACAAGTCAGTTCAATTAAAAGTTTTTTATCAAATGAAGCTAACATAAAAGTTTTAAACGAATTAGAAAAAGTTTTGTTAATAAAAGATGCTATTCAAAATTCAGATGATGGTTTGTTAAATAATAAGACTTTTTTAGTTACTGGAAAATTAAATGGAATTAGTAGAGCTGAAGTTAAATCCTTAATCGAGGAAAATTCTGGAAAAACAATTAGCAGTGTATCAAAAAAACTTAATTTTTTAATTATTGGTGAAAAACCTACTAGAAAAAAAGTAGAATACGCCAAACAGTTAAAAATAAAAATCATTGACCAAGCTGAATTTTTGAAGATGCTAAATAAAACTAGCTAACCACTTTCTCTCATGTAGATTTAAATATTTTGAAATCTTTGAATAAACTTCTAAATGATATTCAAACAGATAGTTTTTCTCATCAATTGTTAATAAATCATAATTTATTAAATCTTTCTCTATTGGTGCCATTGTTAAATTTTGAAATAATAAATTTTTCTTCATTTTTTTAACATAAACTAAATTTTCAATCCTAATTCCATATTCATTAGTTTTATAATACCCAGGTTCATTACTTAAAATCATTCCTTCTCTAATTTTTACAGTATTTATTTTTGTAATAGATTGAGGTCCTTCATGAACATTAAGAAAAAAACCAACACCATGTCCTGTACCATGCGCATAATCTAAGTTGCTTTTATTTAAAAATTTTCGTGCTCTTTTATCAATTTTTTTACCTGTATCATCTTTATTAATATCAGTCGTAGCTACAGCAATATGACCTTTTAAAACATTGGTGAAAACATTTTTGATATTTTGTTTCTGTTTTGAAAAACATATTGTTCTTGTAACATCAGTTGTCCCATATTTGTATTGCCCACCTGAGTCACATAGTAAAATATCATTTTTATTGATAGTTCTGCAATTTTCTTTTCTTGCTCGGTAGTGAACAATTGCACCATTTTTGCCAGAGCCTGCTATTGTATCAAAACTAGGATAGAGAAAGTTTTTATTTAATTTTCTAAAATTTTCCAATTTCTTTGCTGCTTTTACTTCTGTGATATTATTTTTATTAATTTTTTTTATCCAGTATATAAATTTTGTTAATGCTACCCCATCTAAGATATGAGCATTAATCATATTTTTAATCTCAGTTTTATTTTTAATTGCTTTTAAAAGATAAATTGGATCTTCCCTTTTTATGATTTTAAATTTAGATTTAATTAAATTTTCATAAAATATTGAACAAGATTTATCATCTATAATAAAGTTTTTTTTCTTAAGATGTGCTATTTTACTTGGTAAATTATTTACATCTAAAAATTCGTCTTTCCTAATAACTTTATTTTTTAATAATTTCTTACACTTTTTGAGATTACTTATAAGTAATATTTTTTTTGATTTACTTACTATCAATCTTGAATTGGGAATTGGGCTATTGGGGCTATCTCCACCTCGTATATTTAAAGTCCACGCAACATTTTCTGGTGCACTAATAAAAATATAATCTGCTTTGTTTTTTTTTAAGTATTTAGTTATCTTATTTAATTTTGAATTAATACTCTCACCAACTATATTTTTATTTAAAGAAAAAAATGGAATAGAATTATATTCTTTCTGTTTTTTTATTTCATCAATTAGATTTTTTTCAACATATTTAATTTTATTATATTTTAAAAAATAATTTTTAACTTGAGTATTTGTAAATAACTTTGGATCTATACCAAGAGTAAGATTTTTAAATAAACTACAATTTATTAATTTTTCAAATCCATAAATTTTAAAATTTTTTCCACTCTCAATTTTACTTTGAATTGTATATCTTCCATCAGTAAATAAATAATTTTTATCTTTAAGAATTATCGCTAAACCAGCAGATCCACTAAAGTTTGAGATAACCTCTAATCGATTTAATTTTGAATATTCTGTAAAATACTCATCATTTTTTGGAATTACATAACCATCAATTTCATATTTCTTGAATTTTCTTGTTAATTCTTTTATGTAATTTTTCATTTAATTCTCTTTTGATATCTTATCCAGCCAGGACTTCTTGTACCTTCCTCAATTTCAAAATCTTGATTAAATTCAAAATCATCATCATGGTTATTTTCTTCATCAAAAAAAGAATTTTTCTCAACATTTTTTTCAGGTAATTCTTCTATAAACCTTGAGGCCATACTGTCTATCCAGTCTCCTTGATAAAATCTATTCATAGAAAAAGATATTATAGCTTTTTTCTTAGCTCTAGTAATTCCTACATAAGCTAAACGTCTTTCTTCTTCTAAGCCATTTTGACCTTTTTCCTCAATAGATTTTTGATGAGGAAACAAACCTTCTTCCCAGCCTGGAAGAAAGACAACATCAAACTCTAATCCTTTTGCAGCATGCATTGTCATCATATTTATTTTTTCACCTTCCCACTCTTGATCTACTGAAGTTGCCAAAGATACATGTTCTAAAAAACTTTCTAAATTATCAAATTCTTTCATGGCGCTTAACAATTCCTTAATATTCTCCAATCTGTTCTCATTATCTACATCTTTTTTGTTTTTTAACATTGCTGAGTATCCAGACTCGTCCAAGACAATTTGTAATAATTTAATGTGGTTTGATTTTTTAATTCTTATATCATTTCTCCATTTGTTTAGAGAATTTATAAATAAATTTAAACCAATTTTAGCTTTTGGTTTAATCAAATTTTGTTCAAGCATTTTAATTGATGCTCTTTCTAAATTTAAATTATTTTCTTTCGCAAATTCATGAATATTTTTTAAGGTACTATCTCCTATTGATCTTTTTGGGTTGTTAACAATTCTTTCAAAAGCAAGATCATCTTTTTCTTGATTGATCAATCTTAGATAAGCTACACAGTCTTTTATTTCAGCTCTTTCATAAAATTTTGTACCACCTAATATTCTATAAGGCATACCAACTTTAAGAAAACGTTCTTCAAATTCACGAGTTTGAAAAATGGCTCTTACAAGAATTGCGATATTGTTATAAGAAATTTTTTTTTTAATGTTTTTCTCTATCTCATCTGAAATTCCAACTGCTTCATCTTTACCATTTTTAAAACAGTTTAGTTTAACTAAATCACCTTCATCCATATTTGTAATTAACGTTTTACCAACTCTGTTTTGATTATTAGAAATAAGATTCGAAGCGACGTTCAAAATATTTTGCGAAGATCTATAATTTTGTTCTAGTCTAATTACTTTTGTATTTTTATATACTTGGTCAAATTCTAAAAAATTTTTAATCTCTGCTCCTCTCCAGCTATAAATTGATTGATCATCATCTCCAACACAACAAATATTTTTGTTTTTTTCTGACAATAGATTAAGCCATTTACTTTGTATAAAATTAGTATCTTGATATTCATCAACAAGGATATATTTAAAATTTTTTGAATATATTTCTTTAATGTCAGAATTGAATTCCAAAATTTTAACTGCATGTAATATAAGGTCACCAAAATCACATGAGTTTAAGTCAATTAATTTTTGTTGATAAATTTTATATAGTGGGAGAATTGTTTTTTCATAAAGATCTTTTTTATTCACTACTACTTCATTTGGATAAAATCCTTTATTTTTCCAACGATCAATTATTGCTAATATAAACCTCGGAGATAATTGTTTAATGTCAACATTTTCAGCCTTACAAATATTTTTAATAAGTCTGATTTGATCATCTGTGTCTACTATAGTAAAATTGGAATTAAGGTTTGCTGCAGATGCATGTTTTCTTAATAATTTGGCACAAATTGAGTGAAATGTTCCTAGCCACGAAAGTCCGACTGCCGTAGAGCCAAGTATTTGACTAACTCTATTTTGCATTTCTTTTGCAGCCTTATTAGTAAATGTTACTGCTAAGATTTGATTTGGAAACGCTTTTTTTTCTTTAATAATATTAGCAATTCTGGAGGTTAAAACTTTTGTTTTACCAGATCCAGCTCCAGCAACAATCAAAAGAGGCCCCTCAAGATGCATAACAGCTTCTTTTTGAGCATCATTCAAATTTTTTAAATAATCATTGTTTATCATTTAAAATAATACTTTATAAGTTTTCTTTATTATTATGAGCAAAAAAATTTTTTTTGTAAAATATTTAAAACACATTAATAATTTAATTAATAATCTTTTAGAAAAAAATTTAAACAAGTTAAATTCTAAAAACCTTGGTTTTTTAATTAAAAATAATAAAATAATTTTAACTTTTGTCGCACTTATTGTTATTTTTATAACATATTTACTATTGCCAACTTTTTACTCACAGTCAGATATTTCCGAAAAAATCAAATTAGAAATTAAAAATAAATATAATATGGATTTTAAATTTTCTCAAAGTTTTAAATATAATTTATTTCCTATGCCACATTTTGAAACAAAAACTTCAATTATTTTAGACAAGAAAAATGAAATATCAAAAATAAATAAATTAAAAATATTTATATCTTTAGATAAACTTTTTTCTCCAGAAAATTTGAATGTAAAAGGTTTAATTATTGAGAATGCTAATTTTAACTTAAATAGTAAAAATTATAATTTTTTTTTCGAACTTTTAGATCAGAACTTTAAAAATAGAAAACTTCAAATAAATAATAGTAATATTTTTTTTAGAAATCAAGAAGACGAAGTATTATTCATAAATAAAATTTTAAAATCTAAATATTATTATGAAATAAATGAAGTTAAAAATATTTTTTATTCAGAAAACGAAATATTTAATATTCCTTTTTCAATAGAATCATTTTATGGTGAAAATAAAAACAATTTTATTTCTAAAATTGATTTATCCTCAATTAAACTTAAAATACATAATGATTTAAACTTTCAGAACGAGAGCAAACTAGGAAAGTCTACATTAATTCTTAACAATTCAAAAAAAAACGTTGAATATGAAATTAAAAAAGATTTTTTTACATTTTATATTTTTGATAAAATAGATAACCCGAGTTTATCTTACAAAGGTAATTTCAACTTAAAACCTTTTTACGCTAGTTTGAATGGCAATTTAAGAAATATAAATTTAAACCATTTATTTGGGTCTAATGCTATAATCAAAGATTTTTTAAAAACAAAGATATTAAATAATAAAAATATTGATTTTCAACTAAATATAAATGCAGGAAATATTTATGACAATTATAATTTTAAAAATGTAAAAATAAAATCAAAAATCAAAGAAGGTCTCATTGATCTAGACAAAACAAAATTTGAGTGGCAAGATTTTGCAGAATTTGAATTAAATGAAAGTTTAATTTTTGTTAAAAAGGGAGAATTAGTATTAGATGGTAAATTAAAAATTAAAATTAAAAATTATAATAAAATATATAGATTTCTTCTTACTCCAAAAAATTATAGATATAAAATTGAAGATATCGACTTAAATTTTACTTATAATTTTGATCAAAAAATAGTTGAATTGAAAGATATCAGAATTGATAATAAGAATGCCCAAAATGTAAATAAAATCCTAACTAATATAAATCTTAATAATAATAAACTTCAAAATAAAATATATTTAAAAAATTTATTGAACGATGCGATTAAAAATTACGCTGGATAAATCATTTTTTTTGGATCAACTATTCTGTTATAATCTTTTTCACTAATTAATCTTGTTTTTAAGGTTTCAAATTTAAGAGTGGTATCATTTTTTAAAGCCTTTTTAGCAATTTTTGCAGCATTGTCGTATCCGATATGTGGTGCTAATGCTGTTACAAGCATAAGTGAATTATCCAAATGTTGTTTAATTTTCTTTTTGTTTGCTTTTATTCCTTTAACACAATAAAGAGCAAAATTTTTTGTACTGTCAGCAATTAAGTCGATTGATTGAAGTATGTTATGGGCAATTAAGGGCTTAAAAACATTTAGTTCAAAATGCCCATGAGAGCCAGCCATAGTTATTCCATTGTGGTTTCCAATTACTTTCACACAAACCATAGTAACTGCTTCGCATTGTGTTGGATTTACTTTTCCAGGCATAATAGATGAGCCTGGTTCATTTTCAGGTAAGATTAATTCTCCGTATCCAGCTCTTGGGCCAGAACCTAAGAAACGAATATCATTAGATATTTTCATTAAAGCTACCGCACAAGTATTTAGAGCACCAGAAAAATTAACAATTGCATCATGAGCTGCAAGCTCAGCAAATTTATTTGGAGCTGGTTTAAAATTTATATTTGTAAATTTTGTAATTTCTTTAACAATTTTTTTATCGAAATTTTTCTTTGAATTTATTCCAGTACCTACTGCCGTACCACCTTGTGCAAGAAATAATATTTCTTTTAATGCATACTCTATTCTTTCAATACTTTTTTTTACTTGAAAATGATATCCTGAAAATTCTTGTCCAAGAGATAATGGGGTAGCATCTTGTAAATGAGTTCTTCCAATTTTTACTATATTTTTAAATTCATTGGATTTTCTTCTCAACTCTCTTTCTAAAAATTTGAGACTTGGTAGCATTTTAGCAATGGTCTCTTTAGCAACAGAGATGTGCATTGCAGTTGGAAAAACATCATTTGTAGATTGCGATTTATTTACATGGTCATTTGGATGAACTGGCTTTTTTGTACCTTTTTTTCCACCTAAAATTTCTATTGCCCTGTTTGCAATGACCTCATTTACATTCATATTTGTTTGTGTCCCTGAACCTGTTTGCCAGACTTTTAATGGAAAGTTTTCATTCAATTTACCCTTGATTATTTCATCTGATGCTTTGACTATTGCTTTAGAAATTTTCTTATCAATTAATTTGTCTTTTGAATGAACTATTGCAGCAGATCTCTTAATAATCGCAATTGATTTAATGATTGAAATGTTTACTAAAATTTTACCTATATTAAAAAATTTATTAGATCTTTGAGTAGATGCACCCCAATATTTATCATTTGGGACGTTTACACTTCCAATACTGTCAAATTCTTTTCTTAATTTCATTGATTAATTTTTAAGTAACAAATAATTATTAACATACAATAATTTTATAAAAACATACAGGAGCATTATGTCGAATTTTAGTAAAGTTGGCACTTTCATGAAAACTTTTGGTCAGGAAGTTAAAACTAAACCATCATTTAGTACTGATAAAATAAATAAATTAAGGATAGATCTAATTAAAGAGGAACTAGAAGAGCTTAAAGAAGCCATGAATAATAAGGACTTATTGGAGGTAGCTGATGCGCTGACTGATATATTATATGTAACTTATGGAGCAGGGCATGCTTTTGGGATTGATTTGGATAAGTGCTTTGAGGAGGTACAAAACTCAAACATGAGTAAGTTAGATGAAAATGGTAAACCAATTTATAATGAATCCGGAAAAGTCATGAAAGGGCCTAACTATTTCAAACCAGACCTATCTAAGTTTGTGAATTAGATTTCTAACTTAAAGTCAACCGCAGGAGCGCTGTGTGTAATGCTGCCAACAGAAATTCTATTTACTCCAGTCGATGCGACAGCTTTGATATTTTTTAAAGTAATATTGCCAGATGCTTCAGTTTCATAAAATTTTTTAGCAATTTTAACACCATGTTTAAGATTTTTAACATTCATATTATCGAGCAGAACAGTATTAAATTTTAGACCCAATATTGACTTAAGCTGCTTAATTGTATCAACTTCGACAGTAATTTTTTTTCCTTTTTTATTATTAATAGCTTTTAAAACTAAACTATTTAAATCTGAACTAGCAATATGGTTATCTTTAATTAAATATTCATCGCTTAAATTAAATCTATGATTGATACCACCTCCTAATTTAACAGCATATTTTTGGATAACTCTTAAATTAGGAATTGTTTTTCTTGTGCAACAAATTTTAGTTTTTTTTCCAGCTAATTTAACAAACTGATTTGTTTTAGTTGCTATTCCAGAAATATGAGACATAAAATTTAAAGCTACTCTTTCAGCGATTAGAATATTTTTTGCATTACCTTTAATTAAAGCAACTAAATTTCCTTTTTTAACTCTAGAACCTTCTTTTTTCTTAATAATGAATTTTATTTTATCATCAATTAATGCAAAAGTTTGTTTAGCAAATAATAATCCTCCAACAATTGCACTTTGATTTGAAATTAATTTAACTGTAAAGATTTTATCATTTTTAATTAAACCTGAAGTAATGTCTCCTGACGGATAAAGATCTTCATTCAATGCAAGCTTAACGGTACTTTTAATAAATTCTTTGCTTAATTTTATTTTTGACACTTAATTATCTGCCAATTGCTGCCATTCTCTCTACAGATATTCTAGCTTTATCAATTGTTTCTTTGTCCATAATAATTTCACCAGTCTCATTTTCTAAACAATCTAATATCTTTGGAAGTGTAATTTTCTTCATATGAGGACACATATTACATGGTTTGACAAAGTCTACATTTGGATTTTCTATTTGAATATTGTCACTCATTGAACATTCGGTGACCATCATTACTTTTTTTGGTTGATTATCTTTTACATATTTAATCATTCCAGAAGTAGATCCTGCAAAATCACTTGCCTCAATTACATCAGGAGGACATTCTGGATGTGCAATAATTTTAATTCCTGGATTATTTTTTCTTATATCCTCTATTTCTTTTTTATTAAACTGATCATGAACAATGCAAATTCCTTTCCAAGAAATAATTTCAACATCTGTTTGAGAAGCTACATATTTAGCTAAATAATCATCAGGCAAAAATATTACTCTTTTTACACCAAGCGATTTAACTATTTTAACCGCATTAGCGGAAGTGCAACAAACGTCTGTTTCCGCCTTAACTTCTGCTGAGGTATTGACATAAGATACAACAGGAACGCCTGGGTATTTTTCTTTTAATAGTCTAACATCTTTACCTGTAATAGATGATGATAAAGAACAGCCAGCATCCATATCAGGAAGAATAACTTTTTTATTTGGGCTCATTAATTTTGCAGTTTCTGCCATGAAATGTACACCAGCCATTAAAATAATATCAGCTGAAGTTTTTGAGGCTTCAATTGCTAATGCAAGAGAGTCCGCAGAAAAATCTGCAACACCATGATAAATTTCAGGAGTTTGATAGTTGTGGGCTAGAATTACAGCATTCTTTTCTTTTTTTAATTTATTAATTTTATGAATGTATGGAGCATGCACAGACCATTCAATTTCAGGCATAACCTTAGAAATTTTTTGATAAATAGGATCTGTTGCTTTACGCACTTCTTGTGTAAATTCCATGAAGATTTTTACCAATTTGAATCAAGATTGTCATTCATTTATTATGGGACATATCGCGGTCGTGCTGAAATTGGTAGACAGGCACGGTTGAGGGCCGTGTGGACCTAGTCCATGAGAGTTCGAGTCTCTCCGACCGCACCAAAGTGAATTTTATATAGGAGTTTTTGATGGATAAATTACTTTCAGTAATATTTATGGTTGTGGTTTTGCTTTTAGTTCTCCCAAGTTTTTTACAATCAAATTCCCAATCAAAGCAATTTCTTAAAAATCTAAGTATTTGGATTATTGTAGTTTTTATAATTTTAATGATTGTTTATTTCTTTAAATTATAATATTAGTTTTTTATCCAGTCAGGCTTATTGATATTTATTAAAGCTTCTTTAGTTTTAAAATTTGCTTTTTCATCAAAGTTTTCGTTTAAGTATTTAATTAAAGCAAAAGGGTAGTCGCTATCAATTAAAACCTTACCTATTTCAATTTCATTATTATAAATACTTTCGCCTTCGTGTAGTTTTCCATTAATTATATTTATTGGAAATAATCTTTTTGAAAGCTTGTTCTTTAATTTAATTCGCGCCGTATTTTCTTGGCCAACATAACAGCCTTTTTTGAAATCAATTCCATTTAATTCTTCAAAATTACATTCAATACCGAACAATTTGTCTTTCAACTTATTTAAATCTTTTGGAACTATCCCAAGTCTATGACTTAATGTATAATATTCTTTCAGATTTGCATCGTGAAGATCTAGTTTTTTCAAGGATAAATAAAGTTTTTCTAAATTAATAACCAATCTAGCACCCAAATACTTATTTCTTGGATCTAAAAAAATTGGATCTTCTCTATATTTAATTGTGTAACCAGGTTGATCTTTTGCTTCATCGAAAGTTAAGAATTTTTCATGAGAAAATGCTGCAACAACAAATTCATTACTTAAATTGAGAATTTCAACTTTTGATCTAAGTTTATACAAGGATAATTGTTTGAATAACTCCTCTGCCTGAGTTTTTTCACAATCCAAAATATATCCTGACTTATGTTTTACGATTATAAATTCATATAAAAATTTACCCTGGGGTGTAAGCAATGAACTAAAACAACTATTTACATCATTTACTTTGTTCATATCGTTACTAATAAGATTTTGAAGAAACTCTTTTGCATCTTCTCCATTAATATAAAGAATTGCTCTATCATCTAAAATATAAACGTTTTTTATATTCATAATTGATTAATTATAGATTGTAATATAATAACAATTTCTCAAAATGTTAGATCTTATAATTAAAAACGGACAATGTTACATCGATGGTGAGTTAAAAGATGTAGATGTTGCTATAAAAGAAGGAAAAATTCAAAAGATTGGACAAATTTCAGAAGAAGCAAAAAAGACAATTAATGCAGAAGGCCATACAGTATTACCTGGTTGCATAGATACCCAAACACATTTTAGAGAACCAGGATCAACAGATACTGAGGATCTTCATTCAGGTAGTAGAGCAGCAATTGCAGGTGGAATAACTAGTGTATTTGAAATGCCAAATACTAATCCGCCAACTTCAAATATGAAAGAGTTTCAAAGGAAATTAAATCTCGCTAAAAATAGAATGTATTGTAATTATGCTTTTTACTTTGGTGCAACTGCTGATAATGCAGATGATTTAGCAAGTCTAAAAGGTTTGGAAGGGTGCTGCGGAATTAAACTTTTTGCAGGATCTTCAACTGGTAATTTATTAGTTGCTGAAGAAGACGATATAGATAAAGTTTTTCAAAATGCTTCAAAAGTTGTGGCAGTTCATTCTGAAGATGAGGCAATTTTAAAAGTTAATAAGAAATTAATAAAAGAGGGGGATGTTCATACTCATCCAGTATGGAGAAGTGCAGAATGCGCAATAGCATCTACAAGAAGAATTGTCCGGATTGCAGAAAAGCATAATAAAAAAGCCCATGTGCTTCATATTACTACCAAAGAGGAAATTGATTTTTTATCTCAACATAAAGGAAATATTACATTTGAAATTACTCCGCAGCATTTAACGCTTTTTGCTCCAGATTGTTATGACAAGCTTGGAACTTATGCTCAGATGAACCCACCATTAAGAGATAAATCTCATTATGATAGATTGTGGTATGGAGTGAGAAATAATTTCAATGATACGATTGGATCTGATCACGCTCCTCATTTAAAAGAGAATAAAGATAAGGTATACCCAAACACCCCTTCAGGAATGCCAGGAGTTCAAACTTTAATGCCTGTTATGTTAAATCATATCAACGATGGAAAATTATCTCTAAACCAATTAATGAACTTTGTTTGTGAAAATCCTGTGAAAATTTTCGGAATAAAAAATAAAGGATTTATCAAAGAAGGTTATGATGCAGACTTCACAATTATTGATATGAACAAAACAATTGAGATTAAAAATGAAAACATTGAAAGTAAATGTAAGTGGTCACCATTTAATGGATTTAAATTTAAAGGAACACCCACACATACAATTATTGCAGGAAACATTAAGATGCAGGATGGAAAAATTTTGGGTGATCCTGATGGAACACCATTACAGTTTAGCTAAGTTTTCCAGTAAAACTATTTACTAAAATTACTCCAATCACTATTAAAAATAATCCTACTATTGCTTGCCAAGCTAAAGTTTGTTTAAAAAATATGT
The DNA here is from genome assembly GCA_902588315.1 of uncultured Pelagibacteraceae bacterium. Classification (GTDB taxonomy): domain Bacteria; phylum Pseudomonadota; class Alphaproteobacteria; order Pelagibacterales; family Pelagibacteraceae; genus Pelagibacter. The sequence goes on from CACIOP010000003.1 coordinate 75,606, forward strand.
ATCCAAGGATTGCAATAGTAAAAATTCCTAAACCACTCCATGTTGCATAAACAATTGCTATTGGAAGTTTGTTAACTACAAAAGTTAATAGATAGAATGCAGTAAGATAAAATGCAGATAAAGCAACTGTTGGTATAATTTTTGTGAAGTTTTGAGAAATAGGAAGCAACATTGTTCCAGCAACCTCACAAAATATTGCAGCGATTAAAAAAATATAAGTTTTAACCATTATTTAAGATTTTGTGATTTATTAAATCTTCTGTAATTTCAGTTAGAATTGCTGGATCATCAATTGTGGGTGGCACTTTATAATCAACACCATCTGCAATTTTTCTTATAGTTCCTCTTAAAATTTTTCCTGATCTAGTTTTTGGTAATCTCTTAATAACAATTACAACTTTAAATGCAGCAACTGGTCCGATTTTATCTCTTACCATTTGCACACATTCTTTAGATATAGTTTCATTATCTTTATCAACACCTGATTTTAAAACTACTAATCCAATAGGTAATTGGCCTTTTAATTTATCTGCTATTCCAAGTACCGCACATTCAGCAACAGATTGATGTTCTGACAACACTTCTTCTATGGCACCAGTAGATAATCTATGACCTGCTACATTAATAATGTCATCAGTTCTAGACATAATCCAAATATAACCATCATCATCGATATGACCTGCATCATATGTTTGATAATACCCGTCATAATTAGACATGTAGTTTTCTTTGTATCTTTGGTCTGCATTCCATAATGTTGGAAATGTACCTGGAGGCAATGGGAGTTTTACAACAATATCTCCCATTTCATTTGGTTTAGCTAAAGATTGATCTGGTTTAATGATTTTAACATCATATCCAGGAACAGCTTTACAAGCTGAACCATATTTTGTTTCCATCATTTCAATACCAGTACAATTTGAGCTAATTGCCCAGCTAGTTTCTGTTTGCCACCAATGATCAATCACTGGAACCTTAAGTAAATTCTCAGCCCATTTTATTGTGTCTGGATCAGCTCTTTCTCCAGCAAGAAACAAGCTTTCAAAACTTCTTAAATCATATTTTGAGAAAAATTTACCCTCGGGATCCTCTTTCTTAATAGCTCTAAAGGCTGTTGGAGCTGTAAAAAGAGATTTTACTTTATAGTCTGAAATTATTTTCCAGAAAGCCCCAGCATCTGGAGTTCCTACAGGCTTACCTTCAAACAAAACTGTAGTGCATCCTTTAAACAATGGAGCATAAACAATATAAGAATGCCCAACAATCCAACCTATATCACTAGCAGACCACCAAATATCATCAGCATCTATGTTATAGATATTTTTCATAGTCCATTTGAGAGCAACAATGTGACCCCCAATATCTCTTACAATTCCTTTTGGAGTTCCAGTTGTGCCAGATGTATATAGAATATAAGCAAACTCATTTGAATTCATCTCAACACAGTCAGCATCTTTAGCATTAGAGATAACTTCTTCCCAACTGACCTCTTCAGGTGCATTTAGTTTGACCTCATTTCCAGGTCTTTGGAACAAAATCATTTTTTCAATTTTATGATTTGCTATTTTTATTGCTTCATCAACAAGAGGTTTGTACTCAACGGTTCTTCCTGGCTCAAAACCGCATGAGGCAGTCACTAATAGTTTTGCTCTGCTATCATCTATTCTGCTCGCAAGCTCATTTGAGGCAAATCCACCAAAAACGACAGAATGAATTGCACCAATTCTTGCACAAGCTAGCATCGCAACTACCGCTTCAGGGATCATTGGCATGTAAATGATCACTCGATCACCCTTATTTGCACCTTGAGCTCTTAAAGCTCCAGCAAATTTTGAAACTTTTGACCTTAATTCCTCATAAGTGAACTGACTTTTGTTACCAGTGATAGGACTATCATAAATTAATGCTGTCTTTTGACCTCTTCCTTGATCAATATGAATGTCTAAAGCGTTATAACAGGTGTTTGTAACCCCATCTTCAAACCATTTATAGAAAGGTGGGTTAGATTTATTCAAAATTTTTGATGGTTTCTTAAACCAAAAGATATCTTCAGAGGCATCTTGCCAAAATTTTTCAGGATTTTTTATAGAATTTTCGTAAATTTCATTAAACTTAGAAGACATGACGATTTGATTCGAATTCCTTATTTTTTTTGGTTTTTAACTTATAAATTGTATTTAATTTTAAAAATTGAGTAAAATCAATGCTTATTAGTGAAAATTAAGTCTTCATAAAACTAATTTAATTTGCTATCTAACCACGAAATTGGCTTAAGGTAACTTAAGTCTAGTTTATATAAACTAAAATAAAAACTAACGAAGAGGGAGTTTTTTATGAAAAAACTTAAACTGTTTGCTTTAGCAGCTATGGCCTTGATAGGTTTTTCAGGTATAGCTATTGCAGCAGACGCAACGATGTTGATGCAAGATGACTTCGTAGGAATTTCATTCTGGGTTATCTCTATGGGAATGTTGGCAGCTACTGCTTTCTTTTTCATGGAAGCAGGCAATGTCGCATCAGGCTGGAGAACATCAGTTATTGTTGCTGGTCTAGTAACTGGTATTGCATTCATACACTACATGTACATGAGAGAAGTATGGGTTGCTACTGGAGACTCACCAACTGTTTACAGATACATTGACTGGTTAATCACTGTGCCACTACAGATGGTAGAATTCTATTTAATTCTAGCAGCTATCAATAAAGCAAACTCTGGAATGTTCTGGAGATTGTTAATTGGTTCATTAGTAATGCTTATCGGTGGTTACTTAGGTGAAGCAGGTTACATTAATGCTACACTAGGTTTCATCATCGGAATGGCAGGTTGGGTATACATTCTTTATGAAGTATTCTCAGGTGAAGCTGGAAAAGCTGCAGCGAAAAGTGGAAACAAAGCTCTTGTAACTGCTTTTGGCGCAATGAGAATGATCGTTACAGTAGGTTGGGCAATTTACCCATTAGGTTATGTATTTGGTTACTTAACTGGTGGAGTAGACGCTAACTCACTTAACGTCGTTTATAACTTAGCTGACTTCATTAACAAAATTGCATTCGGTCTAGTAATTTGGGCTGCTGCAACTAGTTCTGCGGGAAGAAGAGCTAAATAATTATCTAAAATTTAAATTAAGGGCAGGTACAATTATGTACTTGCCCTTTTTTTTTACCTTTAATAAAATTATGTATAATAACTATACATAATTTTTGTTCATGGATGTTAAATTAGATAAATGGCACAAATGCCAAATTGATAAAGAAGTCCTTAAAGAGCTTTCTAAGAGATCAGATATAAAAGGATTGCAACATGTTTCAGTTTTTTTTGGTCTATTGTTGGTAACTGGAATCTTGGCTTATCAAACTTGGGGCACATGGTGGTCAGTATTTTGGTTTTTGGTTTATGGGAATATTTATTCTTTTTCTAATCCATTATGGCATGAGACGGGTCACAAAACTGCATTTCAAACAAAATTTCTAAACGAGCTTTTTTATTATATCTCTTCATACATGGCTAATTTTGAGCCAACAAGATGGAGATACACACATTTCGTTCATCATGGAAATACTTATTCAACCGAAAATCCATTTGATCATGAAATTGAGTATGGAAATGATTTAAAAGAAACTCCAAAAAGATTAATTATAAACATAATTCCATTTTTAGATTTAGTTTTCTTTAAAAAACATATTTCATTTGAAATTATTCAGCATGCTTTAGGAATTAAAACAAAAGTTATGCAAGATAGCATTCCAGAAAATGCACAACCAAAAGCGATTTTTATTTCTAGAATTTATGTTGCTATTTGGCTTTCAATTATTTTGTGGTCTATTTTAGTTTCTTCTTGGATGCCACTATTATATTTTGTGTTACCACAATTTTATGGAAAAACTTTACATAAACTTGTTGCATTTACTCAGCATGCAGGTTTAGCTAGAAATATAAAAGATCATAGAGTTACATCGCGTGAGATGTATTTAAATCCAATACTGAGTTTTTTATATTGGAAAATGGAATATCATTTAACTCATCATATGTTTCCAACAGTTCCATCATATAATCTTGATAAGGTACATCATCATATAAAAGACCAATTACCAAAGCCAAATGATGGTTTAATTGACGCTTATAAAGAAATTATTCCTGCGTTAATGAAACAAAAAGAAGATACAAGCTATTTTATAAAAAAAGAGCTACCAGAGCCTCAAAATATTTAAAAAATATTAAGTATGATTTTACTTACTTGTTCAATTTAGATAAGGAACTATATATAACGCATGGCAAAAATAACTTACCACACACACGATAATAAAACTCATACAATTGATGTTCAAAAGGGACTAACTGTAATGGAAGGTGCAATTCAAAATGATATTCCTGGAATTGATGCAGATTGTGGAGGAGGAATGGCTTGTGCTACTTGCCATGTCTATGTCAAAGAAGAATGGTTAGATAAACTACCAGCAAAAGAAGATGGTGAAGAAGATATGCTTGATATGGCTTTTGAACCAAAAAATAATAGCAGGTTGAGCTGTCAGTTAATAGTTTCGGATGAGTTAGATGGATTAGAAGTAAACATTCCATCAAAGCAAGGATAGATGAATAAAACAGATGTATTAATTATTGGAGCAGGGCCAACAGGGTTGTTTTGTGCTCACCAACTTGGAATTATTGGTTTGACTTGTGAAATAGTCGACAATCTAGATAAAGCTGGTGGTCAATGTATAGAACTTTATCCTGATAAACCTATTTATGATATCCCAGCCGTACCAGAGTGTACTGGGGAAGAGCTAACTAATAATCTTTTAAAACAAATTAAACCTTTCAATGTAAAATTTCATTTAAATGAAAGAGTTGAAGAGATAAAAAAGAATCAAAATAGATGGCATGTTAAAACTTCTGCCGGAGTAGAGTTTGATGTTGCAGCTATCGTTATAGCTGGTGGTGTTGGTTCTTTTGAACCTAGAAAATTTTCAGTCAAAGAGTGTGAAAAATTTGAGGGTAATTCTTTATTTTATTCAATTAAAGATAAATCAATATTTAAAGATAAAACTATTTCAATTTTTGGTGGAGGGGACTCAGCCTTAGATTGGGCAATTGAATTATCAAATACATCTAAAGTAAATTTAATTCATAGAAGAGATGGTTTTAGTGGTGCAGAAGCAAGTGTTCAAAAACTAAAAGAGCTTAATGATCAAGGAAAGTTAAATTTATTTACGAAATATCAAATGGATTCTGTTAGTGGAGATAAACAAATTGAGTATGTTAAAATAAAACATGATGAAGGTGAAATTAAAGAGATCAAATCTGATTATGTATTAGGTTTTTTTGGTTTGATTATGCAACTTGGCCCTATATTAGATTGGGGATTAAATATTGATAAAAAAACTGTTCAGGTAAATACTGAAAACTTTGAAACCAATGTAAACGGTATATTTGCCATTGGAGATATTTGTTCTTATCCAGGAAAATTAAAATTAATTCTTTCAGGGTTTCATGAAGGTGCATTGGCAGCAAGAGGCTGTTTTAAATATGCTAAACCAGATGAAAAATTAAGATTTGAATTCACAACAACTTCTAAAGCTGCACAGGAAAGACTTGGAATTAAAAAATGATAGAGCTTTTTTCTGCCAACACTCCTAATGGATGGAAAATAAGTATCATGCTTGAAGAAATTGGTTATGAGTATAAAGTAACCAAAGTTGATCTTGGTAAAGATGAACAATTTAAACCAGAATTCGTAAAGCTAAGTCCATTTGGAAAAATTCCTGTAATTATTGATCATGATAACAATAAAAGTATTTTCGAGTCAGGTGCTATATTAATGTACTTGGCAGATAAAAGTGGAAAACTTTATAATGAAAAAGATAGATTGGTTATTAATCAATGGTTAATGGCTCAAATGGGAACTGTAGGTCCAATGATTGGTCAACATCATCAGTTCCATCACTACAATCCAGGTAAAAGTAATTTTGGTGAGGAAAGATATTTTAAAATTACTAAAAGAATTTATGAAGAATTGGATGCAAGATTAAAGGTGTCAAAATTTCTTGCAGGACCTGATTATACAATTGCTGATATTGCAACGTGGCCATGGATGGCAAGACATGAATGGCATGATATTGGTTTAAAAAATTACAAAAATCTATCTAGATGGTATTTAGAGATTTCTGAGCGAGAAGCAGTGGTTAGAGGTTATAGTTTTATGGATAAGAACGCTAAAATTCCTAAACTCTAAAAATTTACCCAAATAATCTATAAAGAGTACTAAGAATCCCATAACCTGAAAATTCAATAGCAACTATAATTATAATGATTAAAACTAATTTTTTGTTCATTTCAAAAATAAATAAATCAATAAAACAACCCAAAAAAAAGGGTAATAAAAGTAAATATATTTCTTTGCAAAAAGAAATGATATTGATTTTTGTTTAGTTGATTTTTTTCTCATTGTTAATCATCTGCATGAACTTTTTCTTCTTTTTCATGCTTTTCTTGTGCAGCAATAGTATATTTAGCAACAGGTCTTGCCATTAATCTTTTTAATCCAATTGGTTCTGCAGTATCCAAACAATAACCATAAGTGTCTTCTCTAATCCTTCTTAACGCTTTATCAATTTCTGAGATTAATTTAATCTGTCTGTTAATTGCTTTCATCTCTACATTACTATCAATATAGGAGTTTGCTTGATCAACAATATCTGCAGAAATATTATTGTCATCCATCCCACCATTATAGAGAGCTTCATTATTAGCTTTGATTAATTCTTTTTTCCATTCAGTTAGTCTCATTCTGAAAAATACTTTATGTTTTTCACACATATATTTTTCAGTATCTTTTGGAACATAAGTTTTTGAAATTTTTACAGGACCTTTGGACACAACTTTAGTTGCAGTTGGTTTTGCTTTACTTACAACTTTAGTTTTTGGTTTTGATACTTTTTTCTTTGCTTTAGCAGTCTTTGGCATAGCGTAATTTTAATCGCTCGCAGTATATTCAGCAAATTAGGGGTGTCAAGCAAGCTTAATTGATATAAATATTTATAAATGACCATTAATAACAAAAATATCGATAATGTGTTTTATATTTTTGTTACAGCTCATCTAATTTTTTGGACTTTGATTCCATCAATTACAAATCATAATTTACCACTTGATACAATTGAAGCTTTAGCTTGGGGAAGCAAATTAGATTGGGGATTTAATAAACATCCTCCAATGAGTGCTTTTTTCCCAGAAATTTTTTTTCAAATTTTTGGATCACAAGATTGGGTTTATTATTTATTAAGTCAAATTTTTGTAATTATATCTTTTTATTATGTATTTAAATTTTCAAATGAAATATTTAAGAGCAGGATTTTAGGTTTAATTTCTATATTACTAATTGAAGGAATTTATTTTTATAACTTCACCACACCAGAATTTAATGTAAATGTATGTCAATTACCTTTCTGGTCTTTAACAGTCTATTACTCATGGAAAATTTATAGTAGCAAAGATATAAGGTTTTTAGATTGTTTTTTAGTAGGTCTGTTTGCTGCTTTTGGGTTTCTGTCAAAATATTTATTTATTTATTTGTTAGCATCCATTGATCTTTTATTTATTTATTTAATTTTTTTTAAAAAGGAGAGAAAGTTTGATTTTAAATATTTAATTACTGTTGAAGTTTTCTTAGTAGTTTTAGTTCCACATTTTATTTGGCTATTTAACAATGATTTTATTACTATAACATATGGATTAGCTAGAACGGGCTTAGAACAATCTAGCTTTATAGATCATATTAAATTTCCAGTAATCTTTTTATTGAAACAGGTTGGGATCTTAATTCCTTTTTTACTGCTATCCTGGTTATTAATTAAAAAAATTAAATTAAATTTAAATCTTAAAGATAAAAAATTACTATTTTTATTAGCAATAAATATTTTACCTGTTGTTTTAATGTTTTTAACATCAGTAATTACTGGATCAAAAATAAGAACAATGTGGATGACACCATTTTTTTTGTTTTTTGGATCATTATTTGTTTATTTGTTCCAGGCACAAATAAATATTAAAAAACTTAAACCATTTTTAGTTGGATTTATTTTCTTTTTCTTTTTATCACCAGCGCTTTACGCTTATGTTTCAATTTCAAAAGACGACAAGAGAACTGATTATCCGGGCAAAGAAATTGCAATAAAAACTCAATATGCTTGGGACCAACAATTTGACTCTAAAATAAATGTAGTTTTAGGTGATGAATGGAATGCTGGAAATTTATCATATCATTTAAAATCTAGACCAGTTTGGGAAGGATTTGTTGAAAGAGAAAAACTCAATCAATTGAAAGATTATATGTGCCTTGATAATGTTTGTGTAGGATCAAGATAGATGAAATACGTAATTTTAATTCCAATTTATAACGACAGAGAATCTTTAAAAATGCTGATTGAGAATATTAATAGTGAAATTAAAGATTTAGATCATGATACATCTTTAGTTGTGATAAACGATGGTTCTTCTCAACAGATAGTTGATACCTATACAAATATCAAAAATATCAATTCAATTGAGATAGTTAATATGAAAGAGAACAGAGGTCATGCGAGATGCATTGCAACTGGCTTAAAATATATCTTTGATAAAAAAGAATTCGATTTTGTTATTCCAATGGATGGTGATGGAGAGGATAGACCTGAAGAAATCAAAAATTTTATTGAGCTTTCTAAAGAAGCTGGGGATAAATCTATTATAGGGGAAAGAGTAAAGAGATCTGAGGGTTTAATTTTTAAAACCTGTTATCAATTTCACAAATTTTTGACCTTAGCTTTTACAGGACAATCAATTAAATTTGGTAATTTTACATGCTTATCAAAAGCAACAGTGAAAAAAATGTTAGAAGAAAAAGCTACTTGGAATAGTTTTTCTGGTTCATTAAAAAAAATAGAAAAAAATCTAATTTCTATTCCATCCACACGAGGCAAAAGGTATTTTGGTCCGTCTAAAATGAGTTTTTTTAATTTATTAAAACATTCGCTTTCAATAATAAGTGTTTTTAGAAAAACTGTTTTAATTCGATCAGCTTTATTTATTATTTTTTATATATTGCTTATTAAAAGTTACGCCTCAATAATAACCTCAATCCCATTAGTTTTGTTATTAATAATGATTTATTCAATTTCTAGTTTAGCTTTAAGAGAAAATATTGATGAATTTAAAAATTGTTTAAAAAATATTCACGATATTGATAAAATAAAATAAATTATGAAAAAACTTTTACAAGTTTTAAGCATTATATTTTTTTCTAGTTTTAATTCTTATTCTGATGAAAAAGTTACTAATGAAAAAATTACATTTAAGCCTTTTAAATGTGAACAAATAAATTCAGAATTTATAAGAACTAAATCTGAAAACAGTTGTTTAATTATTCAGAAGCTAGAAAATCATTATGAGGTAAAATCACACCCACATTCAATTAATACTTGGAACTCTCCTCAATTATTAAAATATATTGATAACAAAGATGGAAATAAAATTATTGCTCATACTTGGAATAATGTAGTTGAGTGGGGAAAACAATCAGATAAACAGCCATTTTCACATCTTGTAAGCATAAGTTTAGAAAATTTAGATGATTTATTTAAGTCTGATAATTTAGAATTAAAATCTAATCATTTAACATTACCTTTGACCGCCAGAAGAATGAATGTTTTGGATATTGATAGTGATGGAAATGAAGAAATAGTTTATCTAGGAAATCGTGAAGATGGAAGAAACAGAAATAGCAGCTGGAAAGATGTTAATTATATTTTTGATTTAAATTCAAATGAATTAAAAAGTTTTGGATCACCTCATTTTTCTCATGATTTAATGTATTTTGATTTTAATCAAGATGGATATTATGAAATTATTGACTACTTTTATGGTGACCAAAAACCTGGTGCAATTGAAGTTTGTGATATGAAAACAAATAAATGTCGAAAAGCTAAAAAAGCAAATAACTTTATAGACATTGGATTTAATCATATTCTTCCAACAAAAAAAGGAGCAATTATTTTTGGAAGTTGCCCAGGTTTGGGTAATACAACTTTTTGTTGGTCTAAGGTGACTAGTAAAAAAAATAAATTAAAATTTGAAAAGCTTGATAGCTATCAATTTAAAGAAAAACCAACTGGTAAAGCAAACTTCTTAATCTGGACGGGAGACATCAACGATAAACCTGGTTATTGGGTGGTGGGATCAGATAAAAAAGTTTTTAAAATGGCTGATCGAGCATGGATCTCTACCGCTATAGATTTTAACAAAGATGGTAAGACAGATAGTATTGGTGTTGCTAAAGATGTAGTTTGTAAGCGAAAAGATAATACAAAACCTTTTAATCGTGGAAAAGATTGTAAGACAGAAGAAACTCTTTACATTTTTAAAAATAAAGATGACAAGACTTTTGAAAAATATCAGGTAATGCCAGTTTCTCTTAATGGTTCATTTAGAATTGAAACTGCAGATATAAATAAAGATGGAACAGATGATATTTATGGTTTTAAAGAAGATTGGTTTAATCCGTGGATTGATTGTAAAAAACAAGTAAGTGCAATGTATTTTAATCAAGAGAATAAATCTTTTGAACAAGCTTCTAAATCATTTAATAAAGAAAATTTTGGGTTATATGGTTGTGAACGAGCTTCTAGTTTTTTTAAAAACAATAGTAATTATTACAGATTATTTATAACAATACCTTCTACAGATTCAAAGTTTGCGTATTTGGGGATTGAAAGATATTAACAACAGCCACAGCTTTTTTTAGCAGCTTTGGGCTGATTGTCAGTTTTTACAGCTTCCAATTCTTTTTGTTCATCCTCAAGAGCTTTTTGTTTCTTTGAAATCTTATCTTCAAAGTAATCATAAAGAGAAGCAAATCCCAATTTAGATGCTCTTTTTTCCTCATAATTTCTTCGTCCTTTAAGGTTTTCAATTATTTTGACTATTTCTTGGTTTTGCATCTTCTCTTTTTATTTAAAAAGGCAAATAATTCAAGCTGTAAAAATTGGCAAATTATAAAAAGGTTATTTTGTGTTAGGATAATGTCATGAATATAAGTCAAAAAAAACTTGAAAAATCTAGGGGCAGATTAGAAATAAAAATTAAAGATCAAAATTTACAAAAACTTTACCAACAAGGATCTTCAAAAGCTTTGATGCCAGATTTTCATGAAAATTTAAAACAATTAATGCTTATTAATACTGCTGGTGGAATTACTAGTGGAGATGAATATGACTTCAAATTTGAAATTGATAGTTCAAATCTTTGTATTTCAACCCAAGCAGCAGAAAAAATTTATAGTGGTTTTGGTAATCCTGCCAATTTAGAAATTAATGTAAATTTGTTAAATAATTCAAATTTATTTTGGCTACCTAAAAAGTTAATTTTATTTAATAATTGTAATTTAAAAAGAAAAATTAATTTTAATTTATCAAAAAATTCAAATCTACTTCTTTGTGAAAATATTATTTTTGGACGAACTTCTATGAAGGAGGAGTTTGAAAAGGGATATTTTTCTGATTTTTGGAATATTAATATTGATAAAAAGTTAATTCATACAGAAGCAATAAATACAGGTTTATTTGAGAAAAAATATTTGAGTAGTTTTTCGACATTAAATAAAAATTCTGCAGTTGCAACAATTATTATTGTAGGAAATAAGTTTTTGAATAATGTTAATAATCTATCTGAAACTTTAACTAACAATGAAAATACAACTTCAAATTATTCTCAATGGGATAATAAATTGATCCTAAGACTTTTATCTAAAGATAGTTATAATCTTAAATTTGCAATTGATAAAATTTTATCTTATTTTTTTGAAGGTTCAAAAATACCAAAAGTATGGAACATATAAATGAAACTAACTCCTAGAGAAAAAGATAAACTTTTAATAAGCCTTTCAGCGCTTGTCGCTAAAAATAGATTATCAAAAGGTATAAAATTGAATTATCCAGAGGCTATCGCTTTAATAACAGATTTTGTTGTCGAGGGAGCTAGAGAGGGTAAAAGTGTTGCGGAACTGATGGAGGCAGGAGCTCATGTCATTAAAAAAAAGGATTGTATGGAGGGCATTCCAGATATGGTCAAGGAAGTTCAAGTAGAAGCTACTTTTCCAGATGGAACTAAATTAGTAACTGTGCACAAACCTATAAGGTAATAATTATTATGAAGCCAGGCGAAGTAATTACAAAAAAAGAGGAAATTAACTTAAATAAAGACTCCAAAATTACTAAAATTAAAATTTCTAATTCCGGAGATAGACCTGTGCAAGTTGGAAGCCATTATCATTTTTTTGAAACAAACGAGCATTTAGTTTTTGATAGAAAATTAGCATATGGAAAAAGATTAAATATCCCCTCAGGAACTGCTGTGAGATTTGAACCAGGTCAATCTAAAGATGTTGAGCTAATAGAAATAAATGGATTAAAAAAAATATATGGTTTCAATAAGAAAGTTATGGGTAATTTATAATGGCTAAAATTTCTAGAGCAGCTTATGCAGATATGTATGGGCCCACAACAGGAGATAAAGTAAGGCTCGCAGATACTGAACTATTTATTGAGGTTGAAAACGATCTAACCACTTATGGTGAAGAAGTAAAGTTTGGTGGTGGAAAAGTAATAAGAGATGGGATGGGCCAATCTCAAATCAGTAGAGAAAAAGGAGCTGCTGATACAGTTATTACAAATGTTTTAATAGTTGATGTAAATGGAATTTATAAAGCTGATGTAGGTTTAAAAGATGGAAAAATATTTGAAATTGGTAAAGCTGGTAATCCAGATACTCAATCTAAAGTAAATATTATTATTGGTCCAGGAACAGAAATAATTGCTGGTGAAGGAAAAATTTTAACAGCAGGGGGTTTTGATAGTCACATTCATTATATATGTCCCCAACAAATTGATGATGCATTGCACTCAGGTATTACAACTATGCTTGGAGGAGGAACTGGACCGGCTCATGGAACACTTGCAACAACGTGCACACCCGGACCATGGCACATACAGAGGATGATTCAATCTGCTGATGGTTTTTCTATGAATTTAGCTTTTGCAGGAAAAGGAAACTCTTCATTACCAGAGGGACTTGAGGAACAAATTCTAGCAGGAGCTTCAGCTTTAAAATTACATGAGGATTGGGGAACCACTCCTGGAGCAATTGATAATTGCTTGAATATTGCTGACAAAAATGATGTTCAAGTAATGATTCACACAGACACTTTAAATGAAAGTGGGTTTGTAGAAAATACTATCAAAGCAATTAACAAAAGAACTATACATGCTTTTCATACAGAGGGTGCTGGTGGCGGACACGCGCCTGATATAATCAAAGTTTGTGGAGAAGAGTATGTTATCCCTTCTTCAACAAATCCAACCAGACCATATACCATCAATACGATAGAGGAACATTTGGATATGCTAATGGTGTGTCACCATCTCGATAAATCTATTCCAGAGGATGTTGCATTTGCTGAAAGTAGAATAAGAAGAGAAACAATAGCAGCAGAAGATATTCTCCATGACATGGGAGCCTTTTCAATTATTGCATCAGATAGTCAAGCAATGGGTAGAGTTGGAGAAGTTATAATTAGAACTTGGCAAACTGCACACAAAATGAAAGTTCAAAGAGGTAGTTTACCTGAGGAAAAAGGAGATAATGATAACTTTAGAGTTAAAAGATATTTAGCAAAATACACAATTAATCCGGCAATTGCTCATGGAATTTCAAAACATATTGGTAGTATTGAAAAAAATAAACGTGCAGATTTAGTTTTATGGGACCCAGCATTTTTTGGTGCAAAGCCAGAAATGATATTAATAGGGGGAAGTATAGCTTGTGCTCAAATGGGAGACCCGAATGCATCAATTCCAACTCCTCAACCAGTATACACTAGACCTATGTTTTCATCATTTGGGACTTCGTTAGAAAAATCTTCAGTAATTTTCACAAGCAAACTAGCTCTTGAAAAGAATTCATTAAAAGATGCAAGTATAAGAAAAGACTTGTTACCTGTAGAAAATACAAGAGCTATTTCTAAAAAAGATATGATTTTAAATAACAAGTGTCCAAAGATTGAGGTTAATCCCGAGACTTATGAAGTAAAAGCTGATGGTGAAATAATTACTTGTGAACCAGCCAAAGAACTTCCTTTGGCACAAAGATATTTTATGTTCTAGCTTATGGACAATTGTTTTTTAATAGTTAATAAAATTGCCAAAAATAAAGCAAAAGATCACATATCTTTATCTTATGATGAGAGATTTTTAAGAAGAAAAAAACTTGTTTCAGATAATGGTTTTGAATTTTTAGTTAATTTACCAGAGACAAAATCTCTGTCAGAAAATCAAGCGTTTAGGCTTCAAAGTGGAAATTTGATTTTAATCAAAAACAAAAAAGAAAGTTTACTTGAAATAAAAGGAAAAAATTTAATGCAATTAATTTGGCATATTGGAAACAGGCATATGCCATGCCAAATTGAAAAAGATAGAATTTTTATTCAGTACGACGAAGTAATTAGAAAAATGATATTAAAATTAGGAGGAAAGGTTAAGAAAGTTTTAAGACCTTTTAAACCAGAGGGAGGAGCATATGGAATTGGTAGAACCCATAGCCATAAACACTAAAATAAAAGATAAAAAAGATTTAAAAGAATCGTTACAAATTCTTCAAACTTGGTTTTCACCATCATTTCCTATTGGAAGTTTTTCATATTCTCATGGTTTAGAAGCTATGATTAATGATAATTTAGTTAAGTCAAAAGAAGATATGTTGGATTATTTAAAATGTGTTCTAAAATATGGCACTGGTAAAAATGATATAATATTAATGAAATATACCTATCAAGGGGAAGATTTAAATGAACTTGCTCTATCACTTTGTCCAAGCAAAGAAAGAAAAATTGAGTCCACAGAGATGGGTAATGGATTTAGAAAAGTTTTAGCTGATAGTTGGGATTTTAAAATTCAGGAAAATACTGCATATCCAATTGCAGTTGCTAAAGCTGCTAAACATTTTGATATACCGCTTAACTTAACAATAATATCTTATTTACAATCCTTTGTATCAAATCTAATAAATGTTTGCATTAAACATATACCAATTGGGCAAAAAATTGGACAGGACTGTATAATTCAGACTTACGAATTAATAAGAGAAATAGAAAAAGAAAGTCAAAATTTAAATTTAGAAGACTTAGGTGGAATTTGTTTTAATAGTGATATCTATAGTATCAAGCATGAAAATTTGAAAACTCGAATTTATAAGACATGAAAAATATAAATGGACCATTAAAAGTTGGAATAGGTGGACCCGTTGGTGCAGGGAAGACAAGTTTAACAGCTGAATTGTGCAAATTTTTATCAAAGAAAATTTCTATGGCTGTAATATCAAACGATATTTATACAAAAGAAGATGCAGAATTTTTGATGAAAGTTCAAGCCTTACCTTTAGAGAGAATTAAAGGAGTTGAAACAGGAGGATGTCCACATACAGCAATTCGTGAAGATGCTTCAATTAATATGCTTGCTGTAGAAAATATGAAAAAAAAATTTCCTGACCTTGATTTGATTTTAATCGAGTCTGGTGGAGATAATTTAGCAGCAACTTTTAGTCCTGAATTAGTTGATCTATCAATTTATGTTATTGATGTTGGTATGGGTGGAGATATCCCAAGAAAAGGTGGTCCTGCTATCCAAAAGTCAGATTTGTTAATTATTAATAAGACAGATTTAGCTCCTCATGTAGAAGTTAATCTTGAAACTATGAAAGAGGATGTGAAAAAGGCTCGAAATGGTTTGCCTTATGTTTTTTGCCAAATGAAAAGCCAAATTGGTGTTGAAGATGTTGCAAAATTTTTATATTCATCAGGTGGTCTATAACAAATTTATATATAACAAAGTGTTTTTATGAAAAAAATATTCTTATTAATACTTGGATTATTACTTTGTGCTAATTCTTTTGCTAAAACTAAATTTTCTGAAGTAAAAAAAGCTTTAAAAGAGGATGGATACGGAAAAGCTGTTCCAGAAAAATTTCATCACTTGAATTCACCTAAAGCCATCAATCCAGTATCTGTAAGTGATTTTTCAATAATTGGAGATAAGTCAATTAGATTTGAGTCAAATGATGGTGAATGTTGGAAAGAACCTAAATGGAATGATTGTACAAATGATCGAGAGAGAACAGAATTATATTATAAGAAAAAACCTTGGAAAAAAGAACGATGGTATAGATTTTATATTCATCTACCTGAAGATTATAATTCAATTGCACCTGCAAAAATGTCTTTAATACAATGGAAAAGGCATAACCCCTCAAAAGTTTTAGTAATGTTTCAGCATGACCACTCTGGACTAACTTTTAATAGGAATGGAGATACCTTTAAAGACACGTATATTGTTTTAAAACCCAATAAAGATTTATTAGGTAGTTGGACTGAGATTATTTATAGTACCAATTGGCATCTTGATCCTGAAAAAGGTTTTATGAAAGTTTGGATAGATGGAAAATTAAAAGTAGATTTTAAAGGTAGATCTAACAATAAAAAGGGAAAAGAGTTAAGTTTGAGATACGGATTGTATTCTTCATCAATGTCTAGATACAAAGCAGTCTTTGAAACTGATACTATGCCACAAAGAATTGTTTTTTTTGATGGTGTTAAAGAAGAAAATAGTTGTGAAAAGTTGCTCGATGAAACAAAGTGTCAAAGTCTAAAATCTCAAACTATTAATGAGTACGATGTATTTAGGTATGGCAAATATGATAAAAAATTGAGACCAAATTCAATTCTTAAAATGTCTTTATCACAATTTAACGCTCTCTATGGTCAGTAATTAAATTCAGGCTCTAATCGTTGGTAAACAATAGAAATCAGCTGTATCAATTTTAGAAGAATATTGTCTTCGCATATTCCACTTTTTATGAACGCCAGCGCTTGCAACACTTAAAGTCGATCTTCCGTATCGATGATTAGTATTATCAATAGATCTCATTAAGCTATTTATTTTTTCATCTTTTTCAGATGTAAATAAATTTGTTTTATCACTTGCATTCGATAAACCTGTTAGCATGACACCTGCTTTTTGATAACGGTAACCATTTTTAAAAATACTCTCAAGTATTGAAACTGCTGTCTTAACTGTTTCAATACTGTTGTTTGTTGCAATTGGAAAATCAACTGTCTTTGCGTTTGAATAATATCCAAAGTTTCTTTGGAAAGGACTGGTTCTAACAAATACTGTAATTGCTTTTGCAACTAAAGACTCTGATCTAATTTTTTCAGAAGCATTCAAGCAATAATTTGCAACTGCTTCTTTTAATTCCTGAAATGTCTCAATTCTTTTCCCAAATGATCTTGAAACCACACAGCTTTTTCTTTTAGTAGTAGTTGTCTCTAGACCAATACAAGAAATTCCTCTAAGCTCCATTGCAGTTCTTGAACTTAAAACATTAGAAGATTTTTTGATCCAGGTATTAGACTTATTTTTTAATTGCTTAGCATTATAAATTCCATGCTTTTGATAAAACTTTGTTAGCTGTCTACCAACACCCCAGACATCATTGATTTCGACTTTTTCTAAAATAGGATCTAGGTTTTCAATTCCAATTAAGCTTGTTACTCCTGATTGTTTTTTCTTTGCAATGTGATTTGCAACTTTACTTAAAGTCTTTGTATTAGCTATTCCAATACTTGTTGGAATACCTGTCCATTGTAAAACTGTTTCTCTAATTTCTTTTCCAACTTTTTCTACTTCGGTATCAGGAAAGTTTGATAAATCTAAAAAAGCTTCATCAATAGAGTAAACTTCTATTTCTGAATTAAATCTTTTAAGAGTTCGCATCACTCTTCTAGATAAATCTCCATATAAAGAATAATTAGATGAGAAAACTTCAACTTTATTTTTAAGAATGATATCTTTTGCTTTAAAATAAGGTTCCCCCATCTTAATTCCCAAAGCTTTTGCTTCATTTGATCTTGAAATAATACAGCCATCATTATTTGATAAAACAACGACAGGCTTTCTTCTTATTTTGGGATTAAATAAACGCTCACATGAAACATAAAAAGAATTACAATCAATTAATGCTATTTTTTTAGTACGTTGAATGGATGACATAAGTAACAACCCCCCAAATAAAAATATCTTGTTCTTCGTTAATTAAAATTCTGTCAGAAAACTCTTTAGATCCAGAAGTTAAAAATTTTTTATCTCGTTCTTGAACTAAAGTTTTAACCACAAGTTCGTCATGAACATTCGCAATCACTGTTGAAAAGTTTTTTGGTTTTAAACTTTTATCAACCACTAATAAGTCACCATCATTAATTCCAACATCGATCATTGATTTACCTTGAACTCTAATGATGAAAGTTGCCGGAACATTTCTTATTAAATGCATGTTCAGATCAATATCTTCCTCGATATAATCAGTAGCAGGGGAAGGAAAACCAGCGCCTGCTTTATGTAGATAATAAGGGATTGTTAGTTTCATGTTCTTGTTTTGTTCTACTTTATAGACCATTTATACAATACACTCAAGAGGTTGTATTTTGAGTCTGTAACTGAATCAAAAGTGAATCAAAACGTGAACATCGAAAACAACATTTGGTGGACATGTGGATAACTTTTACAATAAGTAGTCTTAAAGTGATTTATAAAGGAAAATTATGATTTGTATTAAAGCAGATATTCCAGAAGAGTTAAACAAAATAAATGATGAATTAAAAGCAGTTTACCATAGCAAAGATACTGTTTGTTTTTTCATATTAAAAACAAGAGAATTAAGAAATAAGTTTATAGAAGAAACCAAGGGAATGAACAAAAGTGAAAGAGAAAAAGTTTATGAGATATATAATAAATAAATCATGAATATTTTAGATTTTGTGATGGTTGGTTCTGATGATCATGAAAAATCAGGTGATTTTTATGATGCTGTATTTGAACCTTTGAAATTAAAAAGAGTTTTGAAAACACAAAAATATCTTGGTTACGCTCATTCAAGTGATCCAGAGAAAGTCCAATTTTATGTAACCCATCCAGTAAATGGAAAAGATGCAACGTTTGGTAACGGAACCCAAATAACTTTATTAGCAGATAATAAAGAAGCAGTCGAAAAATTTTACGAAATTGCAATCTCAAAAGGAGCAACAGACGAGGGGGCTCCAGGAGTTAGAAAAGATGGAAATTATTATGGATATATTCGTGATTTAGATGGAAATAAGATTGCAGCTAAAAGTATTTTAAAATAAAAAAGGAGATATATGAAATTAAATTGTCATTGTGGAGCCATTGAAGCGGAAATTAATGCTACAGTTAATGAATTAGCAAAAATTGTAAGATGCAATTGTTCAATATGTAAAAGAAAAAATGCAACAATGGGAATGGTTAAAAACGAGGATTTTAAAGTTACTAAAGGACAAGATAAATTAAAACTTTATCAGTACCATACTAGAGTTGCTAACCATTACTTTTGTACTGAATGTGGAATTTACACTCATCACAATCCAAGAAGTGCACCTGCTATGACTGGTTTTAATATGGGATGTGTAGATGAAGTTAAAGTAGAAGATTTAAAAGAAGTAGTAAACTTCGATGGTTTAAACCATCCGATGGATCAAGAAAAATAAAAGTCTAATGAAATTATCTGAAGAGTGTTTTAAGAAAGTTAAAAAAGATTGTTTTAAATTTATTAAATCACAAGAAACTTCAACTGAAAAGTTTGGTAATAAACAGGGGATGATCAAAAACTATTTAATCCCAATATGTTTTTGGATTACAAAAAAAGCAGATAACAAAAAACCTTACTTTGTTGGTTTAGCTGGAGGTCAAGGAACAGGTAAAACAACAATAAGTTCAATAATAAAAATAATTTTAGAAAAGTATTTTAAGTTAAAAGTGTTTAAAATTTCTATTGATGATTTTTATAAAACCAGGAAAGAAAGAATTGCTTTATCAAAAAAAGTCCATCCTATGCTTTTAACTAGAGGTGTCCCAGGTACTCATGATATTAATATGATGTTAGATTTCTTTAAAAAATCAAAAAGTAAAAAATTTAAAACAATGAAATTACCCAATTTTAATAAGGCTATTGATGATAGATTTCCAAAAAATAAATGGAATAAAATCAATAAAAGACCGGATGTAATTATTTTTGAGGGTTGGTGTGTGGGAGCAAGAGCAGAAACAAACAAGACATTAAAAAAATCAATTAATTCTATGGAAAAAGCTAATGATCAAAAACTAGTTTGGAGAAAATACGTAAATCAACAATTAAAAACTAAGTATAAAAAGTTATATTCTCAGTTAAATTGCATGGTTTACTTGAAAGCAAAAAACTTTAGTTTATTGCAAAAGTGGAGATTAAAGCAGGAACATAAACTATGGTTAAAAACAAAGAATAAAGGTGGTCATAAAATAATGAGTAAAGGGGATGTGATAAATTTTATGCAAACCTATCAAAGAATTACTCAAAATATGTTTAAAAATATGCCAAAATACGCATCTATAATTTTAAATTTAAACAGTAACCATCAAATTAAAACTGCTGTATACAAATCGAAATGAAAAAAATATTTATAATAGTTATCGCATCAATATTATATTTTAGTAATGCTTTTGGAGTTACGCTTCTTGATGCATTAAATCAAACTTATAAAAATAACATTCAATTAAATGCTGAAAGAGAAAATATTAAAGCATCGGTAGAAGATGTGAATATTGCAAAAGCTGATTACAAACCATCTTTAACTTTAAGTGGAACAAAAAGTATTGAGGATACGAATAAACTAACTAATCGAAGTGGAGGTGATGCAAGTATAACTGATGTAGACCCATTAACCACTTCAATTAAATTAGAACAAACACTGTTGGATTTTGGTAGAGATCTTACACTTCAAAAAAATATTACTGCTTTAGATTTAGCAAAAGCTAAATTAGTTAAAAAAGAACAAGATATTTTACATAAAGCAATCGATGCTTTCACCAATTTAATTTTAGCTAGAGAAACTTTAGATATAAATGAAAAAAATTTAAATCTCTTAATCAGACAAGTTGAAAATGATCAAATTAGAAGAGACAGAGGTCAAATCACTAATACTGATTTAGCACAATCCGAGTCATCACTTGCAGGTGCTCAAGCTCAATTTGCAAAATCGAAAAGTGATTTATTAATTAGTAAACTAAATTATGAGAATATAATTGGTAAAATCAGTGATCCAACCCAATTACAGAAAAATTCAACAGCAATAGTCAGTATTCCAAAATCTTTAAACGAGGCAATTAGTATTTCAAAACAAAATAATCCAGATATTCAAATTGCAAAATTTGATTTAGCTAAAGCTGAAAAAGAATTAGCAATTTCAGAGTCAGACTTAAAACCGACTGCCTCTTTATCTTTAGAAAGATCTTATACTGATGATCTAAGTTCTACATATGATGAAAGAGAAAAAGATGTATTAAAGGCAACAGTTAATTGGCCTTTTTATTCAGGTGGAAAAAAAAGATCAACTATTTCTAAAAATTCAAATTTAACTACTAGAAAAAGACTATTGTTAGATGATGCTGTAAGAACAAATGAAAAAAATGTAGCAAGTGCTTGGTCTAGTCTAGAATCTTCAGAAAGTTTTTTAAATTCAGTTAGGGTTCAAGTAAATACAGCCGAAATAGCTAATGAAGGAATAGCTGCAGAATACGAAAGAGGTTCGAGAACAACTT
>CACIOP010000004.1 GCA_902588315.1 uncultured Pelagibacteraceae bacterium
GGAAAGCTAAAAATATACCCTTGTGTGCTCTTTCCTCTGTTTCAAGTTCAAATAAATCTTTTTCTTCAAAAAGAACTTCCCCAGAAACTTCGTAACCTTTTTTTCCAGATAGAATATTAGATAATGTGCTTTTTCCAGATCCATTTGGACCCATAATTGCATGAACCTCACCGGGATTTATATCTAATGATAGCCCGTTTAAAATTGACTTATTATCTATTGTTGCATTTAAATTATTTATTTTAAGCATATTAACCCACACTTCCTTCCAGACTAATACCTACAAGTTTTTGGGCTTCTACAGCAAATTCCATAGGTAATTGCTGCAACACTTCCTTACAAAAACCGTTAACAATTAAGCCAACCGCTTCCTCTGGATTTAATCCTCTTTGTTGACAATAATGTAATTGCTCTTCGCTAATCTTGGATGTGGTTGCCTCATGAGCAATATTAGATTCAGAATTTTTATTTTTTATATAAGGAACAGTGTGAGCTCCACATTTGTTACCCATTAATAAAGAATCGCACTGAGTATAATTAGTTGAATTTTTAGCTTTTGATGAAATATCAACTAAACCTCTATATGTCATATCTGAACTACCTGCTGATATTCCTTTAGAAATTATTTTACTTTTAGTATTTTTACCTAGATGGATCATTTTGGTACCTGTATCTGCTTTTTGATGATTGTTAGTAATAGCTATTGAATAGAACTCACCAACAGAGTTATCTCCTTTAAGAATACAACTAGGATACTTCCAGGTAATTGCAGAACCTGTTTCAACTTGTGTCCATGAAATTTTAGAATTTTTACCTTTGCATAAACCTCTTTTGGTTACGAAATTATAAATTCCACCTTTGCCATCTTGATCACCTGGATACCAGTTTTGAACAGTTGAATATTTTATTTCTGCATCATCGAGTGCCACTAGCTCTACATTAGCAGCATGTAATTGATTTTCATCTCTCATTGGAGCTGTACATCCCTCTAAGTAACTTACATAACTTCCTTTGTCTGCAATAATTAAAGTTCTTTCAAATTGACCTGTGTTTGATGCATTAATTCTAAAATAAGTTGATAGTTCCATTGGACATCTAATACCTTCTGGAATATACACAAATGAACCATCTGTGAATACTGCTGAATTTAATGTTGCAAAAAAATGATCGGTTGTTGGAATTACAGATCCTAGATATTTTTTAACTAACTCAGGGTGATTTTGAATTGCCTCTGATATAGGGCAAAATATAATTCCCTGTTTAGTTAATTCATCTTTAAATGTAGTAGCTACAGAAACAGAATCAAATACAGCATCAACAGCTATTCCATTTAATCTAGCTTGTTCTTGCAAAGGAATTCCAAGTTTCTTATAAGTTTCTAAAAGTTTAGGATCTAGTTCATCTAAGCTCTTTGGCTTATCTTTCATACTTTTAGGTGCAGAATAATAATATAAATCTTGATAATCTATTTTTGGAAATTTAGGTTTCTGCCAGTCAGGTTCTTTTAATACCCTAAATCTTTCAAAAGCTTTTAGTCTAAACTCAAGCATCCAAGCAGGTTCTTTTTTAATATTAGATATAAATTTAATAACATCTTCATTCAAACCTTTTGGAGCTTGAATATTTTCTATGTCAGTCGAAAAACCATATTTATAGTCTTTTAAATTATTTATTTCTTTTTGTCTGTTATCCATTCTAAACTCTTGTTTCTTTGTTGTTGTTTAATAAATCTTTCAGGCTTTTATTTTCAAAAAATGTATTTATGTGTATCTCTAATTCGTCCCATAAATTATGAGTAATGCATTTTGTGGCTTTGCCGTTACATCCTTTTTTAGATTCTTTTTTACATTGAACAGTTTTTACTTTCTCATCCACAGCATGGAAAATATTTGTTAATTTTATATCATTTGGATTTTTATTAAGAACGTATCCTCCTTGCGTTCCTCTTATACTTTTAACAATTTCATTTTTTTTTAATTTAGAAAAAATTTGCTCTAGGTAATCCAAAGATATACCTTGTCTTAATGATATATCTCTTAGTGATACTGGATTGATATTATCGAACCTAGCTAAATCAACTAATGCCATTACAGCATATCTTCCTTTTGATGTAAGTTTCATATTTTACCTTAAAATTGTGAGTTTTTATACATACTTGACTAAAATGGTCAAGTTTAGAGTATAAAAAAAAACTAACATATTGTCGCTGACTTGTGGTAAACGTACATTTTTTTTGAGAATAATAATCAATATCGCTTATGGATAATAAAATTTTAGAAATATTTATACCTGGTCCCGCAGGAAGACTTGAGGCTAAATATTATAAAAGTAAAAAAAATACATCTCCAATAGCTTTAGTATTACAGCCCCATCCTCAATATGGAGGAACTATGAATAATAAAGTAGTAGTAGATACTTTTCATACATTTATGGATAACGATTTTTCGGTTTGCAGAGTAAATTTCAGAGGTGTTGGTAAAAGCGATGGAGAATTTGATAATGGTCAAGGCGAACTTGCTGATGCAGCAGCAGCTTTGGATTGGTTGGAAAGAGAAAATTTTGATAATTCACAATGCTGGGTTTCAGGATTTTCATTTGGATCTTTGATTGCAATGCAATTATTAATGAGAAGACCAGAAATAAACAGATTTATAGCTATTTCACCTCAACCAAATGTTTATGATTTTTCTTTTTTATCTCCATGTCCAACTTCAGGCTTAGTTGTTTATGGTAAAAAAGATGAATTAGTACCCTTAGAATACATTACAGAGTTAGATAAAAGATTAAGTGCTCAAAAAGGAATTAAAGTAGAATTTAATGCAATATCAGAGGCTAATCATTTCTTTTCAAAAACAAGTGACAATTTACTTAAACATCTTGATAAATATATAAAAAAAGAAACAGCACTTTATTAAAAATTTTCTGCTAATTTTCCACCCACTGTAAATTCTTTACATCCAGTTGTTGTGCTAAAAGAAATTGGCAGATTTAAAAAAGACCTTATAGCCAAAAATGCAAATGCTTGGGATTCAATATAATCACCATTTAAATTATAATTATCTATAATTTCCAAAGTAATATTATTTTCTTTTGATATATAATTTTTAATGCGATTAATTAAATTACTATTTTTTCTTCCACCACCACAGAGTAAAAATGTAATACTATTGTTTTGACTAATATGTTTTAATCCTTCTGCAATTAAATATGCAGTAAAATCTGTTATAGTAGCACAACCATTTTCTAAAGATAATCCTCTTGCAAATGATACATCAAAATTTTTAATATCCAATGATTGGGAGTAAGAATTTATTTTAAAATTATCTATTGCCTGATTTAGAATTAGTTGATCAACTTTCCCTGCATTAGCCAGTTCGCCATTTTTATCAAATTTTTTATTAAAATTATTTCTTACCCATTCATCAATTAAACAATTACCAGGGCCTATATCAAAAGCAGTAAGGTTATTTTGAAAATTATCTGTATCATTAATAACTTTTGTAACATTTGCGATACCACCAATATTCAAGAAGCCTATTGGAAATTTAATATTAAAATTTTGATTAATTTTTTTTGATAAAATATGATGAAAAATTGGTGTTAAAGGTGCACCTTGGCCATTATTTTGAATATCCGCTTGTCTAAAATCATATATGACTTTTTTTTTGACCATTTGAGATAACAATTTCCCATCTCCTAATTGATTAGTAATTTTATCGTTTGGGTTATGAAAAATTGTTTGACCATGAAAACCTATCAAATCAATAGGATCTTTATATTTTTTTAATGATTGATTAACTGCATCGGCATGAAAAAGAGTTAAATTACGCTCTAATTCTCTTAATTTTTCTGAATTTTGTAAAAGATCTTTCTTTGTTAAAACTAAATCTCTTAACCTAATTAACTGATCCTTAAGATTTTTATCATACTCATAATAATCATCTAAAATGTTTGAAAATTCATCGTATCCATCTGAACTAATTATAGATAAATCAATACCATCCATAGATGTGCCACTCATTAGTCCAATTGCAGTATATAATTTTTTTTTCATTGATATGTTTTTTAAAAAAAATTTGTATATTGTAACTATAGACTTATGAATAAATTTTTAAAAGAATTTAAAGATAGAGGTTTTTTCTATCAATGCACAAATGAAGATGAACTATCTAAACAATTAGATGAAGAAAAGATAAAAGGTTACATAGGTTTTGATTGTACAGCTGAAAGCTTACATGTGGGTAGCTTATTGCAAATAATGTGTTTACGACTACTTCAAAAAAATGGACATCGACCAATAGTTTTACTTGGTGGTGGAACTACAAGAATTGGGGATCCATCTGGAAAAGATAAGACTAGAAAAATATTAAGTGAAGATGAGATCGAAAAAAATATTAAAAATATCAAAAATATTTTAAAAAAATTTTTAGATAATGATGATTCGAATACAAAGCCGATATTTGTAAACAATTATACTTGGCTTAAAGATTTAAATTATATTTCATTTTTAAGAGATATCGGAAAACATTTTACGATAAATAAAATGCTAACATTTGATAGTGTAAAACTTAGATTAGATAGAGAACAATCTCTAAGCTATATGGAGTTTAATTATATGATTTTACAAGCATATGATTTTCTTGAATTAAATAAGAAAGAAAATTGTATCCTACAAATCGGAGGTTCAGATCAATGGGGAAACATTGTTAATGGTGTTGAGCTAATTAAAAGATATTCTAATAATCAAACCTTTGGTTTAACAACTCCATTAATTACACTAGCAACTGGTGCTAAAATGGGAAAAACTGAAAGTGGAGCTATTTGGTTAGATGAAAAATACTTATCAGCTTATGATTATTGGCAATTTTGGAGAAACATAGATGATAGAGATGTAATTAAATTTTTAAAAATGTTTACCGAAATTGAAATTAAGGAAATAGAATCAATTAAAGATAAAGATATAAATGAATTAAAAATACTACTTGCAAATAAAGCCACAGAAATGTTGCACGGAAAGGAAGCAGCTAAAAATTCTGAGCAAGCTGCAAAAGAAGCTTTCTCAGGAAACACTCTAGGTTCTAAATTACCTAAAGTTAATATTCAATCAAACAAAATAGAAGAAAAAATAAATATAGTAGACCTTGTTTTATTATCTAAACTAGAAAACTCGAAAAGCGAAATCAGAAGACTTATAAAAGGTAATGCGGTAAAAATTAATAACGATGTTATTTCGGATGAAAAATTCGAAATCAATAAAAATTTATTTAAAAATAATTATCTTAAACTTTCCCTTGGAAAAAAAAGACACATTAAAATAGAATTAAACTAGTTTTTTTTAATTTTCTCTAAAGTTCTAGTAATAAACCTGGGTGTTAAAGTTTTTATAGGATTTACAGTAGTTTCTAAATCTTTAGGGGGGCCTTTAATTTTAAAGCTGACTCCAAAAACACCATCGCCCACTTTCTTTCCAATCAATAGATCTCCAAGTAAAGGTATTGAAGCAATAGATCTATTAATTGTTGTTGCTGGAACCAATGTTCCTCTTAAGCTGATTAATTTATTCTCCTCAATGTATCCTTCTAATAAAATAGATATTGCTGGACCAATTGCATATAACTCTTGAATTTTCATTATTTTATCTTGATTAGTAAAGTTCATTTCGAAATCTGTAAATCTAATCCCTTCTCCTGTAAGTAAGTCTGCTATTCCTTGAAGAGATGCAAGAGCCAACAACTTTGCAAGCGCTGGAATTTCTTTAACTTTAAAATTATCAATTACTAATTTAGAAGTTGAAATTCCATTTTTTTTTAAAGAGTAAAAGTCTAAATATCCTTCTCTATCATCTTTAAATCCTTTAATGAATTTATATCTATCTACCAAAGGTTTTGCCTTAGATGAGAAAAGGGTAGTAATTTTTTCACCTTGATCATTTGTTCTAATTGTAAATTTTATATTTTGTGAATTGTTATAAAAGGCCAAAATATCTGCCTTTACTACTTTATTATTAACAATATTTATCTTTCCGTTTAAATCCTTAACAAAATATATTTTATCAAAGTAAACTTCATTAAAATTTAGATCCATACTTATATTATTTTCAAAAAGATTGTTCTCTTTTTTATCATCAGCATCTAATAAATTCGAAATTAAAGAATTTGCATTAAATGAGGTGCCATCAATTAAATATTTTTGTCCTTTTACTTTTTTTATATTGTAATTATTTTTTTTATTTTCTGTATCTACATAATTGAAATTTGCCTGATCAATTTTTATTATTTGATTAGATTCGTTAAGAGATAAATTCTTAATTTTAATATTATTATTTCCTTCATTAATAATAAAGTTATTTATATTTAGATTTTTATAATTTTTTAGTTCTCCGTTAATTTGAAGATACATTAAGCTATCATCTTTTTTTTCATAATTAATATTATCAATTATAAATTTTGTATTTTTAGCCTTTAAATTAGTGTTAAAACTTATTTTATTTTTTTCTTTCTCAATTAAATAATCAATATCTTCAAAATCTTTATCGATTTTTAATTTTCCAGACCCTGAAAAAGTAATGTTATTATTTTTAAAATTTATTTTTAATTTTTGATTATTAAAATTAATATTTTTATTTGTTTGAGGGAAGAAAATTTTTAAAAAATCTTGCTGCTCTAAAACTATATTTTTTAAAAATAATTCTGAGTCTATACTTAAATCTTTATCTTTTTTATTTATAAAATATTTAATTTCATCTACTTCTTCAGCGTTAAACTGAATTTGTCCTTTACCCTTAATTGATAATTTTTTGTCTTTATAATTTAAATTTAATTTATGATTATCTAGTAAAATTAGATCATCAACTTCTGGAAAATATTTATTGATTATTTTTAAATTTTTGTATTTAAGCTGAGTAATATTTATATCAGAATTTAAAATAACATTTTTAACTTTGAATTTTTCATCTATTTCCAAAGAAAATTCATTACTTGTTTTAAATTTAGCATCATTAACAATTATATTTTCAAAACTTAAATTTAATAATTTTAATATATTTGAATTTAAACTTGATTGATCGTTTTCAACAACAGCATCAATTAAAAAGCTATTTTTTTTTCTTTTTACGTTAAGTTTTTTTGAAATAAAATCTACTTCTTCTGCTTTAAAATTTATTTTATCAAAATGATAATTATCCTTTTGAAAATTGAAATTAAAATTTATATTTTTAAAATTAGCACTGTCTAAAAAATTAATACTTGCATCTTTTATTAAACCTTCAATGATATAATCATTTTTAAGTTTACCCTTTTCATTGATGTTCAAACTCAGATCTATAATTACATGACCTTTTTTTACAATTTTTTCTAATATAAATAATTCAGGTTTGTTAGTTGTTGCACGAATAAATTTAATTAAATCATTTAATAATATAGACTTCGTTTTTACCTCTATATTTGATGATGAAATTTTATTTTTAATTAAAGAACTGAGTGAAACTTGCGTTTTAATGCTTTCTAATGCTACAGGTCTTTTTGAAAAATATACTGTGGTACCAACTGTTTTTGCATAAATTTTTAGTTTAAAAGGATCTAGAGTTAATTTAATTTTGTTTAAATCTAAATCTATCTTTTTATTTATTAATGAAATTCTTTTTTTTATTTGATCGTTAAATTTATCTGTCTCTATACCTACAGTGCTGAGGTAAACTATAAAAATAACTAACACCGACAGGAGCAGAATAAAATATTTTAAAATATTATTTTTCATTTAATTTATAAAGCGATTGTTCTAAAAATTCATCGATGTCACCATCTAATACTTTATCAGGACTAGTACTTTCAAAACTAGTTCTATTATCTTTTACAAGTCTGTAAGGTTGTAAAACATATGATCTAATTTGATGGCCCCACCCTATTTCAGATTTAGAACTTTCAACATTTTGATTTTCTTCCTCTCTTTTTTTTATTTCATAATCATATAATCTTGCTTTCAACATATTCATGCATGTTTCTTTATTTTTATGTTGCGATCTTTCATTTTGACATTGAACAACAATTTTTGATGGAATGTGAGTTATTCTAACTGCACTATCAGTGGTGTTAACGTGCTGGCCACCTGCTCCACTGGAACGATAGGTGTCAATTCTTAAATCTTTATCTAAAATTTCTATATTTATATTTTCATCTACAACTGGATAAATCCAAACACTTGCAAAACTTGTATGCCTTCTTGCTCCAGAGTCAAATGGAGATATCCTAACTAATCTATGTATTCCAGACTCTTTTTTTAACCATCCAAAAACATAATCACCATCTATTTTAATTGTTGCAGACTTTATCCCAGCCTCATCACCTCTGTGTTCGCTAATCAAACTTGCTTTAAAATTTTTTTTATCAGACCATTTTAAATACATCCTTCTTAGCATATCAGCCCAATCTTGACTCTCTGTACCTCCTGCACCAGCATGTATTTCTATGTAGCAATTTAGAGGATCCGCTTCATTAGATAAGAAACATTTAATTTCATTTTTTTTAACTTTACTTCTTAAATCTTTTATATTTTGTAAAACTTCATTTTGAACTTGTAAATTCTCTTCTTCATACGCCAGTTGACTCAAATCATCTAAATCTTTAAGTTTTTTGACATTATTATTTAAAGAATTAGTTAAATCTTCATAAAATTTCTTTTCTTTGATTACTCTTTGAGAATTATTTTTATCTTGCCAAAAATCAGCACTCAGCATTTGTGAGTTTAATGATTGTAGCTTTGAATGGATATTGTTTTTTTCAAAGATACTCCTGTATTTTTTGATTTATCTTCTCAATCTCTTCTTTTAAATTTTGATAATTATTATCCATTAGTAAAACTTTAATATATTATTTGAATCTAATCTATCTGAATTTGTATAAAGTACTTTTCCATCAACCACATTTTCTTTTTTAAAAACCTCAATAATAGTATTCTTTGAGTTAAATTTTGCTTTTTGACCTGTTAAAGGATCAACAACCATCATCACTGTACCTTTAGCAGCCTTAAATGGTCTTGCATCATTTTTATTAATAGAATCACCTATAAAACTTTTGAATATTGGCAAAGCCGTTTTAGATCCTGTTTCATATTTTCCTAATGGAGTTGGATTATCTGAACCAACATAAACACCAACTAGTAAATTTGAAGTAAAACCTATAAACCAAGTATCTGTATTTTTATTTGTTGTTCCAGTTTTGCCTGCAATATTTAAATTTAAGTCTTTTAGTTTTTTAGCTGTACCTCTTTGAACAACTCCTTCTAAAATTGATGTCATTTGAAAAGCTGTTTCTGGAGAAAAAATTTGCGTATAATTATTACTAATCTCTGGATAATCGTTTGTTAAATAAGAAATTTGATCACAATTAATACATTTTCTTTTATCATTATTAAAAATAGTATTTCCCTCACTATCCTGAATTCTATCTATCAGTATTGGTTCAACAAGTTTTCCTCCATTAACAAAAACTGAATAAGCAGATGTAAGTTTTAATAAAGTTGTTTCAGCAGATCCCAAAGATATGGATAAAAGTTCTTCTGGATTATCATAAATTTTTAATGCTTTTGAAAAATCAACTATTTTCTCGACACCAAGATTTTGGGCTATTCTTACCGTCATTAAATTTCTAGATTTCTCCAAACCAACTCTTAAAGTCGAAGGCCCATAAAATTTTTTTCCATAATTTTCTGGTTTCCACATTTTTAAATCATCTCCTTGATCTAAAACCAATGGTGCGTCTAGAACTAATGATGTTGGTGTAAAATTGTTCTCTAAAGCTAATGCGTAAACAAATGGTTTAAAAGCTGATCCAGGCTGTCTTTTAGCCTGAGTTGCTCTGTTAAATTCACTTTCTTTAAAACTAAAACCACCACTTAGTGCTAAAACTCTGCCAGTAAATGGATCCATTACAACAATTCCACCATTTACCTTTGGTAATTGTTGTAAGTTAAAAATATTTTCTTTAAGATTTTTAACATAAATAATATCACCAGGTTTTAATAATTTATTAAATTCTTTTTTTGTCCAAGAAATACTCTGATATTCAATAACACCTTCGATATTATCTTCTGTTTCTATTTCTGCTGAAAATTTATTTATCTTTTTGACTATTGCTAATTTCCAATTAATTGAATTTTCTAATTTATACTTTTCTAAATCTTTTTTCCATTCTGAATTATAAATCTTGTTAGTAAGTGCTCCTCTCCATCCCTTTCTTTTATCATATGCTATTAATCCATCTCTAAGTGATTTTGTTGCAATTGTTTGTAAATTTAAATCTATTGGAGTATTGATATTAAAACCTTGTTTGTAAACTTTATCATAGCTCAAAGTTTCAATTACACTCTTTCTCACGTCTTCAATAAAATATTGGGCATCTTCTAAATAAATTTTTTTATTTTTTTTTAAGATTATTTCCTCTTTAGTAAGTTTTTCATGCCATTCTGAAGTTAAATAATTATTATCTAACAAATTTTTTAAAACTAAATTTCTTCTAAATTTTGCTATATCTGGATCTCTATACGGATTATATCTACTAGGCGCCTTTGGCAAAGCTGCTAATAAAGCAGCTTCAGAGTAATTTAAATCTTTAATAGATTTATCAAAATATTCTAAGCTTGCTGCGGCTACTCCATATGCTCCACTTCCAAGATAAATTTGGTTTAGATAAAGTTCTAGAATTCTTTCTTTAGATAAAGCTCTCTCTATTCTAAAAGCTAGAATTGCTTCCTTTATTTTCCTATTTAAACTTACTTCATTGGTTAGTAAAAAGTTCTTTGCTACCTGTTGAGTAATTGTAGATGCTCCCTCTAACCTTTTAGATGATAAAATATTTGAAATATTATTTATTACAGCTCTAATAACACCTTTAGCATCAACGCCTGGATGTTTGAAAAAATTTTTATCTTCAGCAGATAAAAATGAGTTAATTACATTTTTTGGAATTGAATTAAATGGAACAAATACTCTTTTTTCCTTTGAAAAATCTGCCACCAAATCACCATTACCAGAGTAAACTTTACTGGAAACAGGAGGTTTGTAACTTTTAAGAAATTTATAATCTGGTAAATCATTAGAATAAGTCCATAAAACACTTATTATCGAAATTGCTGATAATAGAATAAAAGAAGTAATTAAAACAAAGATATTTCTAAAAAATTTATTCATTTTAATTTCATTATATCTTGGAATTTGTTAAAGATATGGCAAGAAAATTAAACAAAATTTTAAAAACTAAATTACTAATGAAATTAACATTCACAATATTATGGAAAAAAATTTATATATCGATGCTTCGCATCCTAACGAAACTAGAGTTGTTCTTAAATCAGGTGAAAATATTGAAGATTACGAGTACGAAGGTTTAAAAAATAACTTAATTAAAAATAATATTTATTTAGGTAAAGTAAGTAGGATTGAACCCTCTTTACAGGCAGCCTTTGTTGATTTTGGAAGAGAGAGGCATGGGTTTTTGTCTTTTAATGACATTCAATCAGATTATTATCAGATACCAAAAGCAGATTTAGAAAGAATTAAAGAGGAGGAAGAAAAAGCTAGAGAAGAACTCTCAAGAGAAGTTGAGGCTAAAGAAGAGGAAAATATTGCTGAAGGAAAACTAGAAATTGATGATCCTATAGAAAAAATATCAGAAGAACATACGGATGAAGATACAAACGATAAAGAAAATATTATTGAAAAAGAAATTTTAGATGATTTAAAAGAAAAAAAAAAGAAGCATAAATTTAAATTTAAAAGATATAAAATTCAGGAAGTAATTAAACCCAATCAGGTAATTCTTGTTCAAGTTATAAAAGATGAAAGAGGTCAAAAAGGTGCTGCATTAAGTACATTTATTTCTATTGCCGGTAAATATATTGTATTAATGCCAAACACTCCTAAAGGTGGAGGTATATCAAGAAAAATATTTAATCCTGCTGATAGAAAAAAAATAAGAACAATTTTAAATGAAATTGAAATACCTAAGGAGATGGGATTAATTGTTAGAACTGCTGGGAGTAATAAAACAAAAAATGAAATAAATAATGATTTAACAACATTGATCAATACTTGGGATCAAATAAAAGAAAATGCGATTAACTCTATTGCTCCGTCGTTAATACATCAAGAAAGCGAGATAATTAAAAGAACTTTGAGAGATATGTTTGACGACAATACACAAAATATAATCGTAGAAGGTAACGAAGGTTATAAAAAAGCACAATCTTTCATAAAAACCATGTTGCCATCAAGTGTGAAAAAAGTAAAAAAATATAGAGGAAAAATTCCACTATTTATACAAGAAAATATTGAGCAAAAGTTAAATCAAATTTTTGACTCTGAAATTAAACTCAAGTCAGGAGGATATTTAGTTATTAACCCCACGGAGGCTTTAGTATCAATTGATATAAATTCTGGAAGCTCAATAAAAGGAAAAAATGTTGAAAGTACCGCTTTAGATACAAATATCGAAGCTGCAGAGGAAATTGCTAGACAAATAAAAATAAGAGATTTGTCTGGTTTAATCATTATAGATTTTATTGATATGCTAAGCTATGGAAACAGAAGATTGGTAGAAAGAAAACTTAAAGAAAAATGTAGGTCAGATAGAGCAAGAATTCAAATTGGGAGAATAAGTAATTTTGGTCTTTTAGAGATGTCTAGACAAAGACTCAGAGAAAGTGCTATTAAATGGAAAGTTACATTAACAGACGAGTCTTTCGCACAAAAACTCTTAAAAATTGTTGAGTTAAAAGCAGTAATTAATAAAGCTAAATTTGTTGAATTAAAAGTTTGTGAAAAAATTTCAGACTTTATTAAAGAAAATTTTGTTAATGACTTAACTTATTTTGAAAAAAAAAACAAAATAACTATAGATATTATTAGTGATAATTCACTAATTATACCTGAGTACATAATTGATATTAAAAATAAATCAAAAAAAACGATCGAATTAATTGAATATTATGAAAAATTAAAAAATTTAGAAATTCAAATAAAGGATGACAAAGTTACTGAAAAAAAAGGAATTAAAAAAATTAATAAAAAAATATATAAGAAAAAAAAATTTTTTAAAAAAACTAAATAATTCCTTTTGATGGAGATGACGGGTTGCCCATCAAAATTCTATCTATTCTTCCAGATTTAAAAGATTGTCTTCCAGCAATAACTGCATTTTTAAATGCAAGTGCCATTTCAAAAGGTTTTTTTGCTTTTGCAATAGCAGTGTTAACAAGCACTCCATCACATCCTAATTCCATTGCAATTGTAGCGTCTGAAGCTTGACCCAAACCAGCATCAATAATTAAAGGGAGTTTAGTTTGTTTTCTAATTATTTGAATATTGATTTTATTTTGAATTCCCAGACCTGACCCAATAGGTGCAGCTAAAGGCATAATTGCATCAGCACCTGAATTCTCTAAACGCTTAGCCATTAAAGGATCATCATTGCAATAAACCATAACTCTAAACCCTTCTTTGGCGAGAACTTCTGTTGATTTTAAAGTTTCTATCATATCAGGGAATAAATTTTTTTTATCTCCTAAAACTTCTAACTTAACTAGCTTCCAACCACCTATTTCTCTTGCTAATCGTAGAGTTCTTAAAGCTTCTTTTGAATTAAAACATCCAGCAGTATTAGGCAAATATGTGATTTTTTTGGGATCAATATAATCCATCAATAAAGGTTTATTTTTATCAGAAATATTTACTCTTCTAACAGCAACAGTAACGATTTCTGCTCCTGAAAGCTTAATTGCTTTTGCGCATTCTGACATACTTTTGTATTTTCCAGTTCCCACAATTAATCTTGAATTAAATTTCTTCTTAGCAATAATTAATTTATCTTTTTTCAAGTTACCCACCTCCAATGAAATGAACTATTTCAATTTTATCATTTTTATTTAATTTTATTAGATTAATTTTTTTTTTATCTATTATTTCCTCGTTAAGCTCAATAGCTACTTTATTTAACGGTATTTTTAGATTTTTTATTACTATAGAGAGCTTAGAATCTTGAGTTATAGATTTGATTTTACCATTTATTTTAATTTTTATTTTTTTTATTTTTTTCATCGTATATAAGTGCTGAATGAATAATAAAATAATTATTATTAATGGTCCAAATCTTAATCTATTAGGAGAAAGAGAACAATCACAATATGGATCAACTACGTTTGATAAACTTAAAGAGAATTGCTCTAAAAAAGCACAAGAAATTGGTCTTCATGTTGATTTTGCCCAATCTAATGTTGAAGGAGAACTTGTTAATATAATTCAAGATGCCAGGAAAAAGTTTGATGGTATGATTATAAATGCTGCTGCATTTACTCATACTTCTGTGGCCATAAGAGATGCTTTAGATCTATTTAAAAAACCAATAATCGAGCTACATTTATCTAATATTTATAAAAGAGAGGAATTTAGACATAAATCACTTATAAGTGGTGTTGTAACTGGTGGAATTTTTGGATTAGGTGCTGAAGGATATATTTTGGCCATAATTTCATTACAAAAGACTTTTCAAAATGAAAATAGATAAAAAGATAATTGAAGAATTAAGTGATTATTTAGAAGAATTTAATCTTACTGAAATAGAGATAACTGAAAAGGATACAAAAATTAAAGTTTCAAAAAGTAATGTTTCAATTAGTAATCAACCACAAGTTATTTCGCACTCATCACCAGAAACAAGTTCTGAACCTACTCAAACTCAAAATATAAAATCAGGAACTGAAATTACTTCACCTATAATTGGAACCGCCTATCACGCCCCAGAACCTGGTGCTAAAAAGTTTGTTGAGATTGGAAAAAAAATTAAAAAAGGTGATACAATAATGATTGTTGAGGCAATGAAAACAATGAACCATGTTCCCTCAACTGCTGATGGTGTGGTAAAAGAAATTTGTGTTGAAGATGGCCAACCTGTAGAATTTGGTCAAACTATTATTATCCTAGAATAAATAATGTTTAAAAAAATTTTAATTGCAAACCGTGGGGAAATTGCAGTTAGAATTATTAGAGCATGTAAAGAATGGGGAATTTCTACTGTTGCTGTTCATTCCGATGTAGATAGAGAAAGTATGCATGTAAGAATGGCTGATGAAAGCGTATGTATTGGTTCTCATCAACCAGCAAATAGTTACTTAAATATTCCAGCATTAATGTCAGCAATAGAACTTACAAATGCTGATGCTGTTCATCCTGGTTATGGTTTTCTTTCTGAAAATGCAAATTTTGCAAGAATTTTAGAAGAGAACAAAATTAATTTTATTGGAGCCTCATCAAAACATATTGAAATGATGGGTGATAAAATCCAAGCAAAAAGAATAGCTAAAGAAAATGGATTGCCCGTTATTGAAGGATCTGAAGGAGGTGTAAAAGATATTTCTGAAGCAAAAGAACTTTGTAAAAAAATTGGTTTTCCAGTTTTAATTAAAGCCTCAGGTGGAGGTGGAGGCAAAGGTATGAAAATAGTTTATAAAGAAGAAGAATTTGAATCTTTGTTTTCAACAGCAAAATCTGAAGCACAAAAATATTTTGGTAATGATGAAGTCTATATTGAAAAATTTTTTCAAAATCCAAGACATATTGAAGTTCAAATATTAGCTGGAAAAAATAGAGTTGTTCATCTTCATGAAAGAGATTGTTCAGTTCAAAGAAGACATCAAAAATTAATAGAGGAAACACCAAGTCCAGTTTTAAATGATGAAATAAGAAAAGATTTATTTGAGAGAACAGTAAAAATGGTAGCTAAAATAGGTTATATGGGAGCTGGAACTGTTGAGTTTATATATGAGGATGGGAAATTTTATTTCCTTGAAATGAATACAAGAGTTCAAGTTGAACATCCGGTAACAGAAATGGTTACAGGAATCGATATAATCAAAGAACAAATTTGGATTGCTTTTTCAGGAGAGACAGCTTTGAAACAAAGTGATATAAATCCTAGAGGACATGCAATTGAATGTAGAATAAATGCTGAGGATGCTAGTAAAAATTTTCAGCCTTCACCTGGAATTATTACTATGTGTCATCAACCATCTGGTTTTAGAACAAGAGTAGATGGTGCAATATTTCAAGGATATAAGGTAACACCTTATTACGACAGTATGGTTTGTAAGTTAATTTGTCATGGAAGAAACAGAACAGAAGCAATTCAAAGAATGAATAGATCTTTGGATGAATTTGTAATTGAAGGAATAACTACAACAATTCCTCTGCATAAAAAATTACTTAATCATAAAAAATTCATCAATTCAGATTTCAATGTTAGTTGGCTAGATAAAGATTCAATTGTTTAATAGCATCTCACAAGCCAAACATCGTAAACAGGATGATCAAAAGGTGTGATCGATGGACTTGATGAAAACATCCAGCCATTAAAAACAAAAACTTCATCATTATTTTTATTAGTCAAATCGCGAACTTGTATATAAGCAGTTATTTCTGGATTATCATCAAATTCTGAATTTTTACATTTCAGGCTTTTAATTGATAAATCTTTGAACTTTATTAATTCTCCATTTTTAATTTTAAGTAAAGTATTTTTAGAGCTTATTTTATCTAAAATTTTTATATCAGTAAAAGCTCCCTCTAAATTACTTTTTGCATTTGAGTTTAAAACTAAACAAAAATATAATAAAAAAACTAAATTGATTAATTTAAAATTATTCTTTCCAACTTGAGTATTTCTTTTTAATACCATCTTTATTTTTATTTGGATAATATGCTGAGTCAGTCCCAGTTAAATTTTCTTGATGTGGTTTTTGCCATTTATATTTTTCTAAGGTATGTTTTTTTTCAATTTTATTTGGTGTGAAATGTATCCAAGAATACCATTCAACAGGAATTTTTGATGCATCAATTGTGTTTGAATAGATAACCCATCTTTTTCCGTTTTTACTCTCATAGTATTTATTACCTAGTTCATCAGTGCCAACTAGTTTTCCAAAAAAAATAGTTTTTAGTCTTGTTCCAAAAGTATCCTGATTCCACCATGTGAAAATTTTTCTTAAGAGTGT
Organism: uncultured Pelagibacteraceae bacterium; assembly: GCA_902588315.1. Taxonomy (GTDB): domain Bacteria; phylum Pseudomonadota; class Alphaproteobacteria; order Pelagibacterales; family Pelagibacteraceae; genus Pelagibacter. The sequence continues at coordinate 17,035 of CACIOP010000004.1, forward strand.
CAACATAATATTTTTTTATTTATTCAATTAAAAATTGTAAAATTTAAATTAGACTAAAATATGAATATGTATATAAATTAATTGATTCATTATTCAAATTAAAATTTAAATTGAGGTCAAATGGCAAAGTATTTAGTTGAAACTTATTATACCTGTACCTTTAAAGTAAATCATTATTTAGATGATATTAATGAGGCAGAGTTAAAAAATTTAGAAAAAAGAGATGATGGTAAATTCGAGGTTTTAGACGTAAAACTTGATAATAGAAAAACAAAAAGTCTAGATCCTAAAAACAATAAAGTCATTGAAAACAACAAAGTGGACGTAGTTACAGAAACGGATAAAAAAAACCCTATAAATAAAGAGAGTATAATAACAAATATAAATTCAGCTAACGAGAAGTCAGGTAAAAGGTTTAGCATGCCTGACAGAAGAAAAGGATATATTCAAAAAGCTACTATTGGTGACCACAAAGTTTACCTACATACTGGAGAATATGAAGACGGAAAAATTGGAGAAATATTTATTGATACCAGTAAAGAGGGTGAACTTGTTAAAGCTTTAATGAATAACTTTGCAATTGCTGTTTCTTTAGGCCTTCAATACGGTGTTCCGTTAGATGAGTTTATAAGTGCATTCATTGGTACAAAATTTGAACCATCAGGGAAAGTCCATGGTAATGATAGAATTTTAAGTGCTACATCAATTTTGGATTATATTTTCAGAGAATTAGCTATTTCATATCAAAATAGAGAAGATCTGGCCCACACTCCATCTATTGGAGGAAATGATGCCATCAATGCAGAAGATCAAAGCTCTGAAGATCAAAACCAATTATTAAAAATTGTAAAAGATATTACTAGCAAAGGTTTTGTAAGAAATAATTATAAAAAAAATCTAGTTGATCTTTCAGATGTAAAAATAAGTTTAAAAGGTAAAAAATAAGTTATTTTTTAGTTTTTAAAACTAGATTTAATTCTTTCAATTGATCTTGATTTACCTCAGATGGTGCATTCATCATTAAATCTTGTGCGTTTTGGTTCATTGGAAACATAGTAACTTCCCTAATATTTTTCTCATTAGCAATTAACATTACGATTCTATCAATACCAGGTGCTATTCCTCCGTGTGGTGGTGCGCCATAACTGAGTGCATTAATCATGCCGCTAAATTTTTTATCTACTTGATTTTTATCATATCCTGCAATCGAGAAAAGTTTATACATAAGTTCTGGTTTATGATTTCTGATTGCTCCTGAAGATAATTCTATACCATTACAAACTATGTCGTATTGATAAGCAAGTATATCTAATGGGTTTTCAAAATCTTTTTCACTTAAATTACCTTGAGGCATTGAAAATGGATTGTGACTAAATTTAATCTTGTTTGTTGTTTCATCTTTTTCGAACATTGGATAGTCTACAATCCAGCAAAATGCGAAAACATTTTCATCAATTAAATCTAGATCTTTTGCAATTTTATCTCTTGCTAGTGCAGTAATTTTTTCTAATTCCTCTTGTTTTCCACAAGCCATGAAAATACTATCTCCTATTTCACAGTTTGTTTTTTTCATGATTTCAGCCAATGCTACTTGAGAAAAAAATTTTCCTATAGGGCCTTTTGCTGAAATATCTTTATCTTTTTCAAAAGTAAAATAAGCTAAACCAGAAGCACCTTCTTCTTTTGCCCATTTATCAATATTATCAAAAAAACTTCTTGGCTTATCTTTAGTATTTTTTGTAATAATACATCTTACTTTAGATCCAGATTTTACTAATTTTTTAAATATTTCAAATGAAACATCTTCTCTTATAAAAATTTCAGTTATATCATTTACAACGAGAGGGTTTCTTAAATCTGGTTTATCAGTACCATATTTGAGCATTGCTTCCTTGTATGAAATCTTTGGAAATTTATCAAACAACAGTTTTTTTTTTGAAAAATTTTTAAATGTATTAACCATTAACTTTTCAACTACATTAAATACATCTTCCTGCTCAACAAATGACATTTCTAAATCTAATTGATAAAATTCTCCAGGACTTCTGTCAGCTCTTGCATCTTCATCCCTGAAACAAGGTGCAATTTGGAAGTATCTATCAAAGCCTGAAACCATTATTAATTGTTTAAATTGCTGAGGAGCTTGAGGTAATGCATAAAATTTTCCTGGATTTAAACGACTCGGTACTAAAAAATCTCTAGCTCCCTCTGGACTAGATGAGGTTAAAATTGGCGTTTGAAATTCTAAAAAACCTAATTTAATCATTTCATTTCGGATGTATGAAATAACTTTAGATCTTAAAATAATATTTTCATGAATTTTTTTTCTTCTTAAATCTAAGAATCTATATTTTAATCTTATTTCTTCTGCGTATTCTTGATCACTAAAGATTGGCATAGGTAGCTCTTTACAGGTACCTAAAACTTCATAATTCTCAATAACAAGCTCTATTTCACCAGTATCAATTTCAGAATTAATTGTTTCTTTAGATCTGTTAACAACTTTACCCTCAACTTTAATTACTGTTTCTAATTGCATTTTTTCTAAATCGGAAAAGTATTTATTATCTTTATCAATTATACATTGGGTCATGCCGTAATTATCTCTTAAATCAATAAATAATAAATTCCCATGGTCCCTCTTTTTATTTATCCAGCCTGCAAGAGAAATTTTTTTATCTACATCTTCTTTTCTTAATTCATTACATTTATGTGTTCTATATTTATTCAATTAAACCTCTAATGCTTCTTTAATAATTTTAAAATCGATTGATTTCTTTCTTTTTAAACTAATTTCGTCGATTTTATATATGAAATCGGAAATTTTACCATAACTTCTATCAATTCTCTTAATTATAAATTCAATTAGTTTTTGGTCTATTGAAATTTGACGATCAGAAAGATTTTTTAATATTAGTGCATAAATTAAATCGTCACCAGGTTTTTCAATTTGAGATAAAATAAAATTAGTAGATCTTGAATTAAGATCATTTAAATTAAATTTTAAGTCAACTATTGGTATTTTTGAGGTTACTATTAAATACTTATTATCCTGATCTATTATATTAATAAGTGTAAATAATAAATTTTCATTTATTTTTTCAGTTAAATCCTCAACAATAATGTTTTCATATGTTTTAATTTGTTGAAGAAAGTCATTATTAATATCTTCTGCATTAATTTTAATTCCTTTATGCTTTTCTAAAAATATATTTATTAAATGACTTTTTCCTGAAAATTTTTCACCTATTAAGTTTATAAAATTCTTATCCCATTTTGGCCAACTATTTAAAAGGCTAAAAGAGTGTTCGTTGCTGTTTGAAACATAAAAATCCTGATCTTTGAAATTTTGATCATAATCAAATTTAAGTATTTGCTGATTAAGATTTGTCATTTAAAACCCAAATTTTATTTTTAATTTTGAAATCATAATTTTGATCGCTCATAACTTCTAAAAACTTGTCAGGTGTTCCATTAAAAATAACTTTATAAAAATTGTTTTGATTATTGAACTTATAAATTGAAAAATTATATACCAAATCCATATCAGATAAAATATTTTCAAATTTATTAACTTTTATATTATTAGAATTATCAATAGAAATATTTAATGGTAACTTTACAGAAGTATTGATTTGATTTTGTGATTTCCAAAAATCTTCATAGACTAACTTTAAACTATCAATAAATTCAAATAACTCCTCTTCATCATCAAAATTAATTTTGGTGTAATTTAAATTTTTTAAATTTTTATTTTGATTAAAAAAAATTTTGTTAAATACTCTAATTTTATTATTATCCTTAAACAATATCATAATGATATAGTCATTTATATTGTATTTATTTATAATCTCTTTGAAGTCATAATTTTCTAAAATATTAATATTTTGTTTTATCAATCTGAAATCATCTAAATCTTCAGTAGGTAAAATATAATTTAAAAGACTGTATTTTTTACTATTTAAATTCCAACTAGAAAATAACTTATTCTCAGAGAACATTAAAACTTGATTTTTATTTTGATCAACAAATATTGGGATGAATAAAAAATCCTTTTTAACAGGTAAAGCTGGAAAAATATTTTTCGTTTCTAATAAATCAAATATATTTTTTTTATTAAATGAAACATTTAGAGCAAGATAATAAATTTCATCAATAAACTTTTCTTCTTTAATTGAGAAAGTTTCTATCATTCCTTTTATTTGATTAATTGATGTATTTTTTAATTTGACCTGATCTTTACTTTGGACAATCGACAAAATTAGTTCATTAAATGCCTTTACAAATCCTTCATCGATAATTTCATTTTTATTAAAATTTATTTCAAAAGGTGTTGATATTTCAATATCGTTTATAGAAAATGTCTTTGCATGACTTTTTCCTGTGGAAAAGAAAATATTTATTAAAGCAAGAAATAAAAAAAAATTATATAAAAGCCTTAAATTACTAAGTAGAGAAATAAATTTCATAAAACATATTAATGAATAAAAAAAAATTTACCTATAAAAAAAGTGGAGTTAATATTAAAGCTGCAGACAAGTTTGTTGATTTCATTTCTACAGTTTCAGCAAAAAAAAGAGGCAAAAAAAAGTTCTCTAATATAGGAGGTTTTGGTTCAATCACAAATATACCAGGTAATATTAAACAACCAAGAGTCGTTGCTTGTACTGATGGTGTGGGAACTAAAATTGAAATTGCTAACACATTAAATAAATTTGATACTATTGGTATTGATCTAGTTGCTATGAGTGTAAATGATTTAATTGTTCAAGGAGCTAAACCTTTGCTTTTTTTAGATTATATTTCAATAAATAAAATCGATCTTAAAAAACTTAAAGCAATTATAAAAGGAATTAACAATGGCTGCAATCAATCAGAATGTGAACTCGTTGGTGGAGAAACTGCTGAAATGCCAGGAACGTATGAAAAAGGCAAATTTGATATCGCAGGTTTTGCTGTAGGAGTTGTAGGAAAAAATAGAATTTTAAATAAAAATAAAATAAAAAAAAATAATTTAATAGTTGCAGTTCCTTCTAGTGGTTTACATTCTAATGGATATTCTCTTATAAGATATTTATTAAAACAAAAAAAAATAAATATTAAAAAAAATAAATTTTTAAAATCTGAGCTTCTAAAACCAACTAAAATATACGTTAAAGAAATAATGAATTTGATAAACAACAACTTAATAAATGGCTGTGCAAATATAACTGGAGGAGGTTTGTCTGATAATATTAAAAGAGTTATACCAGATAAACTCACTGCACATATAAGTTTAGATAAAATTAAAACTTCTAAAATATTTAATTGGCTTAAAAATAATGGAATTTCTGATAAAGAAATGCTGAAAACATTTAACTGTGGAGTTGGTTTTTGTCTTATTGTTGAAAGTAAAAATTTTAAAAAAATAAGTAAATTTTTTTCAAAAGAATACAAACCATATGTTATTGGAAAAATTTTAAACGGTAAAAACAAAGTTAAGTTAAATGGTTCTATCAACTGGTATCAATAGAATTAGAACAGCTGTATTTATTTCAGGGACAGGCAGTAATTTAAAATCTTTAGTTAAATTTTCTAAAACTAGATTATCTCCTATATCAATTAACTTTATTATTTCAAATAACTCTAAGGCAAAGGGTTTAAATTATGCCAAAAAATTTAAGATTAAAAAAAAAATTTTAAATTTTAAAAACAAAAAATTAAGTGAAAAAAATCTACTCTCTATTTTAAAAAAAAATAATATTGAAATGATTTGTCTAGCTGGATTTATGAAAATTTTGTCAAAAAATTTTATAAAAAAATTTAAAGGAAAAATTTTAAATATACATCCTTCTTTACTACCTAAATATAAAGGATTAAATACTCACCAAAGAGTATTAAATAATAAGGAAAAATACTCAGGATGCACTGTTCATTTTGTAAATGCTAGATTAGACTCGGGTAAGATTATTCTACAAAAGAAAGTAAAAATTTTAAAAAAAGATACTGAGTCCTCTCTTGCTAAAAAAATTTTAGTTCAAGAGCATAAACTGTACCCAAAAGCTATTTTAAAAGTTTTTAATCTTTAAAGAAAAAATCTATTTCAATTTTAGCATTTTCAACACTATCTGATCCATGCACAGAGTTTTTATCTATAGAAATCCCATATTTTTTTCTAATAGTGCCTTCTTTTGCATCTTCTGGATTTGTGGCACCCATTAATTCTCTATTTCCTAAAACTGCGTTATCTTTTTCAAGAACCATCACAACAATCGGACCTGATGATAAATAAGCGCATAAATCATTATAAAATGGTTTGGTTTCATGAACTTTATAAAACTTTTCAGCTTCTGATTTTTCAATTTGGATTTTTTTTTCTTTTAAAATTGTAAAACCTTTAGATTTAAACATTTCTTTAATTTCGTTCTCTATATTTCTCTCCACTGCATCTGGTTTTATAATTGATAATGTTTGTTCTAAATTACTCATAATTATCCTCTATTAGCTTGTTTAATAATCTTACTCCGTAACCTGTTGCACCACCAGAATTCAATGCCCCTCCATATTTAGAAAATGCCATTCCTGCTATATCTAAGTGTGCCCAAGGTGTTTTATTTAAAATAAATCTTTGCAAAAATTGAGCAGCTGTTGTTGAACCTGCTCCACCAACATAATTAATATTTTGCATATCTGCATTTTTTGAGTCAATTAATTTGTCAAAATTTTTATTCAAAGGCATTCTCCAAACTTTTTCTTCCACTTTCTCCCCAGCATTAATTAATTGTTTCGATAAATTTTCATCATTTGAAAATAAACCTGCATATTCAGAACCTAATGATACAATTATAGCTCCAGTTAATGTTGCTAAATCTACTATAAATTTTGGTTTAAACTTCTCTTCTGTATATGTTAAAGCATCGGCTAAAACCAATCTCCCTTCAGCATCGGTATTTAAAATTTCAACTGTCTTACCACTGTATGACTTTACAATATCACCTGGTCTCTGTGCATTGCCTCCAGGCATATTTTCTACAAGTCCAACTACGCCAACTGCATTCACTTTTGCTTTTCTTAAAGCTAAACTTTTCATTAATCCTACTACAACTGCAGAACCAGCCATATCATATGTCATATCTTCCATAAATTTTGCAGGCTTTAAGGATATTCCTCCAGTGTCAAAACACACTCCTTTTCCAACAAATGCCAATGGTTTAGTTTTTTTATCTAAACCATTCCATTCCATAGTAACAAGATATGATCCTCTAATACTTCCCTGCCCAACACCGAGCAAAGTATTCATTCCAAGTTTTTTTAACTTTTTTTCATCATAAACAGTAACTTTTAATCCATACTTTCTTAAAGAATTTAATCGTTTTGCATATTCATCAGGGTGAAGGACATTACCTGGCTCAGAGACCAAATCCCTTGTATAAAAAGTACCTTGTTCAATTGATTTAAATTTTATTTGATCTTTAGTAGATGGTTGATTTTTACCAGTTATATTTACTAGAAAAATTTTTTTGTCTTTTTTTGTTTTATATTTCTCAAATGAATAAGATTTTAATTTAACTCCATGTGCAAAATAACCTACATAGCTTTTATTTTTACTTGATAAAGTTTCTGAATTAAAATTGAACTCGCTTATTTTTGTATTTTTAAATTGATTATAAAAACTTGCACCTAAATTTTCTATATCAGAAATAGTAATATTTTTTTTAATTGAAACTAATATAATTTTCTTTTTTGAGCTTATTTCGAAAGCAACAATTTTCTTTTTTTCATCTCTGGTTTTGATCAAATCAGAAATTAAAGCAAATTCTGAGCTTGAAATATGCTTTTTTAATGACGAAATATTGAACTTTTCATCAACAAATAAAACCAAATTATAAGGGCTTTTTTTTGGTATTTTATTTTTATAAATAATTTGTACTGTCATATATTTTAATACAATCTCTAGTAGATGATGCTATATATGAATAAAAACAGTATATTTCAATGAAAAAAATTTTATTTAGAAAACTATTAGTTGATTATTTAACCTTTTTTTTTATAGCTCTTTTTAGTTCTAGTATAATTATTTGGGTTTTCCAGGCAGTCAATTTTCTTGATATAATGATTGAGGATGGAAGAGACTATTTAATTTATATTAATTACTCAATTTTACATTTTCCAAAAACTTTAAGTAAACTATTTCCATTTGTTTTATTTTTCACATTATTTTATGTAACAATAAAATATGAAATGAACAATGAGTTAATAATTTATTGGAACTTTGGAGTACACAAAATTGAAATAATAAATTTTATATTTAAGGTATCTATAATTATGACATTGTTTCAATTAATTTTAACAATGTTAATTGTTCCTAAATCTCAAGATCTATCTAGGTCATTTTTAAGAAATTCAACAATAAACTTTTATGGAAATTTTATTAAACCACAAAGATTTAATGATACAATTTCAGGAGTGACAATTTTTAGTGAAAAAAAAGATGCCGATGGAAATCTCTATAATATTTATGTTAAGAAAGAAATTAATAAAGATGAATTTCAAATAACTTATGCCAAGAAAGGATTTTTCAAAGATATAAAAAAAAATCCTTATTTAGTATTAATTGATGGTGAAACAATTTCTGGAAAAGAAAATAATATTACAAATTTAAGATTTTCAAAATCTGACTTTTCATTGCAAAATATGGATGCAAACACAACAACCTATAAAAAAACACAAGAAATATCATCACATAATCTACTAATATGCTTGAAAGATGTTTTTGAATCTAAAATCAATATTAATTTTTTTCACGAGAACATTGAAAATTGTTCTTCAACAAATTTCAGATCATTAATTAAAGAATTTTATAAAAGATTAATCATACCCTTTTATATTCCGATTCTTATGCTTGTGCCACTTATTCTAATAACTTCATCAAAAGAAAATTCAAAATATTCTAAATTAAGATTTTCAACATTTTTAATTGGAATATTTTTAATTATATTTTCTGAGACAACAATAAGATTTATTTCGGAGGATATGGCTAGAAACTTAATTATTTTTTCGATGCCTATTTTAATTTTAATTTCTTTATATATGATTTTTATATCCAAGTTTAATTTTAAGAAAAAATTAATATGAAAACATACATAAAATTTTTGACAATTATTTTTTATAAATCATTACTATTTGTATCTACAATAATGTTTAGCTTGGTATTTATTTTAAATTTATTATCCGAATTAGAATTTTTTAAAGATTTAAATGTAAATAATTTTTTTTTAATTTTTTTATCTTTTTTAAATTCCCCAGATATGATTTTTCAAATGTTTCCATTTATTTTTTTATTAACTACTCAATTATTTTTTATAAAACTTTTTAACAACAACGAAATTGAAATTTTCAAATATTCAGGGTTAAAAAACTCAAAAATTCTAATTATCATTAGTTTACTTTCAATTATCACAGGAATATTAATTTCTATTTTATTTTATAATTTGTCTTCTAATTTAAAAAATTTATACCTTGAATTGAAGTCTCCATATGCAACAGATGGAAAATATTTGGCAGTCATAACTAAAAATGGATTGTGGATAAAAGATGAAATAAATGACAAAATAATAATTACAAACTCATCTGAGATAAATAACACCTTTTTAATAAACAATTTCATTACTGAATTTGACAAAAATTATAGCGTTTTAAGAAATTTGAAGAGTGAAAAAATAGATATATCTACAAATGAATGGGAAGTTTTAAACGTAAAAATTTTTAAAAATAATGATTATGAAATAAAAGATTTAATAAAAATAAAAACAAATTTTGACTATAAACGAATAAATTCTTTGTATTCAGATTTATCATCTTTAAATATGCTTCAACTTTACGAGCTAAGAAATAATTATAAAAAATTAAATTACTCTCTCACAGAAATTGATTTACAATTCTTAAAATTGTTATCATTTCCTTTATTCTTGTTATTAATAACAATATTTTCATCTTTACTTATGTTTAGAGTAAAAAGATACAGTAGTTCAACATTTCAGATATCTTTAGGATTATTTTTATCTGTAATTATATATTATGCTAATAATTTCTTTTATGTATTGGGTAGTACAGAAAAATTATCTTTAATGACCTCAGTATTTACTCCTTTGCTAGCTTTAATAATAATAAATTCACTTATGCTTAATAGAATAAATGAAAAATAATTACCTCTATATAATTCTCTTTTTTTTAATAAGTAATTTCATTTGCTTGAAAGCCATTAGTGAAGAGCAATTTAACTTTGATGTTACAGAAATAGAAATATTAGAAAAAGGAAATATAATTAAAGGTATTAAAAAAGGAACTGTTACCACAAATGATGGTATATTGATTAGTGCCAATCAATTTGAATATGATAAAAGAAAAAATACTCTTAAAGCCAGTGGTAATGTCAAGTTTGAAGATACAGAAAAAAATTATTTAATTTTTTCAGATGAAATAAATTATTTTAAAAATATTGAGAAGCTAAATACTATTGGAGAAAGTATTTTTTTTATAAATCAAAAATACGAAATACAATCTAAAAATGTTATTTTTTTTGAGGAAAAAGGAATAATAAATTCATCAGAAAAAACCAGGATAAAAGATAATAAATCTAACGTCTATATCTTGGATAAATTTAATTATGAAATCAAAAATGAATTATTAAAAGGTGAAAATATAATAATAATTTCTAATTATGGCCTCCCTAAAAGTGATCAATTATTTTTGTCAAATGCAATGATAAATTTAAAGAATAAAGAATTTAAAGCAAAAGATACTGAGTTTAAAATTCATAAAGATGTTTTTAATAATAGTAATAATGACCCAAGATTAATTGGCATTTCTTCGTCTGGAGATGAAAATATAAAAGTTATAAATAAAGGGATTTTTACAAGTTGTAGAAAAACCGACAAATGTCCGCCATGGTCACTTGAAGCAGAAAAAATAACTCATGATAAGAATAAAAAACAAATACTTTATAACAATGCGAAATTGAGGGTATATGACATCCCAATTTTATACTTTCCAAAATTCTTTCATCCTGACCCGACAGTAGAAAGACAATCGGGTCTATTAAAACCTCAAATAAATAATTCAAATATTTTGGGAAATTCAGTTAGTATTCCTTATTATAACGTAATTTCAGATAATAAAGATTTAACGTTTACAACTCACGTTTTTGAAAACAATCTTAGAATGATTGAAAATGAATATAGACAGGTTAGTAAAAACTCTGATTTTCAATTAAATTTTGGATTTGTTAATGGATACAAATCATCTTTAGATTCAAAAAAGAAAAATATTTTTAATTTTTTTTCAAAATATAAACAAAAACTTAACTTAGAAAAATTTACTTCAAGTGATTTAATCATCTCGATTGAAAGAGTCACAAATGATACCTTTCTAAAAGTATTTGACCAAAACATACAAGATAGTGGTTTAAAACCAAAAAATTCTAATATTTTAGAAAGTAAAGCGGAATTATTTTTAAATCATGAAAATTATAATTTTGATACAGGATTAATTGTTTATGAGAATTTACAAAAAAAAAGTAGTGATAGGTACCAATATGTATTACCATATTATAATTATAACAAAATATTTTCTGAAAATATTTTTTATGGAAGCTTAAATGTCTCCTCGACAGGAAATAATAATTTAATTGATACTAATGTCCTACAGTCAACTGTTACCAACGATTTAAATTATGTGAGTAATGATTTTATCTTAAACATAGGTTTTAAAAATAATTTTGAAATTGATGTAAAAAATCTAAATTCAATTGGTAGAAATAGTTCACAATATAAATCTAGTCCCCAAGTGGAACTAATGAGTATAATAAGTTTTAACTCAAGCCTTCCTTTAATTAAAAAACAACAAAGTTATAATAATTATCTCACACCTAAGTTATCTTTAAAGATCAATCCAAGTGATATGAAAAATTATAAAGAAACTGAAAAAAATATTAACGTAAATAATATTTTTAATAATAATAGATTGTCACTATCAGACTCATTAGAGTCTGGAAAATCTTTATCTGTTGGTGTCGATTATAAAAAAGAAAATGCTAAAAATTCAAATAATTACATGGAAATAAACTTGGCAAAAATTTTTAGAGACCAAGAAGAAACTTTTATTCCGCAAAATACTACAATCAACAAAAAAGAATCGAATTTATTTGGTTCCATTAAAACAAGTTTTGATGAGTTATTAAAATTTGAGTACAATTTTGCTTTGGATAAGAATTATAAAAATACTGAATATAATGAACTAAATACATCTATAAATTTTAAAAATCTGAAATCAGAGTTTAATTTTATTAAAGAGAGTGGAATAATGGGTGATGATAATATCTTTGAAAATTCAACTAAATATGAATTAAATGAGGATAATTCTATAAGTTTTAATACTAGAAGAAATAGAAAACTTAATTTAACAGAATATTACAATTTAGTTTATGAATATAAAAATGATTGTTTGACTGCAGGTATCAAATACAACAAAACATTTTATGAAGATAGAGAACTTAAACCATCAGAAAATTTATTCTTTTCTTTAACTTTAATACCACTAGCTGAATATGAGCAAAAAGTTTCAAACTAAAAAGATTTTTAAATTTACGAAATTTATATTATTACTATTTTTTTTTGCATATTTTATTGGTTTTCCTGCAAAAGCTTTGGAGAACAAAATAGAAATAAAAATCAATAACAAAATCATAACATCTATTGATATTTTAAATGAAATAAAAATTCTTAAACTTATTAACAAAAATCTAAAAAATTTTCCAAATAAAGAAATAAGAGAAATTGCAAAAAAATCATTAATTAAAAACACAATTCAAGAAATTGAATTACTAAATTATTATAAGAATTTTGATATACCTGAAGAGAATTACAAGCCCTATCTTGATACATACATTAAAAAATTAGGATTTAATTCTTTTTTAGATTTTCAGGCATACAACAAGGCCAACGAAATTGATGATAATCAAATAAAAAAAAAAATTATAATAGAGTTGTTATGGAGACAACTTATCTATGAAAAATATTTTAAAAATGTGAAAATAGATGAAAAATCAATAAAAAAAGAGATTTTAAAAAATGAATTTCAAAATGAGTACTTATTATCCGAGCTAGTATTTAATATAGAGAAAAAAAAAGATTATACTAAAAAATTAAATTTAATTAAAAAAGATATTGAGATAAAAGGTTTTGAAAATGCTGCTATAACTCACAGTGTGTCTGAAACATCAAGCAATGGTGGTTACTTGGGATGGATTAAAGAAACATCTTTGTCTCCTAAAGTAAAAAGCATGTTAAGTAATACTAAATTAAATAGAACAACTGAACCACTACAAATACCTGGTGGTTTTTTAATACTTAAAATTTTAGAAATACGTAAAATAAAAAATGACATTAATTTAGAAAAAGAAATCAAACAATCAATTAGACAAAAAACAAATGAACAACTTGGCCAATATTCAAATATATATTTAAATAAAATAAAAAAAGATATTAAAATAAATGTACTCTAAACCAATATTAATAATAGCTGGTGAACCAAAAAGTATTTTTTTAGAAATCTTTTTTAAAACTTTAAAATTAAAAAACTTTAAAACACCTCTAATACTTATTTGCTCAAAAAAGTTATTAATTTCTCAAATGAGGAAGTTGAAATTTAAAATGAATATTTTAGATTTAGATCTTAATAAATTAGATGCTTATAAATTAAACAATCAATCTATAAATATCATAGATATAAATTTAAATTCAAACAACTTAAATATAATTAAACCTATTATTTCTAATTCATATATTCAAAATTCATTTGATGTGGCATTTAAACTAATTAAAAAAAAATTTACATATAAATTGATTAATGGACCTATTTCAAAAAAAACCTTTTTAAATGGAAAATTTCCTGGTGTTACTGAAATGCTTGGAAAAAAATTTAAAACAGAAAAAATTGCTATGCTTATATACAACAAGAAACTCTCAGTTTGCCCTATCACAACACATTTACCATTAAAATTAGTGAGCAAAAAATTAAGTAAAAATTTAATAATTGAAAAAATTATTTTAGTTAATAATTTTTATAAAAAAATGTTTAAATATAAACCTAAAATTGCTGTTTTGGGCCTTAACCCTCATTGTGAATCTTTCAATAAAATTAGAGAAGATGAAATTATTATAAAGCCAGCTATAAATAAATTGAAGAAATTAAGATATAATGTAAGTGGACCTTTTTCTGCTGATACGATGTTTATTAAACAAAATAGAATGAGTTATGATGTGATTGTTGGAATGTATCATGATCAAGTTCTTACACCAATCAAAACTTTGTTTGAATATGATGCTATAAATATTACAATTGGACTCCCTTTTATAAGAATTTCACCTGACCACGGACCAAATACAATTATGTATGGAAAAAATATGTCAAATCCATCTAGTTTACTAAGTGCAATAAATTTTTTAAATAAAAATTGATAAAAGCAAAAAAAAGTCTGGGTCAAAATTTTTTAATAGATAAAAATATTCTTGAAAAAATTTCTAATATAACAATCATCAAAAACAAAAACATCTTGGAAATTGGTCCAGGCACTGGAAATCTAACTTCGTATATACTTAAAAAAAATCCAAAAAAATTAATTGTAATTGAAAAAGATAATGAATTATCAATTAATCTAGAAAACAAATTCAAAGATAAGCTAACAATCTTAAATGATGACATTCTAAAAATAGAAGAAGCAAATCTTTTTAAAGATAATGTAACAGTATTCGGTAATTTACCTTATAATATTTCAACTGAAATTCTAAGCAAATGGATAGTTAATCTAAAAGATAATTTTTGGTTTGAGGTTCTGGTTTTAATGTTTCAGAAAGAAGTTGCTGACAGAATAATTGCTGAATTTAATACCCCAAATTACGGAAGATTATCAATTATTTGTAATTGGAAACTTAATATAAAAAAAATATGTGATATTGGACCAGAGGCATTCTTTCCTAAACCAAAAATAGATAGCTCATTATTATGTTTCTATCCTAAAAAAAATTTTATCAAAATTAAGGACCCAAATAACTTAGAAAAAATCACGAGAATTTTTTTTAATCAAAGAAGAAAGATGTTAAAAAAACCTTTTAATCAACTTTTTAATGGAAATAAAAAAATTTTAGATAAACTAAAAATTGATTTAACTATGAGGCCACAAAATATAGATTTAGAGACTTACTATCAACTTGCTTGTGAATATGAGAATTTAAGAAGTTAACTTATCAATATGACTTCTGATGTAATTTATATCATAATCTTTTGAGCCATTATTTATTACAGCATCTATCAAATTTGTAATTTTATTATGACATTCGTTTAAATCATTATTTATAACCACATAATCATAGTTTATCCAATGTAATACATCTCTTTCAAATTGATTCATTCTTTCTTCAGCGATTAATTGGTCGTTTGAATGTCTTTTAGATAATCTTTCAAACAAAATCTCTTTGCTAGGGGGAAGTATAAAAAAAGTAATTAATTTATAATCTAATTTTTTATTCTTGATTTGATCTGCTCCTTGCCAATCAATGTCAAAAAGAACGTTTTTTTTTTTATTCAACTTGTCTATAACTGGTGTTCTTGTTGTTCCATAAAAGTTATTAAACACTTTTGCGTATTCAAGAAACTCTTCATTCTTGATTAATCTTTTAAATTCTGACTCATCAACAAAATAATAATCTTCGTTTTGGTTCTCGTTTGGTCTGGGTTTCCTAGTTGTATGAGAAATAGATATTTCAAAATTATTTTTTTCAGATAATTTTTTAACCAAAGTAGTTTTTCCGGCTCCTGAAGGAGAGGATAAAATTATCATCACTCCATCTTTTTCTGATGGCATTGAAATTTTAGTTAGCTTTTCCTTCGATAAATTTTACCGCATCACCTACAGTCAAAATTTTCTCGGCTTCGCTGTCTGAAATTTCAGATCCGAATTCTTCCTCGAAAGCCATCACCAATTCAACTGTATCTAAGCTATCAGCACCTAAATCATCTATAAAACTAGACTCTTCAGTTACTTTTGCTTCATCAATACCTAGGTGATCTGCTACAATTTTTTTAACTTTGCTTGAAACGTCTTCTGACATATTGATCCTTTTTGTTATAAATTCTTAATAGTTTAAAAAGCTATTTTGTCAAGCCATATACATGCCTCCATTAACATGCAGAGTTTCACCATTTATGTAACTAGATTGACTTGAGCATAAAAAAAGTACTGCATTTGCAATATCATCTGGCTCTCCCAGTCGAGCAGATGGAATTTTTGATATTATAGCATCCTTAAATTTATCATCTAGTTTATCAGTCATTGCTGTCTTAATAAATCCTGGTGATATACAATTTATATTAATATTTTTTTTAGCATATTCTATTGCTAAACTTTTCGACATCGCAATTATACCTGCTTTAGATGCGGTATAATTTGATTGCCCTAAATTGCCAGTGTGACCAACTACAGATGTGATATTTACAATTTTACCAGATTTATTTTTAAGCATTTTTTTAATTGCTGATTTGCTCATTAAAAAGGTTGATGTTAAATTAATACTAATTACTTTCTGCCATTCTTCTAAACTCATCCTAATCGCTAAGTTGTCTTTAGTGATGCCAGCGTTGTTTACTAAACAATCTAAATTACCACCAAGTTCTTTGGTTGCTTTTTCAACAAATTCTTCAATTTTGTCACTTTGAGAAATATCAAACTTCAATGTTTTAATATTTGCATATTTTTTTTTTAACTCATCTAATTTTTCAATTTTTGTTCCAGAAGCCAAAATATTTGCTCCAGCTTGATTTAATTTTTCAATTATTGAATTTCCAATTCCACCTGAAGCACCTGTAACTATAATATTTTTACCTTTCAAATCTATCATATTTTTAAACTCTCAATATCACTTAGGCTATTAACTGTATTAATCTTAACATCTCTATTAATTCTTTTTACCAAACCTGACAAAACTTTCCCAGGCCCAATTTCAATAAAATGGTTTACATTATTTTTTATCATATTAATCACACTTTCTCTCCATCTAACTCTATTCTCTATTTGTTTAATCAATAGGTTTTTTAGCTCATCTGGATCTTTAATTTCATTAGCAGTCACATTTGAAATCAATTTATTTAGTCCATTTTTAAAATTAAGTTTATTTAGCTCTTCTGTCATAATTTTTGTTGCATTATTCATCAAATCACTGTGAAAGGGTGCGCTTACAGGAAGCATAATATTTTTGATTGAATTTTCTTTTAAAATTTCAATTAAATTTTTTAAATCCTCAGTTTTTCCACTTAAAACAATTTGACCGTCAGAGTTATCATTTGCAATTTGTGCTCTTAAACTTTCTTTGTTTTCTTTCAAAATTTCTTCGATTTTTTCAACTGTAGAGCCTAATACTGCAACCATTCCTCCCTGCCCTTTAGGGACAGAGTTTTGCATAGCATCTCCTCTTATTCTTAGTATTTTTAAAGTTTGTGAAAAATCTAAATATCCTGCGCATGATAAAGCTGAATATTCACCTAAGGAGTGTCCAGCAAAATATTTTGCTTTATTTAAATCTAAGTTAAATTCTTTCTTAACTAAATTAAATATTGAATAACTAATTAAAAATATTGCTGGCTGTGTATTCACTGTTAGATCTAACTCCTCTTTTGGGCCTTCCAGAATTAGCTTGGAAATAGAAAAATTTAATGTGTTGTCTGCATCTTTGAAAAGGTTTTTGACTAAATCAAATCTATCATACAGCTCTTTTCCCATTCCCACTATTTGGGATCCTTGACCTGGAAATATTACTGAAAACATATAAAAAAAACTAATATTTTTGCCTTTTTAACTATTGTAATTGAACTTTTATAATAGTATATCCTCATTTTTTATTAAAGAACTTAAATGAATTTATACGAACATACTATTATAGCTAGGCAGGATACTTCACCGAGTGAATTAAAGCAACTAACAGAAAAATATTCTAAAATTGTTGAAAAAAATGATGGTGAAGTTGTTAAAACAGAAAACTGGGGATTATTAAACTTATCTTATCTTATTAAAAAAAATAAGAAAGGAAGTTATATACACTTCAAAATAAAAGGTAAAGGAAATGTGATTGATGAGTTAGAAAAAAATGAAGCTATAGATAAAAAATTACTAAGATGTCTAACAGTTAGAGTTAAAAAATTTGATTTAGAAACAAACTATTTTGTAAAAAAAGAAGTTAATGAAAAAAAAGAGAGTATAAAAACTAATGCCTAAAAGACAAAGTGGAAATAAAAAAGGTAAACAAAGTAACTTTTCAAAGCTAAGTATTTTCCAACCAAACAAATATAAATTCAAAAAAACTTGCCCATTATCAGTTAAAGGTGCTCCTGAGGTTAATTATAAAAATATAAAACTTTTAAAAAAATATGTTTCTGAAAATGGTAAAATTTTACCATCAAGAATTACAAATGTATCTCAGAAAAAACAAAGGGAGCTATCTCTTTCAATCAAAAGAGCAAGAAACTTAGCATTAATATAAAATGAAAGTAATTTTATTAGAAAACGTAAAAAGAATTGGATCAATTGGTGAAGTAATAGATGTGAAAAGAGGTTTCGCTAGAAACTTCCTAATTGCAAACAAAAAAGCACTTTATGCATCAAAAGAAAATATAAAAGAAGTTGAAAAAATTAAATCTGATTTGTCTAAAAAAGATAATGAAAAGAAAAATGAAGCTTCAAAAATTGCTGAACAAATTAATGGTAAACAGTATTCTGTCAAAAAACTAAGTACAGAAAATAATGAATTATATGGTTCAGTTAAACCAACTGAAATTTCAAAACTTATTCAGGAAGAAAACAAAATTGATATAAAGCCTTCAATGATACAACCAGTTGAAGAAATAAAAGCTTTAGGAAAATTTAGGGTTAAAATTTCTTTACACTCTGAAGTTGATGCTGAAATTACAATCAATGTTTCTTCATCTGATACAATTCAATAATTATACATTCTTTTCCCCAGTAACAATTTACAATTTGATTTAATAAATTTTCATGTAAATTTATTTTCATGGAAAACAATTTAAGTATAGTAAAAGATCAATTTAAAGAATTGCCAAACAACATTGAGGCGGAGCAAGCAGTTATAGGATCTATCCTTGTAAGCAATGATATTTTTGATGAAATAAATACGATAATTTCTAGTATAAACTTTTATGATCCAATGCATCAAAAAATATTTGAAGCAGTGGAAAGTCTTATCTACAAAGGTATGTTAGCTAACCCAATTACTTTAAAAAATTATTTTCAAGATGAAAAAGATGATTTAGATATTCCTGAATATTTAGTTAAGATCACAAAATTTTCTACATCAGTTAGGCAAGCAATAGAATATTCAAAAATAATTTACGATATGTTTGTAAGAAGGGAATTAATCAAAATTTCTGAACAAACTATTGATAGTGCAAAATTAAATGATCTTGATACTAATGGACAATCTATAATCGAAAGTTCTGAAAGATTACTATTTGATTTAGCTGAAAAAGGTTCTTTCAATTCTTCTTTAGTAAAATTTGATGAAGCAATGAAACAAACAATTGAAATGGCTTCAGCTGCTTACAAAAATGAAGAAGGAATAGTTGGTGTTCCAACTGGTTTAAGAGACTTAGATGATAAGCTTGGTGGTTTACATCAATCAGATTTAATTATTATTGCTGGTCGACCATCAATGGGTAAAACCTCACTAGCAACAAATATTGCATTTAATGCTGCTCAAAAATTACAAGAGAGTGGTAAAAAATCATCTATAGCTTTCTTTTCACTTGAGATGTCTTCAGAACAATTATCTACAAGAATTATTTCTGAACAAGCTAGAATTAGTTCTAATGATATAAGAAGGGGAAGAATATCTGATGATCAATTTGATAAGTTTTTAGAAACTTCAAAAAATATTTCTGAACTACCACTTTATATTGATGAAACTCCAGCAATAAGTATTGCTGCTCTTAGTAATCGAGCAAGACGTATTAAAAGACTTTTTGGTCTCGATATGATCGTGGTTGATTACATTCAATTAATGAGAGGAACTACATTTAACAAAGATGGAAGAGTTCAAGAAATATCACAAATTACTCAAGGACTTAAAGCAATAGCCAAGGAACTCTCTGTTCCTGTTGTTGCTCTTTCACAGTTGTCTCGACAAGTAGAACAGAGAGATGATCATAAGCCTCAATTGGCAGATTTAAGAGAGTCTGGTTCTATTGAACAAGATGCTGATGTTGTAATGTTTGTTTATAGAGAAGGATATTATTTACAGAGAAAAGAGCCAAGAGAAGCAACTGTTGAGCATGCAGAGTGGCAAGCAAAAATGAATGAAGTTGCTCATTTGGCGCAAATTATTATCGGAAAACAAAGGCATGGTCCTATAGGTAATGTAACTCTTGAATTTGAAGAAAGATTTACAAAATTTAAGGATACTCAATTAAGTTAAATTCCAATATAAAGAGCTTGAATGATAGCTCATTTTTATCAAAACGTTATCCTCAAAAACCCCAAAGCAATATTAGTATTGTTAATTATTGCTATTTTAAGTTTTGGATACTATTCAAAAAATTTTAGGCTAGATGCTTCATCAGAAACCCTATTAATAGAAGGTGACCCTGATTTAGCATATTTAAAAAAAGTCTCTGAAAGATATGGATCTAAAGAATTTTTAATTCTTACATATACTCCAAATGAGGGAATGGTAACCGACTCATCAATTAATAATTTATTAAGTTTAAAATATAAAATTCAGAGCCTCAACTGGGTCCATAGTGTAATTACCTTGTTAGATATTCCTCTATTGAATAATTCAGATGCTCCCCTTCAAGAGAGATTAGAAAGCTTTAAGACATTAAAAGATGAAGATGTTGATAGAAATCGAGGTTTTAAGGAAATTTTAAATAGTCCTGTTTTTAGAAATTTTGTCATTAGCGAAGATGGTAAAACTAGTGGAATTATTGTTAACATTAAACAGTCTCAAAAATTAGAAGATATAGAAAATAAATCAAAAGAAGAAGCTGAACTAATTAAAGATCAAATCAAAAAACAAAACCACCAGAATATTTTAGAAATTAGACAAGTCATTCAAAGTTATGGTGATGTTGGAAAAATTTACCTTGGTGGAATACCAATGATTGCTGATGACATGATGACTTTTATAAAAAGTGATATAATAGTTTTTGGTTTGGGGGTTCTATTATTTATAATTGTCACTTTATGGTTTGTTTTTAGAAATCTTCTTTGGATTATAGTCCCTATAAGTAGTTGTCTTTTTTCTGTGATAATAATGACGGGATTGCTTGGATTGCTAGGATGGAAAGTTACAGTCATCTCATCAAATTTTATTGCACTGATGTTGATTTTAACAATGGCAATGAATATTCATATGAGTACAAGGTTTCTTCAGATTAAAAAAGATTTTCCATCAAAAAATAATTTTGAAATAATTTACTTAACCACTTCAAAAATGTTTTGGCCAATTTTATATACTGTTCTAACAACAATTTTTGCATTCTTATCTTTAATTTTTAGTGAAATAAAACCTATTATTGATTTTGGTTGGATGATGACTTTTGGTTTGATTACATCATTTATCATTTCATTTACTTTACTACCTACCCTTTTAAACTTCGCACCCACAAATAATATTACCGTTAAAAAAGAACAGAAATCTAAAATTACAAATTTACTTAGTCTAATTTCTATTAATAATAAAAACTCTATCTTCTTAGTAACTGGAATAGTTATAATATTCAGTGTTATTGGAATAAGTAAGCTTGAAGTTGAAAATAGTTTTATAAATTACTTTGATAAAAATACTGAAATTTATAAGGGTATGAAGCTTATAGATGAGGAGCTAGGTGGAACTACTCCTTTAGAGGTTATTATAAAATTTCCTGAGAAAAAAAAAGTAAAAAAATCTGAAGAAGATGACGAGTTTGAAGATTGGGGTGATGAAGAAGATACTAATGATGAAAAATACTGGTTTACCAAAGATAAAATTGATCTAATTACATCTGTTCATAATTACTTAGATAGCTTACCTGAAATTGGCAAAGTTCTATCTTTTTCATCTATTATTGAGGTTGCTACTCAATTAAACAACAATAAACCTCTAGGTACTTTAGAAATGGGAGTGCTTTACTCTAAAATTCCTGAGAGCATTAAAACTGAAATTATCGATCCTTATCTTTCTATCAAAGATAATGAGGCTCGAATTAGTTTGAGAATTATAGACTCACAGGAAGATTTAAGAAGAAATGATTTAATTAACAAAATTAATTTTGATCTAAAAGATAAATTTGGTTTAGAAGAAAAAGATTACAAGTTAGCAGGTGTATTAATATTATTTAATAACTTATTACAAAGCTTATTTAAATCTCAAATTTTAACATTAGGATTAGTTATGATTGGAATATTTTCAATGTTCATAATATTATTTAGAAATATCAAGCTTTCGTTGATTGGTGTTGTTCCAAATTTTATTGCAGCCTTTTTTATACTGGGAATAATTGGATTGTTAGGAATACCTTTGGACATGATGACAATCACAATTGCAGCAATTACAATAGGAATTGCTGTAGATAATAGCATTCACTATATTTATAGATTTAAAGAAGAGTTTAATAAAATAAATGATTATAAAAAAACATTAAAAACGTGTCATTCAACTGTTGGTGTTGCTATACTAAATACTTCAATTACGATTGTTTTTGGATTTTCAATTTTGGTGTTATCAAAGTTTATCCCAACAATTTATTTTGGTGTGTTTACAGGACTAGCTATGTTATTAGCTATGATATCGGTATTAACTTTACTTCCCGCATTAATCTTAATTATTAAACCTTTTAGCAAATCATCTTAATGTTAGAAATCATAAATGATTTTTATAAAGCAATATCGATAATTGATTTAATTTATTTAATTTTAACAATTCTTTCTTTGATAAATTGTTACAAAAAAGGCTTCATTTTAAGTATTCTCTCAATGGCTAAATGGTTGTTTGCATATATAATTACATTAATTCTATTTCCAAAAATTAAACCCTATGTAAAAGACATAATAGATAATGAGTATGTTCTTGATGTAGGTTTAGGAATAGTAATATTTGTGGTTGTTATCTTTTTGGTTCTATTAGTTAATAAAGGCATCAGTAAAGCCGTCAGATATACAGGAATCGGTGGCTTAGATACGACATTTGGATTCTTTTTTGGTTTTATAAGAGCTTACATTATTTCTGTATGTATCTTTTCGGGTATTCATATCGTTTATAACTATGATAAATGGCCAATAAATTTTGACAAATCATACGTCTTTCAATATTTAGAAAAAGGTAGTAGTTATCTGATAAAAGAATTTCCTAATGAAAAAACATATCAAGATTCTAAAGAAAAAATTACAGAGCTATAATCCAAGACTAAAGGAAGAATGTGGAGTTTTTGGTATTAGTAATGCAAAAGATGCTTCAGCTCTAACAGCACTTGGGCTACACGCTCTACAACACAGAGGTCAAGAAGGTTGTGGAATAGTTACTTTTGATGGGGAAAAATATTATTCTGAAAAAAGATTTGGTTTCGTAGGTGATAATTTCAACAAAGAAAAAGTGCTTAACAATCTTAAGGGAAATTATGCAATTGGCCATAACAGATACAGTACGACTGGGAACAATATATTAAGAAACATACAACCTTTTTTCGCTGACACCAATGCAGGTGGAATTGGAGTTGCACACAATGGAAATCTTACTAATTCAATAGCTTTAAGAAATAAACTAGTTGAAAATGGAGCTATATTTTACACTACGTCAGATACTGAGACGATTGTTCAATTAATTGCTAAATCAAAGAGAACAAAAACAATTGATAAAGTAATTGATGCAATTTTTCAAATTCAAGGTGGCTATGCATTGGTAATGTTAACTCAAAACTCTTTAATTGGAGTTAGAGATCCTTATGGAATTAGACCATTAGTAATTGGTAAGCTTGGCAATAGTTATGTCTTAGCATCTGAAACTTGTGCCTTTGATATAATTGGTGCAAAGTTTGTAAGAGAAGTTGAAAATGGCGAGATAGTTTTAATTGAAAACAATGAACTGAAAAGTATTAAGCCCTTCCCTGCTAAAAAAGTTAGGCCTTGTGTTTTTGAGTATATTTATTTTTCAAGACCAGACAGTCTAATAGGAGGAAAGACCGCATATGAACATAGAAAAAACATTGGTAGAGAACTTGCAAAAGAAAATGATACTGATGCCGATATAGTGGTTCCAGTCCCAGACTCTGGAAATGCTGCTGCTATGGGTTTTGCTCAAGAATTAAAAATGAACTTTGAACATGGATTAATTAGAAATCATTATGTTGGAAGAACTTTCATAGAGCCAAGCCAAAAAATTAGGAGCTTAGGTGTCAAATTAAAATTAAATGCTAATCAAACAACAATTAAAAATAAAAAGATAATTCTAATTGATGACTCACTTGTTCGGGGAACAACGTCATACAAAATTGTTAAAATGCTTTATGATGCTGGTGCGAAAGAAGTTCATGTTAAAATTGCATGCCCCGAAATAAGATACCCAGATTTCTATGGTGTAGATACACCTACAAAAAAAGAATTGTTAGCAGCAAATAAAACAAATGATGAAATTTGCGAATATATTGGAGCTAAAACTTTGAGATTTTTATCAATAGAAGGATTGTATAAAGCTATTGGTTTTGAAAAAAGAAACGAAACATATCCACAATTAACAGACCATTATTTTACAGGTGAATATCCTGTTAAATTAGTGGATGAATTAGGAGATAATAAAATAACTCAGTTATCTTTACTAAGTACCAGATCAAATAATTAAAATATGAAAACAGTAAATTTTACTGAAATGAAAAACGGAACTAAGGAAGATTATGAGCTTCTTGAAAAATTTGAAAAAAACTTTGAAAGACAAACAGCTGAGAGAATTTTAAGTTATTTATCAAAACAAACTACTACTTTAGAAGGTTATAAAATCACTAGACTAGAACACTCCTTACAAGCAGCAACAAGAGCTTTTAAAAATAAAGAAAGTGATGAAATGGTTGTTGCAACTTTATTACATGATATTGGAGATGATTTAGCACCAATGAATCATTCTCAGTATGCTGCATCTATACTAAGACCTTATGTTTCAGAAAGAACTTATTGGATTGTTCTGCATCATGGTCTTTTTCAAACTTACTACAGCGCTCATCATTTAGGTGGTGACAGAAATGTAAGAGATAAATTTAAAGACCACAAATACTATCAAGATACCATAGATTTTTGTGAAAAATATGATCAGTGTTCTTTTGATCCTGATTATAAAAGTATGTCTTTGGATGATTTTAAGCCATTAGTTAAAAAAATATTCGCAAAAGAGCCTTATTATTATCTTTAAATTTAGGTATAAATCACTACTTACAGCGCATGATTGATTCAAAAGAAAAAATTATAAATTATTTTAAATCAGGTATTAAAGAGCCCAAAAATTTCAAAATTGGGATCGAACATGAAAAGTTTTTATTTAATAATTCAAACAATAAAAGGATTGATTATTCAAAAATAAAAGAAATGTTTACAGCCCTGCTTGAATTTGGCTGGAATGCAGTTTTTGAAAAAGAAAATATCATTGCTCTTAATAAAGGTGGTAAAAATATAACTCTTGAACCAGGCAATCAGATAGAATTATCAGGAGATAAATTAAATCATATGCACGAAGCTTGTGCAGAGTCACAAGACTATTTGTTTGAATTAAAACAAGTTTCAAAAAAATTAGATATTAAAATTGTTAGTGCGGGGTTCGATCCTATATCCAAATTAAGTGAAATCCCAAACAATCCTAAACAACGATATGAATTGATGACTAAGGATATGCCTCTAGGTGGCGAACTTAGTTTGGACATGATGTATCGAACATGTGGTACACAATTAAATATAGATTATAGTTCGGAAGAAGATTTTATTAAAAAGTTCAGAGTAGCTAACTCAATTGTACCTATTGCAATCGCTTTATTTGCGAATTCCTCAATTGTGGAGAAAAAAAATAGTAACTATTTATCTTATAGATCTAAAGTATGGCAAAGTACTTCTAGAGGTGGATTGCCTAAATTATTTTTTGAAAATATGAATTTTGAAAAATATGCAGATTTTGTAATTAATTTTCCTATATTATTTATACAAAATAAAGATCAGTATATTTCAGGTAGAAAATATATTTTTAAAGATTTTATGGAGGGAAAAATTCAAGAAATTGGAAATAGACTTCCAACTGAAGCAGACTTAACAACTCACTTAAGTACAATATTTACTGAAAACAGAGTTAAGAAATATATTGAATTGAGATCTATGGATACCTGTGGTTGGGATTGTTTATGCGCAGGACCAGCTTTCAATATAGGTATGCTTTATGGAAATTTAGACGAAGTTCATGAATTAATTTCAACATGGGACAACAATAAAATAATTAACGCTTATCTAGAAGCACCACAAAAGGGATTTAATACTCAATTAATGGGTAAAGATCTTCTTTATTGGTCATCTACACTTTTAGATCTTTCAAGAAAAGGTTTAGAGAATAGAGATGTTTTAAGTAAAAAAGGTAATAACGAGACTCTATTCCTAAACCATCTACAAAAAGTAATTGATAATAAGACAACAAACGCAGATCATATGATTAGTAAATTTTCAAAAAACGAAAATTTAGACGAATTATATGATAAATAAAATTGTTGCTGTTCAAGGAAACCATCCTTCTAAACTAAATCCTTTAACGGATACAAGTGTTTTTTTAGCAAACGAAATTCAAAACAAAAAATATAAAATTTTCTATTATGATCCAAAAGACTTGTCAGTTGTTAATTCGAAAGTTACAGCTAAAGGTTTTTTTATTAAATTTAATTATAGTAATAAAAAATTCTATAAAATCATAAAAAAACAAAATCTAGACTTAAGTAAATGTAAATTTATTCTTATTCGTCAAGATCCACCATTTAATCTTGAGTATATTTCGACAACATACATTTTGGATACAATAAAGAGTAAAGTTAAAATAATCAACAATCCTACCTCGGTAAGAAATATTTCTGAAAAATTGTATTCCTCAAAATATCAAAAATATATGCCAGTTACTATTTTTACTCAAAATATGGATGAAATAAAAAAATTTTTCAAAAAAAACAAAAAAGTCATTTTAAAGCCCATCCATAGTTTCAGTGGAAATGATATTCATTTACAAACTAAATTTAATTCAAAATTGGTTAATAAATTTATAAAAAAACATGATCATATCATGTGCCAAAAATTTCTTCCCAAAATAAGTAAGGGAGACAAAAGGGTTTTTATTATAAATGGGAAAGTATGTGGTGCAATTTCAAGGGTCCCAAAGAAAGGTTCATTTTTAAGTAATATGAGTAAAGGAGCAAAACCAACTAATATAAAATTAACAAGTAAAGAAATTAAAATTTCAAAATTAATTGCAAAAGATTTAAAAAAAGAAAATATTTTTTTTGCAGGAATTGATTTTATAGATCAAAAACTCAATGGAGATATTAATGTTACCTCTCCAACTGGACTTAAAACACTTTACGATCTATCAGGAAAAAATTTAGCTAAAACTTTTTGGAAAGAGCTTAAAGCGTGAATAATTTAAGCGACCAACAAAAAGGTTCTTTAATGGCTTTTGTGGCAGTGATGTTTCTCACTCCAGATAGTTTGTTTATTAGATTATCAAACGTAGATACTTGGGGCTTAGTTTTTTACAGAGGAATGATTCCTTTTGTCACTGTATTTATTGGAATGTTAATTATTTATAGATCTAATTTTTTTAAATTACTTTATGGAAATTCAATTTATGGAGTGGCTTATATTGTAACTTTTTCAATTACAAATATCACATTTGTTTTATCTATTCAGAATACAAATGTGGCTAATACTTTAGTGATGGTAGCTCTTGCTCCAATGTTATCAGCTATCTTTGGAGCAATATTTTTAAAAGAAAAACCAGATAGAAATACATTAATTGCAATTGTGATCACTTTTTTAAGTGTGCTTTATATTTTTTACGACTCTGTAAAATTAGGAAATATATATGGTGATATTCTAGGATTTGTTACCTCTGCTGGTCTTGCAGCTGGTGCAACAATAATAAGAGCTGGAAAAAGTTTGAATTTAGTGCCATCCGCTGTAGTTGGTAAGTTAGTGGTGGCTTTAGTTGCTTTATTTTTTATTGATAGTTTTGAGTTAAAAAATAATGATATTTATATAATTCCAGCTATGTGTATTTTATGCGTAGCAATTCCTTTTGTACTCGTAACGCTAGCGCCAAGATATATAACTGGAGCAGAAGTAAATTTATTCTTCTTAATGGAGACTGTTTTAGGTCCTATTTGGGTTTGGATGGTTGTCAAAGAACAGCCTTCAATAGAGACAATCCAAGGAGGGATTGTGATCATACTTACTATCGCAATTCACTCCTTCTTAGCCATAAAAAAAACACAAACCAAAACTACTTAGCCAGCAATTATTTAAAATTAGAAATTACAAATGCAAAAAGAAGTAAAAAAATCCTGGGCCCTTTTTATAGGTATTGGAACCATGATGATAGCTCATGGATTACAAATGCAGATAATGGGTATTCGTTCTGTACTTGAGGACTTTAGTGTTTTTACAACTGGTATATTAATGTCTGGATATTATGTTGGTTACTTTGTGGGCTCAAGAACTACTCCTAATTTTGTTTCAAAAGTTGGTCATATAAGAGTATTTGCTGCATTTGCTTCTCTTGCATCTTTAAGTGCATTAATCGCTGTAGTTTATATTAATCCCTTCATGTGGACAATTAGTAGGTTCATAACAGGTATAAGTTTAGTTAGTTGTTACGTTGTTACTGAAAGTTGGCTCAATGATAGAGCAACTAACAAAAATAGAGGGCAACTATTGTCAGCTTACATGATGGTAATTTATTTTGGTTTAGCCCTAGGTATGCTTCTACTTAATGTAAGTGAACCTGAAGATTATGAACCATTTATTTTGGTTTCTATTTTGCTTTCTGTTGCTCTAGTTCCAATTTTATTAACAAAAAGACCTGCCCCTAAATTTAAAAAAATAGAAACAATAAGTATCTTAGAACTTTATAAAATCTCACCCCTTGGTTCTTTAAGTTCTTTCTTTACTGGAATAATTCATGCAGCTTTCTTTTCTTTAATTTCTGTTTATTCAACAATCGCAAAATTTACTTTATTAGAGACATCTATACTTTTGTTTACAGCAACGATTGCTGGAGTTGCAGGTCAAGGTCCAATTGGTTATTTTTCAGATATTTTTGATAGAAGGAAAGTAATAGTCATCACTACTTTTGGAAGTTCGTTGCTAGCATTAATTGCAATTTTAACTTCGAATGATCCTATTCAAAATATTTATTATATGAATGAATTTGCTTTCAGGAAAATAATATTTTTTATTGCAGTTGGGCTTTATACTAGTTTTTGTTTACCACTATTCTCTCTTAATCTTGCACATACAAATGACTTTGTTCCAAAATCTAAGTTTGTTGCTGCGGGTGGTGGATTACAATTAATATTTGGAGTTGGAGCAATTAGCGGTCCAATTTTATGTGCTATTTTTATGGAATGGTTCGGATTGAATGGTTTGTTTGTTTTTTTAATTATTGCACACGCGATAATCGGAATATTTGGGTTGTATAGAATGAAAGTTAGAGAAACTGTTGAGAACCCAGATTCAACATTTACACCAGTTCCAGCAACAATTACACCAGCTGGATTAGAACTAGATCCAGATGCACCTGCAACACTTGATGAAAACCCAGTTAATGAAACTGTAAAAACTTAATTAATTATTTCAATTTTATCACCAACATTAATTTTGGAAGATGAAAGAATTTGGCATCTAAGACCACCTTTTCTCATAAATTCTTTAAGGATATTTTTTTGATCGAGCATTTCAGTCAAATGTCGACACGGACGACATAATTCTATTCCCTCTAATTCAACATTTCCTATCTTTAATTTTTTTCCAATTAAATCATTTAATTCAATACCTTTTGTAACAATATTCCTTCTAAAATTGATGTAAGGTATATCGAGCCCAAATTTAATATTATATTCATCAATATTCTCAGCCTCTATTAAAGATAATTGATTGTAAGGATCATTAAAGTCATGAAAATGTCGATCGCCTACTATTCCTTTATTTGCTAAAACTTCAATTGAATTCACTTCCTTGATTGGTTGATTGTTGTTAGCGGTAAGACCTAATTTAAATACTTTCGCCATAAATTATTGAAGAAATAGTTGAGCTCATATAATCTTTTCAAAATAATATGACTTATCTATCATCAAATCAACTTAAACAGTATGAAGATCAAGGATACATATCCCCTATTGAAGTTTTGTCTAGTAGTGAAGCATTAGAGGCAAGAGAAGAAATAGAATTGATTGAAAAAAAAATGCCAAATGAAATTGATAAATCGGGAAGATATAATGTTCATTTAATTTCACCAAAACTTGATTCGATTGTTCATAATTCAAAAATTTTAGATGCAGTTGAAAGTATTATTGGAAAAAACATATTAGTTTGCAGTACTACTTTGTTTATTAAAAACCCTAAAGAACAAGGTTTTGTAAGTTATCACCAAGATGCAAAGTACATAGGATTAGAACCACTCAATTGAGTTACAGCATGGGTAGCATTAACAGATTCAAACGAAAACAACGGATGTATGAAAATGTGGCCTAAATCACATTTAAATATTAAAGATCACAATGAGAAATTTAATGAAGGCAATTTGCTTACTAGAGGACAAACAGTAGAGAATGTACCTGAAGACGAAGTTAAATCTATAGAACTAAAAGCTGGTCAAATGTCTTTACATCATCCAAGAGTAGTACATGGGTCAGGTATTAACAAAAGTAATGACAGAAGAATAGGATTTGTTATCCAAAGCTATATAGGGACAAATGTAAAACAGATCTTAGGCAAAAATAGTGTTCAAATTGCAAGAGGAGAGGATAACTATCATCATCATGAAATTATAAATAGAACTAAAGCTCTTATGAATAAAGAAAGTATTTTTCTTCGAAAAAAAGAAAATGATTACTTGCAAGAAATTTTTTATAAAGGTGCAAAACAAAAAGGTTCTTATTAGTTTATGAAAAAAGCACTTAACCTTGGAGTAATTGGAATAGATCATGGTCATATTTTCGATATGCTAGATGAAATGATCAAAGAAGGTTGTAGCTGTAATTATTTCTGGACAGATGGAGATCCTTTTACTCTTCAAGAATTTAATAAAAAGTATCCAAATATTAAAAGAAAAGAAAATAAAGAGGAAATATTAAATGACTCATCTATTGATATGATTTTAATATCTTCGATCCCTGTAGATAGAGCTCGTCATTCAATAGATGCTTTAAAAGCTGGTAAAGATGTTATGGTAGATAAACCGGGCTGTACTACCCTAGATCAATTAAATAATTTGAAAAACACAGTTAAAGAAACTGGAAAAATCTGGTCTGTGAATTTTTCTGAAAGATTTCACGTTGCTGCAGTTGCTAAAGCTGAAGAATTAGTAAATGAAGGCAAAATAGGAAAAGTAAAACAAACTATTGGCACAGGTCCACATAGGCAAGGAAACTATGAGAGACCGGATTGGTTTTATAATCGTCAAAGTTATGGAGGAATTATTACCGATATTGGTTCCCACCAAATTCATCAATTTTTAGTTTTTACAAATTCAAATCAAGCAATAATCAACCATGCATTAGTAGAAAATACAACAAAGAAAGATATGCCTGGTTTTCAAGACTTTGGTGAAGTGAACCTTACTGGTAATGGTGGGCACGGATATGTACGCCTAGATTGGTTTACTCCAGATGCCCTTCCAACTTGGGGAGATGGAAGATTATTAATACTTGGAGACAAAGGTTTTATTGAAATAAGAAAATATACAGATTTAGCAAAATCGAAAAAAGGTAATCATTTATTTTTAGCAAATAATGAAGAAGTGAAACACATTGACTGCTCTAATGTTAAGCTGCCATACTTTAGTAATTTAATTAATGATGTTTTAAACAGAACAGAAACTGCATGTCCTCAAGATCTTACTTATCTTTCGATGGAACTTGCTATTAAAGCTCAAGAGCAATCTGAAAAAAAATGAAAAAATATCAAGTAGCAATAATTGGAACCAATATAGGAGCAAAACATTTCGAAGATTTTCAAAAAGTATCTGGGAGATTTAATGTTCATACATTATGTGGTTTAACACGGGAGGCTATTGATAAAATACTACAATCAAATAATGAGACAAAAGTTTCTTTAAATTTTGAAGATTTATTAAAAGTTAAAGAAATTGATATCATTGATATTTGTCTTCCACCCCATTTACATTTTTCTGCTTGTAAAAAAGCTATGGAAGCTGGAAAGCATGTGATTTGTGAAAAACCATTAGTTTCAAGTCTTAAAGAAGTAGATGAATTAGAAAAAATTAGTGAAGAAACTGGTAAGATTATTTTCCCAGTATTTCAATATCGATATGGTCTAGGATTTTCGAAGTTAAAAGCATTAATCAAATCTGGTTTAGCAAGAAAACCGTTAGTTGCTTCTTTAGAAACTCATTGGAATAGAGGTAAAGATTACTATTCAAAACCTTGGAGAGGAACTTGGGAAGGTGAACAAGGTGGAGCTATTTTAAGTCACTCTATTCATATTCATGATTTAGTTAGTATGATCCTAGGTCCTGTTTCAAATGTTTTTGCTAAGCTATCAACTAGAGTAAATGATATTGAGGTTGAGGATTGTGCTGCCCTTTCAATTGAAATGGAAAATGGAACTCTTGTTACAAGCTCTATCACATTGGGAGCTGCAAACGATACTAGTAGACTTCGATTTTGTTTTGAGGGACTCACTGCCGAGTCTGCTGCTTCTCCTGAAAAACCTTATAGCCCAGCTGACGATGAGTGGACTTTTTTACCAAGAACGCCAACTACACAAAGTCAAATTGAAGATGTAATATCTAAAGTAAAACAAAGCAAATCATGGTACGCTGGAATGTTTGAGGAAATAGCAAATAAACTTAGCGGTTTACCTAGTGATGAGGTAACCCTAAGAGATGCTCGAAATTCTTTAGAATTTGTTACTGCTGTCTATGCTTCATCTAGGCAAAATAAAATTATTGAAATTCCAATAGATAAAAAAAATAAACTTTATAATTCCTGGCTCCCATATTAAATAAATTAATTTCTAAATGTTTTAAAAATACTTACAGATATAAAATAAATATTTGAAACAACCCATAAAAACATAAAGAAAAACTCATATACCGAGCTTATGTTTAGGTCCTTTATTAAAATAAGTAAAATCGAGGTGATAAACCAAAATATCGCAAAAAAAATTGATAAATTTTTAAATTTTTTAACCCTTAAAGGATGAATACATTTTAAAGGAGAAAATTTTAGTAATATTAATAAAATTAAAAATATCAAATTAAAATTTTGGCTAGTACCAAAAATATAAAAGTAAAGTACAATTACATTCCAAATAGCAGGGAAGCCATTATAGTAGTTATCATTTGTTAAAATATTCAAGTTCACATAAGAATAAATAGAAATAAAAATTAAAATTACAGGAATTAATAAAATAAACTGGTCAGGTACATACCTAAACCAATAAATCATTACCGATGGTATTATAACATAGTTAAAAAAATCAATTATACTATCCAGCATTTTACCATCAATATGTGGTAAATTTTTTTTCACATTAAATTTTCTAGCTAAAGTTCCATCAACACTGTCTATTAAAAATGCAAACCCAAGCCAAAGAAAAGCCGCTTTTTGGTTGTTATTCATAACAGCAATTAAAGCAAAAAAACCAGCAACGATTCCTAATCCAGTCAATAAATGAACAAGAATACCAAGAAATCTATCTTGTTTAATAAGTTCATAAGTTTTAATATTTTTTTCTTTACTCATTTTGTTTCTAAAATTATCTAGCCAATTTTATGAAAATATCTCCCATTCCACTTTGTAATTGTTCATCAGGCGTATTGTTTCTAAATTCACAAAATAAACCAGTCACTTGATGATTATCTATTTTGACAATTTCGGATTTATCACAAGATTTAGCTTGATGGAATAATCCAATAACTAGCCTATTATTTAGTTCTACAACTTGATGTTTTGATATACTTACACCGTCACAAAAATAATCTCTATTTACTTGATTAGGAAAATTTTTTTTACCACACGGGTTTTTAATGGTTAAAACATAAAACTCTTTTTCTACATCTTTAAATTTATGTTTCATTTTGTCAACTTTTGAATATTTCATTAAATCACATGAACATGGAATGCAGCACCTATAATAATCACCACAAACTTTTTTATTTGTACCAACTTCTTCTAAATATACTTTTTCAGGATCAGCATTAGGATCTATTAATGAACCAGATACAGCACAATAAAGTTTATTAAACTCAACAAATTCTTGATAAGTAATATCTTTGTTTAATATATGTTTAAAAAATTTTGGACCAGCAGCATTTCTATTTCTATCTGGGAATATTTTACTCCATTCATTTACTAACTCTTGATAATAATTTCTTTCTTGTGCTTCTAAACTTGAGTTATGAAAAAAAACTAAAAATACGGTAAATATTATAAAAAAAAATTTTTTCATAAAAACATTAATTATTTTGTTTAATTTCCAATGTTTTATTTAATTCATTAATTTCAAAAGTGTTTTCTTCTCCATTTGTCCAAGTAACAACAATTTTAATATTTCTCTCATTTTTTCGAATTCCGTAATGTGCCACTGGCTCCATTTGACACAAGTATCCTGAGCCTGAATCTATTGTTTTAGAATGAGTTCTTAAATTTGAAACAAGAGTTACAGTAGCGCCTCTTGCTGGAGCACCGTGCATATTAATTGGCTTAATCCTTAAGAAATTATTTTTTTTTGAATTTGCCTTATATAAAGTTAAAGGCTGATAACCAGATTCTCCGTGAGATATTAAAAGCTCAAGTATTCCATCACCATCTATATCGGCTACTGCAGCTCCTGTTCCTAATCCATTAGTTTCTAAAGCATTTCCAATATTTATTTCTTTGAACTCACCATTATCTAAAATTTTAAATAATTTATTTGGCTCGCCAATATTATTCATGAATACTTCGTCATAACCATCATTATCAAAATCAGCAGAGATTACTGTTCTAATTCTCGATGGGGCGCTAAATTGTTTGTCAGCTATATCTACAAACTTATTATTTTTTAAAACAAATGCTCGATGAGGCCCTTCCCAATTTGAAGTTAATATATCTAATCTACCTCTATAATAAATATCACTTAGCGCAGTTCCACGACCGTTTTGAAAGGTATCATCAACTGCATAATCTTTTGCAAGTTCAACAAAATTTCCATTATTATTATAATATAAAAAATTCTCCCCTCTTTCATTTGCAGCAAAAATATCAGATCTTCCAGATAAAATATTACCTGAAATAACCGCTCTACCTCCAGTAATTTTATCAATACCTAGCTCTGAAGCTTTGTCTATTATTTCATTTCCATCTTTTTCATAAAATCTTGTAGGCCCACCATAATTTGCAACATATATTCCATAAGCTCCATTTCCATTTCTATCTACACATACAACTGATCTACCTGCTGTAAGATTTAAATTTTTTTGGTTTATTTCTAATTCAAATAAATCAAAAAATTTATTTCCATCAAAATCTAACAACCTATCTGAATATCTTTTGTTTCCACTATATGTGTCTGTATTTAAAAAATATATTTCCTCATAACCATCCTGATCAATATCACACGATGCTACTCCTATAGTTTTACGATTTTTGTCTATAAATACACTCTGGTTAATTGAATTAAACAAAATACCCTTTTTATGAGCTAAGGCTAAATTGTTAAATCCAAATCCAGTTACAATAAATTCAAAATTTCCATCGTTGTTTACATCTGAAACGGACACTCCATAACTTAATCTAGGTTGATTTTCTAATATTTGATAAGTTATATCTTCAAAGAAATCGTCTGACTTGGAATAATTAACAATATTTAAAAATATAAATAAAAATATAAATAATTTTTTCATTTAATTTTCACTAGACTAAAAATTTAAAATTAAAACTGTTAATATTGGCATAGTTAATTTAGTGTAATTTTAATAGTAAATTTAAAAAATTTAATTAACTATGAGTGATATTAACAAAGCACCAAATGATTTTTTCAATAATTGGAATAAAATTAATTCTATGTCATATAGAAATGTTATTGAACTACATGTTAAGAGAAGTAGCGAAAAAAAAATATTAGCTTTAATTCAATTTGAATTAAATCAGTTTTCAGAAAATGTTCAAAAAGATTTGTTTATTTCTGAAACAAGTTCTTTTTATCAAGAAATATCTAATCTTTTCAAAGACTCAAGCTGGTGGTCAACCGCTACAGTAACAGATGCTTGTAAATATTATTTAAACTGTGCAAGAAATAATATTTCTCATTTTAAAGACTATGTAGAGGCAGATAGTGATTTATCCCAAAATGAAAAAAATGAGATATTTGCCCTGTATCAATTGTGTACTTTATTTGTTTCTTGGAATGCTATTAAAGAAAAAAAGATCAGAGAAATTATAGATATTAGAAAAAGTTTATTTTTTAGATAAAAATCATCAATATGAATAAAGAAAATGCAAGTAAACTCTGGAAAATTATTCAGGAAGCTGGCGATTATTTGGTAGGACAATTACCGGACCATCCAAATCATCCTAAGGGAAGAAACCCATATGCTCATGTTGCCATATGTGTAAAAAGTAAATTCAATGCAAGCTACAAAGATATCCCTGATAAAAAATATAATGACGTTATTGAATATATTGAATTTTTAAAACAAAATCCAAGTTAATTATTGTTTTGGAAAATAATCTTTTAACTCACCTTCTCGGTAAACATCAGCAGTACAACAATGTAAACCTCCGCCAAAAGCATAGGCATCTCTAAGTTCTACTGGTATAACTTCCATTCCTAATTTATTCAACTGTTCAGCTTGATATGTTTCACTTTTTTCCACACATACAGTCTTAGGGTCTAATACTAAAACATTCATTGATAGCCAAGTTGATGAATAACATAATGGAGGTGGTTCGTTATGTGCTGGTTGAGCACTATCAACAATTTCCCAACCATTGTCCTCAAATAATTTTCTTTGTTCCTTAGGAAGTCTTCTTTGTGGGTTATTGATAATTAAACCCTCTTTAATTGGGGTAAAAGTTGCATCAATGTGAATTGGATAAGGATCACCTGGAAAGTTAACCGCATGAACTCTGTGATCTTTATAATGTCTCTTTAGCCAATCAATTCCTTTTAAATTTGTTGTAAAACCATGTTGAACAACTAAATCTTTTCCAAATCTCAATACATCTGCTGCATCAAATAAAGGTTCTTCTTCAGTGGTTACAAAATATTTTTTTTCAGTCCACTCTAACCTTTTTTGAACACCAATTTTATCTGAAAGATAATCTTTTCTGTAATCTGCATCCGTTAATCTTGGTTTTGGAGCAGATTCGTGTCTCATATTAGGATCTTGATTATAATAATCTTTTAGAAGTGGTCGGTAACATAAGTATTCAAACCAACGACAACGATAACTCATTGTAGCTTCTAAAATTTCGTTTCCTACTGTTAACAAAACATCTCTTGGAGGCATACAACCAAACATGGTTTCTGCTTCCCAATCAGGTGTAGATGTTTTTTGATTAAAATCTATTGGTGTTGGTCGATCAACTTTAATACCTCTTTTTTCAAGCATGTTTGAAAAGTTATCTAATAATTCATTTGCTTTATCGACTGTGTCTTTTGTTCTTGGTCCAAACTGACCTCTCATATCACTGTCTTCTGGAACTTTTGCATCTAATGCTGGTTCTGGTGCTGGTATACAAGTACCATCCGCTCTGCCAACAATTACATGTTTTAACGGATCCCACTCATTCCAACTATTAACAATAGTTTTATTTTCGCTCATAAAGATTAGTTTTTTATAATATTATGCTCAGGGCCGAAAGGAAATTTTGTAATATTTTCTGCTCCATCTTTACCAATCACTAAAATATCGTGTTCTCTATATCCACCTGCACCAGGATTACCTTCTGGGATCATTATCATTGGTTCCATAGACACCACCATATTTTCCTCAAGAACAGTATCAATATCTTCTCTTAATTCTAAACCAGCTTCTCTTCCATAAAAGTGAGAAAGCATACCAAATGAATGTCCGTAACCAAAAGTTCGATACTGAAGATAACCAAGTTCAGCAAAAAGTTCGTTAAGCTCATGACAAATATCAGAACATTTAACACCTGGTTTAATTAATTCTAATCCACGTTTGTGAACTTTAACATTTGCCTCCCAAGCTTTAAGAGAAGCATCATCGGCATGATCTAAAAATAAAGTTCGCTCAAGTGCAGTGTAGTAGCCTGAGATCATTGGAAAAGTATTTAAAGATAAAATATCTCCTTTAACTAATTTTCTATTAGTCTTTGGATTGTGAGCCCCATCTGTATTGATACCCGATTGAAACCATACCCAAGTGTCCATGTACTCTGCACCTGGATAGCTTTTAACAATCTCTCTTTCCATTCTATCTCTTGCTGCTATTGCTACTTCAATCTCCGTATTATCCTCTCTAATATTTTTAACTATTTCTTCACCGCCAATGTCTGCAATTCTTGCACCATTTCTAATGATCTCAATTTCTTCGTTTGATTTAATCATTCTAAGTTTCATTAGATCTTTTGAAACATCGCTAAACACAGAGAAAGTAAAAATAGACCCTATTTTTTCTCGCATGTCTAAAGTGACATGATCATTTTCAATTCCAATATTTTTTGGAGGTTCATCCCTTCCAATAATTGAGACAATAGCTCTTAAAAAATTATCTCTTTTCCAATCAGTATAAATAACGTTATCACAATGGGATCTGCGCCATGGTTGGCTTGCATCAATGTTGGCTGAAATTGTTGAGATTTTATTTTGAGTGATCACACATCCGTATGGTCTTCCAAAAGAACAATAAATAAAACCTGTGTAATATGCAACGTTATGCATAGATGTTAAGATAACCATATCTAAATTATTTTTATTCATCACTGATCTAAGTTTACTTACTCGATCGTTATATTCTTTATCAGTAAATGGTAATTTTACTTTTTCACCGTTTTTAAGTTCAAAAAAATCTGGTCGTTCCATATTAATTTAATGCTATATATCTTTTGTTCCATCTCATTATTAAACTGTAATAAAATATAGATACAAAAAGAAAAAAACCACCGATTATTGTATTTGTGGATGGTACTTCATTAATTCCAAATAATGGCAACCAAACCCAAAAAATTCCACCTACAACTTCAGTTAAAGATAAAAGTGTCAATTCTGCTGCTGGTATCGCTTTAGATCCAATTGAATATAAAATTAAACCAAAACAAACTAGTGTCCCATGCAAAGAAAATAAAGCTCCGTTATAGCTAGATGAAAAGAAAACTAAGTTGTTTGATAAAATCATAATTGTTGCAAACACAAAACAAAAGAAACCAGCAAAAGCTACCGTTGTGAATTTTGGTGTTTCTTTTCTCCATCTAAGAGTTACAGAAAAAACTGAGAAACCAATTGAGGAAGTTAAACCAAATACAAAACCAATTAATGATTTTTCACCAGTATTTCCAAGTGCCATAATAATAATACCAACTGTTGCAATTATTATTGATATCCAAACATTGAGAGAAATTTTTTCTTTTAAAAATAAAAATGCTAATAATGCTGTAAAAAAAGGCATTGCTGCCAAACAAAGTAAAGTAACTGCGGCGCTAGTATTTGTAATTGAATAAATAAATGTAATCATGGCGATCCCCAATCCAGATCCACCAATTACCCCTGATAATCCTATTTTATAATAGTTTTTGTAAAAATTTTTTCCTTCCTCGAAAAATAAATAAAGATTTAATAAGATGAAAATTGTTAAACCTCTGCCAAAAATATACTGCCAAGGTACCAATTGCGGATTATCCATGTATCGAACCACTAATGGGCCAAACGACCACAATAGACCAGCAAAAAGTACAACGGGAATAGCTACTCTTGGATTTCTCAACTCTAACATATTCAGAAATCTAATTGTAAATAGAATTTTCTACAACAAAAATACGTTTCTAAACTAAATTTTGATTTGAAAGGTTGGGGAAAAAACAATCAACGATATCTCCCTTTTTAAATTTTGATTTACCTGCTGGTAACAAAACCCAAATATTTGATTTTACAAATGATTTAATTCTAAAAGACTCTTGACCTTTTAAAATTTCAACATTTATTTTTCCATTCTTAGTTGTGCTTAATTGGCTTTTTACAAATCTTGTAAAATTCTTTTTTTTATCAAAACTATTTGTCAAAATAGCTTTAATTGATTTTTCTTCTGATAATCCTAAAGCATTTAAAATATATGGAATTACAAAAAATCTAAAACATGCAGCCGAAGAAATTGGATTTCCAGGGAGTCCGAATATCGCCTTTTCTTTCCCTTTAATTTTTGCAAACATTATTGGTTTTCCTGGCCTTATTGCAGCACTTTTAAAGTAGCTTGATAACTTAAATTTTTTAACAACATCAGGTATAAAATCAAACTTGCCTGCAGACACTGCACCTGACGTAATAATAATATCATCTTTAGATTTAATTAATTTATTTATTTTTTGTTTAAAAATATTTTGGTGATTATCTCTTAAAATACTTCCACTTTTAAAATTAAATAAAAAATTTTGATTTAAGTTTTTAATATAATGTGTGTTAGAATTTCTTACCATCCAATTTGGAATATTGTCTTTGTTTGATATTTCGTTTCCAGTTGAAAAAAATAATATATTAATTTTTTTTTTTACTTTAATTTGTTTTATTCCTAAACTTTTAAAAGCTAAAATATGATTTGGTTGAACAATTGTATTTTTTTTTATTACAACCTCTCCTTTTCTATAATCTGAACCTACAAACCTAACATGATTAAATTTTTTTATTTTTTGATCAATTAAAATATATTTTT
Source organism: uncultured Pelagibacteraceae bacterium (assembly GCA_902588315.1). Taxonomy (GTDB): domain Bacteria; phylum Pseudomonadota; class Alphaproteobacteria; order Pelagibacterales; family Pelagibacteraceae; genus Pelagibacter. The sequence goes on from CACIOP010000004.1 coordinate 58,221, forward strand.
TATTAGGCGCAAAAATTATTTGTTCTATAGGAATAATTGTATCAAAACCCTTTGGTATAATTCCTCCAGTCATTATTTCGGCAGTATCAAACTTTTTTGTTTTTTTTTTAAATGGTTTCATTCCTGCAGCAATTGAACCAATTATTTTAAATTTTTTCGGGAATTTTTTTTTTAAACCATTAGTGTCTTTTGAATTAATTGCAAACCCATCAAATGCAGCATTATTACCTGCTGGATAATTTATATTAGAATAAATATTGGTAGAAACTACTCTATTTAGAGAATTTACACTCTTTATAGTTTCATCTTTAATTTTAATTTTTGCTTTTTTTAAAATTGTCTTTGATTTTTCGTAACTAATCATTTTTGAATATTTCTTCTGCTTTTTTTAAATCTTCTTTTGTATTTATATTAAAGAAAGGATCATTATTTGAAAACTCCATATTAATTATTTTTACCCCAATATTATTAGCCCACAACTCTACTTTTCTTTGTCCATTTTTTAGATCCTTCTCTAACTTATCTATTAAATTAATCGACCATAAGCCAAATATATTATGTCGTGTGTTGTTTGACTTAATAAAAAATAAATCACTTTCATTGAAATTAATATTGTGAATAAAATCTTTAAGTATTTGTCTTTTAAAAAAAGGTGTATCTACAGGGAAAGTTGCTATCCATTTGTAGTCTTTTTGATTTTCTTTTATCCATTTCATAGCTGATAAAACTCCACCTAACGGACCAAGACCTTTTTCAAAATCTTCAATTATTGAAATTTTTTCTGAATTATGAAAATTAATTTTATTATTTGATACTATTAAGAGTTCCTTGAATTCATCAATAATTTCAGTCAACATATGATCAATTAACAATTTACCAGCTAACTTTACTTGGGATTTGTCTTCTCCAAATCTTTGTGACTTACCGCCTGCTAGCACAGTGCCTAAAATATTGTTATGATCCATCTATAAAATATAAAACATTCAAAGTTGAATTAAAGAAATTAAATGGATTTAAGAATTTTAGAAATAGCAGCCCATACCGAAAATAATAAAGTTGTTGAAAACTACACTCATAAGTCAAAACACAAAAATCCATTATGTGGTGATGAGATGGAAATAAGCTTAATTGTCAAAGAAGATGTTGTAAAAGATATGGGTTATCAGTGTAAATCGTGTGTTTATTGTCAGGCATCAGTCAGTCTATTATCCAGAAAAATTAAGGAAAAAAAAGTTGATGATGTTAAAAAATTTATAAAAGTTGGTGAGCAACTTTTTGAGGACGCAAAAGTAAGTATGGAAAAACATTGGAAAGATTTTAAAGAAATTTTAGATAAAAAAAATCTTTCAAGGAAAGAGTGTTTGCTTTTACCTTTAAGAACTATTGCAAAAGCGTTAAAAATATAAATGATCAAAATTACAAAACCATTATTGCAAAAAGCATTAATTGCAGGTTTTTTTTCTGCATTTACAATTGGTGTGCTAACAATCCTTACTTATAAAAGTACACTCGGATATTTTATTGCAGCCTCTTTTGGTTCTTCAATGGTTTTACTATTTGGTTTTCCTGAAAGCCCGTTTGCACAACCAAAAAATGTTTTTTTTGGACATTTGGTAACTGCTTTAGTAGGAGTAATTTTTGTAAACTATATTCCGTTACCTATTTATATCAGTATTGCAATTGCTGTTGGAGCTGGAGTTTTTTTAATGATTTTATTTAATGTTGTCCATCCACCTGCTGGTGGAAATCCAATCATAGTTATTATTGGAAGTGCTTCTTATGATTATTTAATTAATCCAATAATTTTTGGTAGTATAATTATATTGTTAATAGCAATCATAATTAACAAATATTTATTAAAAAAAAACTATCCTCTAAAATAATTTTATGAATTCCAAATACAAAGTTTTAAAATATTCATCTAACGAGTTTGAAAATATAGATGATTTAATTTCAATTGAAGAACCATTGGAGATTTCATTAAAGTATAAAGAAACTGATAAATGGATAAATCAAAGTTTATCTATAACAATGAGAACTCCAGGTGATGATGAGGATCTTGTAAGAGGATTTTTATATAATGAACAAATTATAACAAATATTGGTGATATTGACTCAATAGAAAGTTATGGAGATAAAGTTGGTCAATACAATATTCAAAATAAAATATTAGCAACTTTAAATAATTCTGAAAATGTGAATATTTCAAAAATAAAAAGAGATTTTTTAACTAATTCATCGTGTGGTGTATGTGGAAAATCTTCACTTGATGCTCTAGAAATAATTAAAAAAAACAAAACACATTCATCAGAACCCAAAATCAAAAAAGAGGTAATTGTTAAATCGCCAGATACATTGAGAGAAGGTCAATCAGAATTTAGTAAAACAGGTGGAATTCATGCAAGTGGTCTTTTTACTAGCAATGGAGAATTGGTTGCTGTCAGAGAGGATGTAGGAAGGCACAATGCTTTAGATAAACTTATTGGTTGTGCATTAAAGAGCAATCAAATTGATCCGAAAACCCAATTTATAACATGCTCAGGTAGACTAAATTTTGAATTGGTTCAAAAGGTCTTGATGACGGATATAGGTATAATGATAGGAGTTGGTGCGCCAACTAGTCTTGCTATCGATTTAGCGAATAAATTTGACATTACCCTTGTTGGTTTCGTAAAGAGGGACAGTTTTAATATTTACACAAATAACAAAAAAGTTATTGTGGGCTAAATTAATAAAAGGGTATTTGTGTCAAAAAATATAAGTAATTTATCAGGAAGAATAGGCTTAAAAGACAACCTATTTAAGCAAATCTCAGAAAATACCTTAAGCGATAATCCACAAGATATTAAAGAAATTGCCAAAAAACATAACCTAGGTGTTTCAACTCTTCATGGTGCAGAATCCTTTTATGAGTTTTTAAGACCCTCTCATAGAGAAAAGAAAGCTTTTGTTTGTAACGGTAGTGCATGCATGTGCGCAGGTACTCAAGACAAATTAAAAGATAAATTAAAAGAAAAACTAGGTGATGACAAAGTTGGAGAAATGTTCTGCTTAGGTCATTGTTATGAAAACCATGCTTTCCATTATGATGGAGAAAATTATGCTGGTAAAGATATAGAAAAAATTGACCAAATAATTAAAGGTGAGGAAATTAAGCAAGAAAAATTTTTCTCAAAAAGTTTTGCTACAACAAGTTTTTTAATGGATGACAAATTATCATCAACAGATCAATTCAAAGAGCAATTAAGTAAATTTATAAAAACAGATAAAAAAGAAATAATAAAATCATTATTAGATTCAAATTTAACAGGAAGAGGTGGTGCAGGTTTTCCAACAGGAATGAAATGGGATTTCTGTAGCAAAGCAAAAGGAGATAAAAAATATGTTATCTGTAATGCGGATGAGGGTGACTCTGGAGCTTTCTCAGACAGATACTTATTAGAGGACCAACCTTTAAAAGTTATTTTTGGAATGGTAATTTGTGGTTATGTGATAGGAAGCAATGAAGGAGTTTTATACATTAGAGGTGAATATCCTAAATCTATTGAAGCAATTAATGGCTGCATCAATGAACTTAAAAAAATAAATTTACTAGGTGAAAATATTTTAGGAACTGATTTTTCTTTTGATCTTGGAATTTGTATAGGACAAGGTGCTTATATTTGTGGAGAAGAAACAGCTTTGATTGCATCTATTGAAGGAAGAAGAGCAGAAGTTGATGTTAGACCTCCGTTTCCTGTAACAGAAGGGTTATATAAAAAACCAACTGTGGTTAATAATGTTGAAACATTGGCTGCTGCAACTGGAATTTTATTAAATGGATCAGAAAAATTTTCTTCAGTTGGAAATAAAAAATCAGCTGGAACAAAATTAGTTTGTTTAGATAGTTTCTTTAACAACCCAGGCGTTTATGAAATTGATATGGGTACACCAATGAAAAAAATATTTAATGAAATTGGTGGTGGATATAAAGAGCCTGTTAAAGCTTTTCAAATAGGAGGCCCATTAGGTGGGGTTGTTCCTTTAAGTGAAATAGAAAATTTAAATTTAGATTTTCAAGAGTTCACAGCAAAAGGTTTTATGTTAGGTCACGCAAGTGTAGTTAGTATTCCAAAAGATTTTCCAATGGCTGAATATATTCATCACTTGTTTGAATTCTCAGCTGAAGAATCATGTGGGAAATGTTTCCCAGGAAGACTTGGATCTTACAGAGGTAAGGAGATGTTTGATCAAGCTAAGAAGAAAACAGCTAAAATTCCTTTAAAATTACTAGAAGAATTGTTGGTTACAATGCAAAAAGGATGCTTATGTGCTCTTTGTGGAGCAATCCCAACTCCAATTCAGAACATTCTAAAATACTTTGGTGATGAAATGAAAAATGATATGGTGAAAGATAATTAATGAGCTCAGAAAAAAGAAAAATTGCTTATATTGATGGAAAACCATACGAAATTGGTCCTAAACACACATCTATTTTAAAATTTGTAAAAAGCTATGTAGGTGAAAAAAAAGTACCTACTTTATGTGATGATCCTAACCTAGCTCCTTATGGTGCTTGCAGAGTTTGCTCGGTAGAAGTTGCTTTAGAAAAAGATGGTCCAACAAGAGTGGTTGCATCTTGTCATACTCCGGTTGCTGAAAACCAACATATCTTTACTTCAAATGAAACTTTAACAAATCTAAGAAAAAATATTGTTGAATTAGTTTTAACAGACCATTCAATGGAATGTGATACTTGTGAGGTAAATAATAATTGTGAATTACAAACAGTAGCAAACGATTTAGGAGTTGCTGATCACAGATACAACAGTCCTAAACAGCATAAAGGTATACCAAGAGATACTTCTCACGATTACATGAGAATGAATTTAGACAATTGTATTAATTGTGGAAGATGTGTCAGAGCTTGTGATGAAATTCAAGGATCATTTGTACTAACGATGAGCGGAAGAGGTTTTGAATCTAGAATAACAACTGATAATGATATGATGTTTGGAGATAGTTCATGTGTATCTTGTGGAGCATGTGCACATACATGTCCAACGGATGCAATTTCAGATGTTTTCCAATCTAAATCTGCAGCTGTAGATAAAAAAGTTAGAACAACTTGTTCATACTGTGGTGTTGGATGTAATTTAGAAGCATCAATAAAAGATGATAAAGTTGTTGCAATAGATACTCCAAAGCAAACAGAGGTAAACGCTGGTCATACATGTATTAAAGGAAGATATGCATTTAGTTTTTATGACCATCCAGACAGATTAAAAACACCTTTAATTAAAAAAAATGGAAAGTTTGAAGAAGCTTCTTGGGATGAAGCTTATGATTTTATTAAAAAAGAAATGAACAGAATTACAAAAGATAACGGTCCAGATGCCTTTGCTGGAATTTCTTCTGCAAGATGTACGAATGAAGAAAATTATGTTTTTCAAAAAATGATTAGAGCGGCTGTGGGAACTAACAGTGTAGATTGTTGTGCAAGAATTTGTCATTCACCAACAGCTTGGGGAATGCAACAAACTTTTGGGACTGGAGCAGCAACTAACTCTACAGAAGATATCTATCATGCAGATTTATTTTTGGTAATTGGAGCTAATCCAACAAATGCTCATCCTGTAACAGGTGCAAAAATAAAACAGCAAGTTATGAAAGGTAAAAAATTAATTGTACTTGATCCAGTCACAACTGAACTTGCAAAACTTGCTGATTATCATATTAAACTAAGACCAGGAACTAATGTTGCAGTTCTAAATATGATGTTGCACTTTATTATCAAATCAAAACTTTATAATGCAGATTTTGTAAGAGATAGAACTGAAGGTTTTGATAATTTCTTAAAAGAAATTGAAAGACAAGATGTAGATCACTTAGCAAAAATAGCTGGCGTAGATAAACAATTAGTTAAAGAAGCAGCAATTGCATATGCTACTGCAAGAAATTCAATGGAGTTCCATGGTTTAGGAGTTACTGAACACGAACAGGGATCTAAAACAGTAATGTTAATTGCAGATCTAGCAATGATCACTGGAAACATTGGACGAAAAGGTGTCGGAGTTAATCCTTTAAGAGGTCAAAACAATGTTCAAGGTGCAGCGGATATGGGATGTCAACCACACCAAGGTGCCGGATATTTTCCTGTAGCTGATGAAAAGCATCAAGAATTCTACACAGAAAAATACGGAGTAACGCACCCAACTAAGCCAGGATTAAAAATTCCTCAAATGTTTGAAGCTGCAATAAACAAGGAATTAAAAGGTTTATGGATCATTGGAGAAGATATTGTTCAAACAGATCCTAATAGCGCACATGTTATTGAGGCTATGAACTCTTTAGAACTTTTAGTTGTTCAAGAAATATTTATGAGTGAAACAGCAAAATTAGCAACTGTTGTTCTTCCAGGTACAACGTTCTTAGAAAAAGATGGAACTTTTACGAACACTGAGAGAAGAATTCAAAGAGTGAACAGAGCTGTAACTCCTTTACCAGGCACTAAACCTGATGGATTAATTGTAACTGAGATGATGCAAAAATTAGGATTTGATCAGCCAACTTATGATGCAGATCAAGTTCTAGCAGAAATTGCTGATATCGTTCCTTTCTTTAAAGGAGTTACTAGAGAGAGACTCGGAAAATTTGGATTACAGTGGCCAGTCCAAGAAGATGGAACCGATACAAAAATTTTACATACAGAAACATTTAAACTAGGTAAAGGCCGATTAAAAAACTTTGATTGGAAAGAATCATCAGAAATAGAAGCTAATCAAAAAGACTACCCTTTGATTTTAACAACTAGTAGAGTTTTACAACATTACAACGCAGCAACAATGACTAGAAGAACAAAAAATATAAATATTGTTGATGAAGATGTTTTGTTAATTCATCCTAAAGATGCAGCTCATAGAGATCTAAATACTGGTGATATTGGAAGACTTTATTCAGGTAGAGGTGAGGTTGCTCTTAAAGTTGAGGTTACAGATAAAGTTAAAGAAGGAATTGTGTTTACTACGTTCCATTTCCCAGAGCATATGGTTAATATGGTAACAGGTCATGGTAAAGATGAAGAAACAATGTGTGCTGAATACAAAGTATCTTCTGTTGAAGTACAAAAAATCTCCAATCAATTTAAAACAGAAGTTAAACCAAAAGAAAATCAAGCTGAAGTTGGTTAATTAAAATGACCATTGGTTGGCATTTTGATAATACTTATTCAAAGTTATCAGATACTTTTAAAGAAAATATTAAACCAACTCCTGTTCATGATCCAGAATTAGTAATTTTAAACGAGGAACTAGCTTCTACTTTAAATTTAGATTTTACAAAAACAGACAAAAAAAAATTAGCAGAAATATTTTCTGGAAACTCTATACCAGAAGAAACTAATACCATTGCGCAAGCATATGCGGGTCATCAATTTGGACACTTTACAATGTTAGGAGATGGTAGAGCAGTTTTATTAGGTGAGCATTTAGTTAAAAATGATAATCGTTTTGACATTCAGTTTAAAGGTTCAGGAAGAACTTCTTTTTCTAGAGGTGGTGATGGAAGAGCAGCACTAGGACCTATGCTTAGAGAATATATTATCAGTGAAGCGATACATTCATTAAATATTCCAACCACTAGAAGTCTTGCTGTAGTCAAAACAGGAGAGAAAGTTGTAAGAGAAAATCTTTTACAGGGCGCTATATTAACAAGAGTTGCATCAAGTCACCTTCGGGTTGGAACATTTCAATACATAGCTGCAACTCAAAATATTGAAAATTTAAATACTTTAGTCGACTACACAATAAAGAGACATTATCCAGAAATTAAAACATCAAATTCAAAAGCATTAGACTTGTTAAATCTTGTAATGGAAAAGCAATGCCAGCTAGTAATCAATTGGATGCGAGTTGGATTCGTTCATGGGGTTATGAATACTGATAATATGACAATTTCAGGTGAAACCATTGATTATGGTCCTTGCGCATTTATGGATCATTATGATCCAAAAACTGTCTTTAGCTCAATCGATAAATTTGGAAGATATGCCTTTTCTAATCAACCACCAATTACAAAGTGGAATTTAGCAAGATTTGCAGAATGTTTAATCCCTCTAATTCATAAAAATGAAGAAACTGCAATTAAATTAGCAACAGATTTAATAGATAATTTCCAAAATATTTATGAAAATAAATGGTTAAATATGATGAGAGATAAACTAGGTCTATTTGGTGAGGATAAAAATGATAAAAAATTAATTAATGATTTGTTTAATTGGATGGAAAAAAATAAAGCAGATTACACAAATACTTTTTGTAATCTAATGGATATCAACTCTGATGAAATTTACAAAAATAATGATTTTATCAATTGGAAAAATGAATGGAAAAAAAGATCTGAGTTAAATAATTCAACTAAGAAAAAACAAAGCAAACTTATGAAATCAAATAATCCAATTGTAATTCCTAGAAATCATAAAGTAGAGAAAGCTTTAGCTGAAGCAGACAAAGGAAGTCTAGATGAAATGAAAAAGTTATTAGCTATTTTAAAAAATCCTTATGACAATCAGAATAATATTAAAGAATATCAAGCGCCTGCTCCATCGAACAATGAAAAATATCAAACTTTTTGTGGAACTTAATTTATAGAACGTAGGGCTCTGGCCTAGCTGTTTTACCCAAAACTCTCTCTACTGCAAAATCACTTATATCAATTGTTTGGTATGATCCTGTTGTGATTAACTCAGTTAAGGCTCTCCCGATACCTGGTGCCTGCATTAATCCCCGGCCTGTAAATCCAGAAGCCATGTAAACATTATCATATTTTGGATGCTTACCAACAACTGCATTATTGTCTAATCTATTACAATCATAGTAACCTGCCCATCCACCAGTTAACTTCAATTCTTCAAAGGCAGGTATTCTCTTTGCAAGAGCTGGCCAAACTAATTCCTCAAAATCATTCCAAGCTGGTTCCAAATTATCTGCATCAAATACAGAAATAGGTGATCCTGCTAAATATTCCCCTCCTTCTGGTCTCCAATAAACACCAGTTGTTAAGTCTCCACTTAGTGGCATCTCTTTTATATATGTTGGACATTTTACTCTAAACACAGTGTGCTTTTGAGGAACAACAGGAATATCTTCTAACAACTCTTTTGTCCAACAACCAGCTGCAGAAACTATTGTTTTAGCATTTATTTCAGAAATACTTTTAACTTCACCTTTAATAAATTCTGCTCCAAGCTCTATTGCTTTACTTTTAAGAGCGCTATGAAACATAAATGGATCAATCCATCCTTCACTTTGATTATCCGTATAAGTTACTGTCTCTATCCCTTCGCTATTCACATAAGGGAAAACCTTAGATAATTCTGACCCTTTAATATTTTTTGTTCCTGCATCACATTCTTTATGATTTTCTAATGCTCTATATTGTTCTTGAGCATGTTCAGGACCAAACATTAATAGATATCCATTGGTTACCATACTAGCTGTTGGGTTAGGATTTTTTTCTGTTTTTAATAATTCTGGTATTTGGAAAATAAATTCTCTTGCAAATTTTCCTAATAAAATATTTTCTTTTTGGAAAAATTGCCTTCTAAAACCACCTAGAGATAATGGGAATGAAGCTGTTTTATAAGTAGGATCTCTTTCAATAACTTTAACTTTTCTTCCCTCTTTGGATAAAAAATAAGCAGTTGCCGCCCCTATTATCCCACCACCAATTACTACAACATCATCCATATCTAATTTAACAAAATTAAGCTTGTATTCAGAATTAGTGCAAAGCTACACCAAAGTAAATATGGAATCATTAGATAAGCGCTCAACATCTTGACGCGTTTAAACCTTAAAATAAGATTAATTATCAATGCTATTAGTATGATTAATATTAAAAGAGCCAAAACCATATTGTGAAAAACAAAAAAAACTACACTCCAAGTTGTATTGAATACTAAATGGATAAAATAAATATAAACAGTATTAATATCTCTATCTTTTGTATGCCAGTAAAGCCATATTGAAATTGTCATCAATGTATACAAGGTGGTCCAAACAGGTCCGAATATCCAATCTGGTGGATTAAATGATGGTTTATTTAGTAATGAGTACCATGGTTCTTTAAATGTAACGGTAGCTAAACCGCCAATTAATGAAGCAGAGAATGTAATAGCAAGAAACAATATAAATGTTAAAGATTTATTTTTAAACATGTTAGATATAAACATAACAAAAAATGACTAAAAAAACTATTTGGATTACTGGCGGTAGTACTGGTATTGGAAAAGCTTTAGCAATTAAATTTGCAAGTAAGGGATGGAACGTTGCTATATCTGCAAGAAGAGTTGAATTACTAAATGAGATTTCAAATTCTTATGAAAATATTGCAGGTTTTCCTTTAGATGTAACAGATAAAGAAAAATGCAAAGAAGTATTTAATGATATTAAAAACAAATATGAAAATATAGATATTTGTTTTTTTTCAACTGGAACATGGGATCCCAAAAAAGAAAAAAATATAGATGTCGAACAAATGGAAGATGTCTTTAGAGTAAATTTTTTTGGAACCGTGAATAGCATCAAAGCAGTTGAACAATACTTTAGAGATAAAAAAAACGGTATAATTACTATTGTTTCGTCAATTGCAGGATATAGGGGATTACCTAATTCAACTGGCTATGGACCATCTAAATCTGCATTAAATAACTTAGCTGAAAGTTTGTACTTTGATTTTAAAAGATATAACGTACGTGTTTGTTTAGTATCTCCTGGATTTATCAAAACACCAATGACAGATAAAAATGACTTTAAAATGCCTTTTTTAAAAACTCCCGAGTATGCTGCAGATCAAATTTATGAAGGTTTAGTAAACAAAAATACATTTGAAATACATTTTCCAAAATCACTTACAATAACGTTAAAGCTGCTTAGTTTTTTACCAAGTAAAATTTATTTTGGATTAGTTGGAAAGCTCACAAAATATCAAAAAAAATAGTTAATCTTTTACAAATACGACTGTTAATTCTGCTACTTTAAAACCAAACTTTGTCATAGTTGCTCTATTTATTGCAACTCTATCATCTTGTTTAAAAATCCAATCATCAAAAGTGATTTTTATCTCTTTACCTTTGACTGGAACTAATAAAACATATTCAAATTTAAATGCAGGTCCATAAGAATAACCTTTCGCTTTACCAACAACATCACCTGCTGTACCTTCATAATTGTTTTCATCAATTTTATTAATTTTCCATTCTCGGTCTTGAACTTCACCATCATCCCAATTAAATTTTTCTTTAAGAATTAACTGCTTTCCATCCCAAGTTCCATTTAAGTCTGCAGAAAATTGTCTTGTAACTTTTCCTGATCTATTTTGTAGAACACCCCAAGCCTTAACATTTCCAGATAAATATTCTTCAATGATTAATCTTGGTTCTTTATTTTTAAAATCTTCTGGTTTCATAGCGCTATTATTCGAGCAACTTGTAGTTAAGAATAATAAAATTATCAACGAAATTGGCTTAATAATTTTTATATGTCGCATAAATATCTCCATTATTTTATTTATTTTGCATTGAAAACTGAATTAGATCTATATTTTTTGACTTAAATCCAGCCTCACAATAAGAAAGGTAAAACTCCCACATTCTTTTAAATGTTAGATCAAAACCTTGATTTTTTATTAAATCCCATTTTTTTAAAAACTCATTTCTCCATATAGCCAATGTATTTGCATAATGATCAGCATAAGAAATATATGAATTAACAGTTAAACCGTTGTCAGAAACATATCGATTAATGCTATTTTTATTTGGCAAAAAACCACCTGGAAAAATATATTTTTGAATAAAATCTTGTTTGTTTTTATATCTATCAAATAACCTATCATCTATAGTAATTGCTTGAATAGCTGCTTTGCCACCATCAGATAAGTTAGTTTTTATAGTTTTAAAATAACCTTCTAAATAATTTTGACCAACTGCCTCAATCATCTCTATAGAAGCAATTGAATTGTATTTACCTTTAAGATCTCTGTAATCTTTTATTTCAATATTTACTTTTTCGTTTAAACCACAATTAAAAATTCTTTCTTTTGCGTATTCAAATTGTTTTTTTGATATTGTAATACAGTCTAGTTTAACATCGTATTTTTTACCTAGATACTCAGCAAAACCTCCCCAACCACATCCTATTTCTAAAACTTTGTCGCCATTATTTGGGTTAATTAAATCAATTAATTTTTGATATTTGTTATTTTGAGCATCAGATAGATTTTTCGAGTCATCATCAAAAATAGCGCTAGAGTATGTAAGTGTGTCATCTAACCAAAGAGAAAAAAAATCATTACCTAGATCATAATGTTTAGCAATATTTTCTTTGCTTCTACTTTTTGTATTTTTGATTATTTTATTTTTTATAAAATTAATTATTGGAAAATCGAGAAGGCCTGAGAATTTATATATTACTTCTATATTTCTTGCAGTTAATTCAATTAAATTTGATAAGTTATTAGTTTCAAATTCACCTCTCATGTAGCTTTCAGCAAATCCAATACTGCCACCTCTAATTAAGTTATAATTAAAATCTGGTTTTTTAATAGAAATATTTGCTTGTAATTTTTCATATGGATTTCCAAACTTTAAAACTTTTCCGTCATATGTAGTAAGCTCTAGATAACCATGATTTATTTTATTAAGAAAATTAAATACTATTCTATCTGCGGCTTTATTTAAAAACATTAATTTTCTACAGTTATATTATTTTTAATTTTAAATTTTTTTTTAATAAATTTAATTCCTTTAATCCATAATTTAAACGCTTCAAAATGTATCGCAGAAATAATTTTAAATGTCATTAAAGGGTGTTTAAGATAAGAATTCATTAAGTTTTTGCTTGTCAAATCAGATCTTTCACCATCTTGAGATGCAAAAAGAATTTTTCCCTCTTGATCATATTGATCAATTACAACTAATAACTTCTGCTCTGGATTTAATATTCTAAAAAAATAATTACAATCCATTTCAATAAATGGCGAAACATGAAATTTCTTTGAGCAATTATTTTGAATTAATTTATTTTGTCCCTCTACTTTAAAAACATATGTGTGTTGCTCACCAAATGTATTCTTAACCTCATATAAAATTGAAATTAGATTATCATTTCTATCATACACAAAAAAAATACTTAGTGGATTAAAAACATAACCTAGTATTCTTGGATAGCATAAAAGTTTAACTTTTATATTGTCTGTACTGATTTCATTATTAATTAGATTTTTTTTTACCCACTCAAAAAGAGATGAACCATCACGATCACCATGATCTTTCTCATAAAAACTAATAAGATTAAATTTATTCAATGAAAAAAATCGTAATTTATCATTAAGCTCATTTAGCTCTGATAGATCTATAAATAATGAAAATACTTTATATTTAAAAAAATGTTCTTTTGGTTTAAATCTCTTATGGATTACATTTCCATTATATATACAAGAACTAATCATTAAGGTTTTTCAGCATTTCAATTGATGATTTTATTCCATCTTCATGAAATCCGTAACCAAAATAACTACCACAAAAAAGTAAATCTTTTTGATTTTGTATTTTAATAAGCTCTGATTGAGCATCTAATGCTTTTTGATCGTAATATGGATGTGTAAATTTTACTTTTCTCAATATTTTTTTCTCATCAATATTGAAGTAAGGATTTAGCGTTAAGAAAATATTTTCATCACACTTTAAATTTTGTAATAAATTTAACCAGTAGCTTATTGAATTTTTCTCTAAATTCTTGTCATCTATTGATGAATTCCAAGAAGACCAAGCTTTTTTATTTTTTGGCATGGCTCGCTGATCTGTATGTATGTAAGCTATATTTTCTTTGTAGCTAAAATTCGAAAGAATATTTCTCTCATTCTCCGTTGGATTTTCAATTAACTTTAAGGCTTCATCAGCATGTGTTGCCAAAACCACTTTATCATAATCAAAAAATTCGCTTTCTCCACCATAGTACAGGTCTAATCCTGATGATTTTCGTTTAACTCTTGTAACTTTGTAATTTTTATAGTGTTCACCACTTATTTGGGAAAGTATTTTACTAACATAAGTTCTACTTCTATTGGTTACTGTGTACCACTGCGGTCTATTTTTTAATTTAAACAAACCATGATTTTGGAAAAATCTAAGAAAAAAACTAATTGGCATTTTACTTGCTTCATAAGGAGGCATAGACCATATTGCAGATACCATTGGTATTATATGATAATCAACAAATGTTTTGGATAATTTATTAATCTTTAAATATTCACCTAAGGTAATTTTGTCATTGGATATGATTGCTTGATCACTTTTTTTATAAAATTTAATTATATCAAAAAACATTTTTAAGAAATCAATGTTAAATAGATTTGATTTATTGCAGAAAATCCCACTCAATCCTTTTCCACAATATTCAAATTTCGTATTATCTACTGAAACTGAAAAAGACATGTTGCTTTTTTCAATTTGAATATCATTTTCGTTAAAAAGATTAATTAAATTTGGATAAGTTTGAAAATTAAAAACAATAAAGCCAATATCAACTGATACTTTTTTTTCATCAAAAAACAAATCTATAGTATGAGAATGTCCACCAAAATGGTCTTCTCTTTCGAAAAGATCTACATGATGTTTTTTAGATAAATAATAAGCAGCACTTAGTCCAGAAATACCTGACCCAACGACAGCAATTTTCATTAATTATTATGCTGCATCTTCTTTAAACTCATCCATACTTGGACAAGTACAAAAAATATTTTTATCTCCATACACGTTATCAACTCTTGCAACCGGAGGCCAAAATTTATTTGCTTTTAAGAATTTTGCAGGATATGCAGCTTGCTCTCTTGAATATTTATGATTCCATTCATCTGAAGCTAATTCAATATCGGTGTGAGGTGCATTTTTAATAGGATTATCTACTTTGTCAAACTTACCGGACTTAACCATATCTATTTCCTCTTTAACGCTAATCAATGTGTCACAAAATCTATCCAGTTCAGATAAACTCTCACTCTCTGTTGGTTCAATCATCATTGTTCCAGCAACTGGCCATGACATTGTTGGCGCATGAAATCCATAATCAATTAATCTTTTAGCTATATCTTCTTCTGAAATACCTGTTTCGCTTTTAATTGATCTAATATCAATAATACACTCATGAGCAACATTGCCATTTGAACCTTTATAAAGAATTGGGTAATGGTCTTTTAATCTATTTGCTATGTAATTTGCATTTAGGATTGCAATTTGTGTTGCAAGTTTTACACCTTCGGATCCCATCATCTTAATGTACATCCAAGAAATTGATAAAATACTTGAGCTTCCCCAAGGAGCTGCTGAAACGGCACCTATTCCACTTGCAGGTCCACAATCTTTTACGACTGGATGATTAGGCAGATAAACCTGTAAATGTCTTTTACATGCGATAGGTCCCATTCCAGGTCCTCCTCCACCATGTGGAATACAAAATGTTTTATGCAAATTTATATGACAAACGTCAGGACCAAAATTTCCTGGTTTTGCAACTCCAACAAGTGCGTTTAGGTTTGCTCCATCCATATAAACTTGACCACCATGTTCATGAATTACTTCACATATATCTTTAATTTTTTCCTCAAATACGCCATGGGTTGATGGGTAAGTTACCATTAATGCACCAAGATTCTCTGAATGCAATTCTGCTTTTTTCTTTAAATCCTCAAAATCAACATTTCCTTCTTTGTCACAATTAACAACGACAACTTTCATTCCAACCATCTGTGCACTTGCTGGATTAGTTCCATGTGCTGAGCTTGGAATTAAACATATATTTCTATTTCCATCCCCTCTATCTAAATGGTACTTTCTTATTACCATTAAGCCAGCATACTCACCTTGGGCTCCCGCATTTGGCTGAAGTGAAACACCAGAAAAACCAGTAATAGATCTTAACCAATTTTTAAGATCTGTGAACATTTCTCTATATCCCTCCATCTGTTCGACAGGTACGAATGGGTGGGGCTCAGCCAATTCTCTCCATGAAATAGGTATCATTTCTGCAGTAGCATTTAATTTCATAGTACATGAACCTAGAGCAATCATTGTTCTATTAAGAGCTATATCCTTATCCTCTAACTTTTTAAGATATCTAAGCATTTCTGTCTCTGAATGATATGAATTAAAAACAGGGTGTTCTAAATATTTTGAAGTTCTTAATAAATTTTTTGGTAGATTTGGTAAACTAACAGTTGGATCCTCTTTTTTAATTGACTCTGCAGCATTAAATATTTTTAGTAGTTGGTTTACTCTATAAACATTTTTTCTTTCGTCGAAAGAAACAGCCAGCATCTCTGAATTTACTTTTCTTATATTAACTTTTTGGTCTAAAGCATTTTTGAAAATCTGATCTGTCTTTTCTTTGGTTATAATAGTTACTGTATCAAAAAAATAATCTGAGTATAATTCATATCCAGATTGTTTTATTTTATCTGCAAAATTTTTTGCTAGTTGAGATACTCTTTCGGAAATACTTTTAATTCCATCAGGGCCGTGATAAATGGCATATGCTGCTGAAACAATCGCTAGTAAGGCTTGAGCAGTACAAATATTACTTGTAGCTTTGTCTCTTCTAATATGTTGCTCTCTAGTTTGTAATGACAACCTATAGGCCTGGTTTCCATGCCTGTCCACTGAAACCCCAACAATTCTACCTGGCATAGATCGTTTGTATTCATCTTTTGTTGCAAAAAAGGCTGCATGAGGTCCTCCATAACCCATTGGAATACCAAATCTTTGGGAACTACCAACTGCAATATCTGCTCCAAGCTCTCTTGGTGTTTTTAGCATAGAAAGTGCAAGGAGATCACAAACTAAAATTGCTTTTCCATTTTTTTTATGAATTTTACTTATGGCCTCACTAGGATCTTTAATATCACCTAAAGTTCCTGGATATTGTAAAACTCCGCAAACAATATCCTCTTTTAACTGCTCTAGAACTTTATCCTCGTTTCCAACAAGTACTTTAAGACCCATTGGCTCTGCTCTAGTTTGAATAACGTCAATTGTTTGTGGGTGGCAGTTCTCAGAAACAAAAACTAATTTACTATCACTTTTATCAAGTCTATGACTTAAACCCATAGCTTCGGCAGCTGCTGTTCCTTCATCAAGTAAAGACGCGTTTGCTATATCCATTCCTGTAAAATCAACAATCATTTGTTGAAAGTTTAATAGCATCTCTAATCTACCTTGTGCTACTTCAGGCTGATAAGGTGTGTATGATGTGTACCATCCAGGATTTTCTAATATATTTCTTAAAATTACATAAGGTGTGTAGGTTCCATAATAACCCATGCCTATAAAATTTGAGTAAATTTGGTTTTTTTTTGAAATTGCTTTTAATTTTCTTAAAGCTTCATATTCTGAATTTGGTTCACCGATATTTAATTCACCTTTAAACTGAATCTTTTCTGGTATGGTACTATTTATAAACTCATCTAATGACTTAAAGTTAAGATCTTTAAGCATTTTTTCTTGGTCCTTTTCAGATGGACCTATGTGTCTTCTAATAAAATCTTTTTGTGAATTATGTAACATTAGCTTGATGTCTCCTTTGCAAATTTATCGTATTCTTCTTTGTTCATTAAAGTATCTAGCTCAGATGTGTCTTTAATTTTCAATTTAAAAAACCATGCACCACCTTCAGGGTCCTCATTTATTTTGGCAGGATCATCCACTATAGACTGATTGGTATCTACCACTTCACCACTTACTGGAGTATAAACATCACTAGCAGCTTTCGTAGATTCTACTACTCCTGCAGTACCATCTTTTTCAACATTAGATCCTTTTTCAGGCAGTTCTGCAAAAACTATGTCTCCAAGCATTTCTGTTGCATGTTTTGTAATTCCTATTGTGGCTACATCTCCCTCCAAAGTAATCCACTCATGTTCTTTAGAAAATTTTACTTCACTCATTAATTTACTCCTTTCACATAATTTTTTTTATAAAATGGTAATGCGCAAACATTTGCTGGATGTTTTTTTCCTCTTACCTCAAGCAAAATTTTAGTATCAACCTTTGAAAACTCTTTATCAACATAACCCATCGCTATAGGACCGTTTACACTTGGTCCAAACGTTCCACTAGTTATCTCACCAATTTGTTTATCTGTATCATCAAATATTTTTGTTTTTTCTCTTGCAATCAATCTACCTTCAGGCTTAATCCCTACTCTTATTTTGCTTGCTCCATCTTGCATTTGATTCATAATTTTTTTTGATCCAATAAAACCTCCATTAGATAATCTAGATTTTGAGATTGCCCATCTAAGGTTTGCCTCAACTGGTGTTTTATTAATATCTAATTCGTGACCATATAAACATAATCCAGCTTCTAATCTCAAGGTATCTCTTGCCCCAAGTCCTATAAGTTGTGCTCCCTTTTCTATTAAATTTTCAACGAATTTTTCCGCTTTATCGTTAGAAATTGAAATTTCAAACCCGTCTTCCCCTGTATAACCTGATCTTGTTACAAATAATTTTTGATTATCAGAATCAAACCAATTTCCTGTCATAAAACTTAGTTGATCAACCCCATTTATAATTGAGTTTAAAATTTCAACAGACTTAGGTCCTTGAATTGCTATTAAAGATCTATTGTTATCTAAGTTCATTTTAAATTTTGAACCTAGTAAATTAGATAAAATCTCAAAATCTTTATCTTTGCATGCAGCATTTAAGATAATTAAATACCCCTCCTCTATTTTAGTGATAATTAAGTCATCATAAATTCCAGCATCTTCATTCATTAAAAAACTATACTTAGAGCAGTTTTGTTTTAAATTTTTTAAATCTAATGGAAAAATTTTTTCTAATTCTTCTGTTAAACTTTCATCGCCATATATAAATAATTGACCCATATGAGATACATCAAATATTCCAGAATTAGATCTTGTGAATTTATGTTCTTCAATAATGCCTTTGCTATACTGAATTGGCATTTCATAACCAGCGAATTCAACAAACTTAGCTTTGTTACTTTGATGAAGTTTATTTAGTGATGTTTTTTTTATTTCCATATTAACTCTTCTTTGCCCCCTCTGTCTTGGTGCCTGAGAGATTTGCTCCTTCGGCGAGAATAATTCTCTTTCCAGAGTTAATATGTACGGTCCTTTTGCCTGAGAGTTTCCGGGGTGGTTGCTCCTTCGGCGCTACAAAAGTAGTCTCTCCCGTAAATAAATTTATAGCACATTTAAAGTGTTTGTGTGAAATTTATTTAGCTACCTTTTTGACAAGTAATGGAGACAAAAACTGTATAACTACTGCCGTTATAACTACGGCTCCCCCAAAAAGTACAGTAAGTGGTGGGTTTTCGTTTGCAAACATCCATGCCCACAAAGGTCCTAAGACAGCTTCAGTTAACATAATTATTCCAACAAATGCTGAAGGAGTTGATCTTGCTCCAATTGTTATAAGTATAAAACCAAGTCCAACTTGAAAAAATCCCGCAACAAAACCTAAAAAAATATCATTCGTTGAAACCAAAATACTCGGTGACATAAACAAACCTATTAACGTTGCAAAAATTCCAGCAACAAGTTGTAAAGGTATCATGTCGACTTTTGGATATTTTCTAACAATTAAAATTAAGATCGCAAACGATATCGGCATAATGAATGCAACTAAGTTTCCAGTCATTTGACCTGGTGTTAGTGAACTTCCTAGCATTAGAATGATACCAACTACTGCTGTAATAATACAAGTAAATGTAATTTTTGAAATTTTTTCTTTTAAAAACACATAACCAAAAATTGCTAAAAACAAAGCTTGAGTTTGAATTATAAAGTTTGCATTAGCTACTGTTGTTTCGTACATAGCAAATACATAGCTAGCAAATCCAATGGATAAAATTATACCTCCGAATAAACCTGGAATTCCAGATTTATAAAGAGCACTAAAAATTTTTTCTTTGTAAGTAAAGATTAAAAAAATTGTAATTACTCCAATAAAGAAAAGTGATCTCCAAAATAATATTTGCCAAAGTGTAGATCCGTCAAAAGACTTAACAATTAAACCTCCAAAACTTAATGCACAAGCTCCTAAAAAAACTAAAAAAGGACCTGGTATTTTTGATAAAAAATTCATTAAATTTGTGATAGTAAATTTTGAGTTTCCATTTCATATAACTTAAATAAAGTCTCTGCATCAGATAAATTAATCTCTTTAAATTTTATTTTTGAACCAGGAGACATCTGTACCAATCGGTCATAATCGACACTAGCCACAACTCCAATTTTTGGATAACCACCAATAGTACCATGATCTGAAAGCATTATAATTGGATTTCCGTCTGCCGGTACTTGGATTACACCTTTAATCAAACCCTCTGATTTTATGTTGGTATTCACAATATTATCAATTTTAGGTCCCTCTAGTCTCATACCCATCCTGTCTGAAAGTTTGGATACTGTGAATTCATTTTCATAAAATATTTGTTTACCTTCTTCAGAAAAGTAATCAAAATTAGTGCCTTTGATCACCCTTATGTTTTCTATTTTGGTATTAATGTAATTAGTTTTTTTAATATCCTTATTTGAATTTATTTTTTTTAAATTAATTCTTTGACCTACATCTAATTTTTTTCCATCATTAGATCCAATATTTGCTTTCGTATTTATAGAACAACTATTCCATTGAAATTTTAAATCGAACTCTCCACCTAGTGCTAAATATCCATAAACTGATTTATTTGTAGATATGATATTTATCTCGTCTCCATTTTCAATTTGATAACTTTCGTAACATTTACCCTCAATTTCAGTATCTTTTTTTTTAATTGAAAAAATTACATCTCCAGTGATGGCACAATTAATTTTTTCTCCAGAATATTTTATATGAGGACCTTGATATGCAAACTCTATCACTGCAGAGTCTAAATTATTATTAACAAGTTTATTAGCTATAAGATAATTTCTATTATCCATAGCACCACTAAATGGTATGCCAATATGATAAAGATGATCTCTGCCTTTATCTTGAAAGGTGGTATTAATTCCAGGTCTAATTATTTCTAAATAATTGCTACTCATTATAATTTTTATACTGATCTAAAGTTATTTCCTTGAAAACTACTGTATCTCCTGGATTAATTAGGTTTGGTTTGTCTTCTTTTGAACTATCAAAAACATCTAAAGGTGTGTTTCCTAAAATATTCCATCCACCTGGGCTTTCAAATGTATAAATGTTTGCAAATTGTTCAGTTAATGCAACGGATCCCTTGGGCACTTTTACTCTTGGGGTTTCTAAACGTTGAGCTCGCATATTCTCATCTAAGTCACCAAAAAAAGGCATGCCAGCAATAAACCCTGTCATGTAACAGAAATATTCCTTATTTAAAAAATTCTCTAAAATTTTTTCTCTACTTAATTTTAATATTTCTTCCAATCTTTTAATGTCCATTGAGAAATTTTCATGACAACAAACTGGTATTTCTAATTTTTTAGAATTTATATCTATGGAGTCTTCAGGATTTATATTTTCAACATAATTTTTTACTTCTTTAAAATTTGTTTTTTTTAGATCATAAGAAATAATTAATTTATTATAAGAAGGTGTTAAATTATTTATCCCTTCAAATTTTTTTTCTTTAATAGTTTGAAAATATTTTATAACTTCTGAATTAATTGATTTATTTACTTCATTACCAAAATCACAGTACAAAGCTGCGTCACCAAGATTTGATATATTTTTTATCATGTCATGTTATACTTAACATTAGAGACTATGGAAATTAATATAAATTGTGATTTAGGTGAAAAATCAAAACATCATTCAAATAAACATGATCCAGATTTACTAGAAATAGTTAATTCTGCAAATGTCGCATGCGGTTATCATGCAGGTGATGATGAGTCGATGAATCAAGTAGTTCAAATTTCAAAAAAAAATGGTGTTAGTATTGGAGCGCATCCGTCATTTAATGACCCTGAAAATTTTGGAAGGCAAAGAATGAAACTTCCACCTAATGAGGTAAGGCAATTAATTATTGATCAATATGAAATTCTTCAAAAAATTGCTCAAGATCATGGAGAGAATGTTACTCACATAAAACCACACGGTGCTTTAAATAATATGGCTTGCGAGGATATAGATTTAGCTACTACTTTAGCAAAAGCTATAAACGAGATTAGTAAAAATTTAATTTATTTGGTTCCTACAGGATCTAAAATGGAAGAAGCAGCCAAAAAACTAAACATGCGAATAGCCTGTGAAATCTTTGCTGACAGAAATTACGAAGATGATGGCAATTTAGTTTCTAGAAAAAAACCACATGCTCTTATTACTGATCCAGAAGAAGCTAAAAAACACGTATTAAATATGGTAAAAAATCAGTCACTTAATTGTCACAGTGGAAAGCAGATACCTTGCGAAATAGACTCTGTTTGCATACATGGGGATAATGAAAGTTCATTGTCTACTGCAAAATCAATTAGGGAAAATTTAATAGAAAATGGGCTGCAATTAAAACCACTTAACCAAATGAAAAAATTTATATGATTAAAAAAACTTTTTTAACACTATTAACATTAATTTTATTATCAGCTAATTCTTACTCAGCTGGGAGTTCAAGTGATGGGGGCGACTCAAGTAAAGTTAAGTCTAACTATGATAAAGCTGTTACTTTAATTAAAGCAGCTAAGAAATATGAAAAAAAAGGAAAAATTGAAAAAGCCAATAAACGATATGAAAAAGCTCAAGCATTATTAATCAAATCAAACAAAAAAAAACCAAATCAAGCTGACACTTTAAACTACCTTGGTTTTACTACTAGAAAGCTTGGGGATTTTGAAAATGGAGAAAAGTATTATCTTTTAGGTTTAGAAATTGATCCAAATCATGTGGGTATAAATGAATATTTGGGTGAATTATATGTTGTAACAAATAGATTAGATTTAGCTAAAGAAAGATTAAAAGTATTAGAAAGTTGTAATTGCGAAGAGTACAAAGAATTAAAAGAAATTATTGATGGAACAAAACAATCAAAATATTAATTTATATTTTGAACCATTTGTTGTGGCATCCATAAAGCAATTTCAGGGAAAATAACAACAAGTATTACTGCAAGTATCATTAATAAAAATAATGGAAAAGCACTTCTTGCAATAAATCCCATATCTTTGTTGGCCATTCCTTGTAAAACAAATAAATTAAATCCTACAGGTGGGGTAATTTGAGCCATCTCAACTACAATAACTAAAAATATTCCAAACCAAATCATGTCAAAACCAGCTTGTCTAATCATTGGTTCAATGATTGCCATTGTTAATACTACTGCTGAAATTCCATCAAGAAACATTCCAAGAATAATATAAAAAATCATTAATACAAAAATTAATACATAAGGTGATAACTCCATATTTTGTATCCAGATAGCTAGATTTCTTGGAAGACCAGTAAATCCCATAGCTAATGATAAAAATGTAGAACCAGCTAAAATAAAAGCAATCATACAAGATGTTTTAGTTGCTCCTAATAAAGATTGTTTAAATGTTTCAATAGTTAAGCTTTTTTGAAAGTAAGATAAAATTAAAGCCCCTACTACACCTAAAGAAGCAGCCTCAGTTGCTGTTGCAACCCCAGTGTATATTGATCCAATCACAGCTGATATTAAAATAATTACTGGTAATAATTGTTTTGATTTTCTTATTTTTTCTAGAAAGGAAAAATTTTCTACATACTTTGGCATGCTTTTTTTATTTATTAAAGACCAAATCATTACGTAAGACATAAATATAAGTGCAATCATTATCCCTGGAATAATTCCTGCAATAAATAGCTTTGCTATAGACTCTTGAACAGTTACTCCATAAATTATTAATATTATTGAAGGAGGGATAAGAAGTCCTAAAGTTCCAGAACCTGCTAGACTGCCTAACAAAATTTTTTCTGGATATTTTCTTTTTCTTAATTCTGGAATAGACATCTTACCTACTGTTGCAACGGTTGCAGCAGAAGAGCCAGAAATTGCAGCAAAAAGTGCACAACCAACAACATTTACATGAATTAATCCGCCAGGTAATTTTTGCATCCATGGTGATAGTCCGGCAAATAAATTTTCAGATAACTTGGTCCTAAATAATATTTCACCCATCCAAACAAACAATGGTAAAGCTGTTAATGTCCATGATGATGAGGTTCCCCATATCGTAGTTGCCATGGCATCCCCAACTGGTCTTGAAGTAAATAACATCATCCCAATTGTTGAAACTCCTATCATGCTTATTGCTACCCAGATGCCAGATCCAAGAAAAAATAAAAGTACGCTTATGAAAAATATAATGAGGAATATTTCAGTCATTCTTACTTAAAATTGTTAAAATAAATTTGTGAAAAACAGCTATAAAAAGAATTAAAGACCCAATAGCAACACTAGTTTGAGGAATCCATATTAAGATCTCATCTGCACCTTCGCTTCTCTCTTGAAAATCATAAGAGATTAATAACATTTTCCATAAGTAAAAAGACAAATAACCTGAAAAAATTGTTGCTACAATCAGACACCATATTTCTAAAAATCTCTTATAAGATGAAGAGGCTTTTTCTAAAAAAAGAGTAATTCGAATATGTCCACCCTCAACAAAAGTAAAAGCTAAAGCATAAAAAGAGGCTGCAGCCATGCAGTAGCCTGAGTATTCAGCTAAACCCCTTATGTAAAAACCAAAAATCCTTGAGGAAATTCCAATTAAAATAAAAACTGCAACAAGTATTAAAAAAAAAGCAGCTAAATATCCTGAAAATTTATAAAGTTTATTTAGATTATTATTTATAGATTGAAACATTTAGTAAAAAGGCCAACTTACTACAAGTTGGCCTTTTTTTTAATACTATTTATTTGTAAGCAGATAAAACTGCAGCACCTCTGTCTCCAGCTTTTGCTTTCCATTCTTCAGACATTGTTGCTCCAACTTTTTCAAAATGTTTTTTCAAAGCTGAATTAACTTCGCCTACTTCCATTCCAGCATCTGCTAAAGCTTTCTTGTCTCCAGTATTACCCTGTTTAGATAATTCCCAACCCTTTTCTTCAGCAATTGCTGCTTGGTTCATTACTAGATCTTGAGTTGCTTTATCAAGTTTATTCCAAGCTGCTTTATTAGCTATGATCATGTTTTTTGGAAACCATGCTGCTATATCATAAAAATATTTAACACCATTTTCCCAAATCTTGCTATTTTTACCAGTTGTAGGAGAAGTAATCATACTTTCCACTGCACCTGTAGAAAAAGCTTGGCTAATTTCAGCTGCTTCAATTTTAGTTGGCGCCATTCCTGTTAACTCCGCAATTCTTATTGTTGCAGAGTTGTATGCTCTAAATTTTAATCCATTTAGATCGCCAACTTTTTTAATTTGCTTTTTACTGTAAAGTCCTTGTGCAGGCCATGGCACTGCATAAAGAAATACCAATCCTTTTTCATCGAGACTCTTAACAATATATGGTTTTGAAGCCTCATATAATTTCATAGCATCATCATAAGTAGTTGCTAAGAAAGGTAATGAGTCAATTTCATATAAAGGATCTTCTTTTCCAAGAGCAGACATGAATCTTTCACCAATAGGTGCTTGACCTGTTCTTACAGCTCTGAAAATTTCACCACCTTTAAATAATGAACCACCTGGGTGAGTAACAATTGTAAGTTTTCCCCCACTTTTTTCAGTTACATTCTTTGCAAATTCTGTTGCATTAGCAGAATGAAAGTTTCCAGCACCATAAGCTAGTGCCATGTCCCATTTTTCAGCTAAAGAAACGTTTGCAAATAATAATACTGAAGTAATTATAGATATAAATAATTTGAATAATTTCATCTATCCTCCTTTTTAAAATTATCATTTAATTATCTCTTAGAGGTTAAATCAATAAAATTATCATTATGGTCTCATTGAAAAATTGTCAGATTATACTATTATAATGTTATCTTGATTGAAGAGCTCATAATTTTAACTAATATAATTTTCATCACAATTATATTAACAGCAGATAATGCGGTAATAGTTGGTTCTATTGCTTCAAATTTTGTTCCAAAAAATAGAAAACAAATAATTCTTTGGGGTGTAATTGGAGCCTTTGTTTTTAAAATTTTTTTTGCAATTTTTGCGACTTTTTTATTTGAATTTTATTTTATAAAAATTTTGGGTGGTTTATTATTAATTTGGATTGTAAATGATTTAAGAAAAGATTTACTAGATATTAAAAAAGTAAAACCCACTACTAAAAAAGGTAAAGAGCCTTCATACATTAGTAGCATTGGAAAAGTATTATTTGCAGATATCATGATTAGTTTTGATAATGTCATTGGTGTAGTTGCAGCAGCAAAAGGATATTTTGGATTTATGATATTTGGACTGATGTTATCAGTTGTTTTGACTGGTGCTTTAGCTACATATATGGCTAATTATATTCAAAGACATATTTGGATAGCTTATGTTGGTTTAATATTTATCTTAATCGTTGGTCTACAATTAGTAATTGGTGGATTGGTAGATCTTGAAATATTAAATATTAATGAAGAATTTAAAAAATACTTTTAATTAAAAAGAACTTTTTTTATTAGGAAATTTAATTTTTTTAACTTCTTTTGAATAATTTGAAACTGCTTTAGAAATATCTTTTCTAATATTTGCATACTTTTTTACAAACTTATAATTCATTGGATTTAAGCCAATTAAATCATCAGAAACTAATATTTGTCCATCACAATATTTAGAAGCTCCAATACCAATGGTTGGTATCTTTAAATTTTGAGTGACAAGCTTTGCTAAAGAAGTTTCAACACATTCTAAAACAATTGAGAATACTCCAGCTTTTTCTAATAATTGCGAATCTCTTATAATGTTGTTTCTCTCTAACTTTTTTTTTCCTTTAAACTTGAAGGTTTTATCTGACTGGGGAAGCAAACCTAAATGACCCATAACTGGAATTTTGTTTTTAACTAAAGATTTGATTGTTTCATAAATTTTTTTTCCACCTTCTAATTTTACACCATCACATTTTGTTTTTTTCATTATTTGCTTTGCATTTTTTACTGCCTCTTTAGGAGTTCGATAGGTGTTATGTGGCATATCAACAATCATTAAACTTTTTTTTATACCCATTCTCACACTTTTAGAATGTTCAATCATAGTGCTCAAATTTACTTCTCTTGTAGATTTATAATTGTATAAAACTGAACCAAGTGAGTCTCCTACTAAAATTAAATCACAATAATTATCCAATATAGAAGCAATATTTTTTGAATAGGCAGTTAGACTAACTATTTTTGACTTATTTTTTTTTGCAATAAATTTTTTAATTTTAATCATTTATAAATTCTTGGTTCTTATAAGCTTTCAAAAGCTTTTTAGATATAGATAGTTTCTTTGCAATAGGAGATTTTTCGTCAATAATTCTCCAAAAAGGAAGTTTTGGTTTTTTAGTTTTTTTTTTAATTTGTTCCTCTAATGATGCCTCTATAGCAATTCTTAAAAAAATCCCTGTAGATACAGGGCACGTTTTGTTAGCTTTGGCTTTTTTAGCTAAAGCTTCTCTCATTTCAATAACTGTCTTTTTTTTACCTTTAGGAATTTTGTGAATATATTTTGCTATTGAACTTGGAGATGAAACTAACATCGTTTCACCTTTCTTAATGTCTGCAAAATTGAAAGTTAATTTTTTGATTTTTTCCTTGTATGGTTTGTTAAACTTAGCAATCCACATTAGAAAAATATTACCAGGTCCCAGTATTCTCCATTGAGGCCCAAGGCTCTTTAGGTTCTAAATTTCCTTCTTGAAGAATTTCAATTGAAATTTTGTCTGGTGATCTAACAAAAGCCATATGGCCATCTCTTGGAGGTCTATTAATAGTATAACCCATATCCATTAATCTTTGGCAAGTTTCATAAATATTATCTACTCTATAGGCAAGATGACCAAAATTTCTTGAACCTTCTCCAAGCTCATCACCATCCCAATTATATGTTAACTCTATTTCTGCTTTTTCATCATTTGGTGCTGCAAGAAAAATTAATGTAAATCTACCTTTTTCATTTTCCATTCTTCTTGTTTCTTTTAAACCAAGCCCTTCGCAGAAAAATCTTAGAGACTCATCCACGTCTTTAACTCTAATCATTGTGTGTAAATATTTCATAATGTTAATTTATAATTAAAAACTACTCTAATTCAATAGTGCTAGGTGGTTTTGAAGTAACATCATACACTACTCTGTTTATACCCCTTATGCTGTTAACTATTTTATTTGATATAGTTTGCATAAAAGACTTTTTAAACTCATAGTAGTCAGCTGTCATTCCGTCTTCAGATGTAATTGCTCTTAATAAACACAAGTATTCATAAGTACGATTATCCCCCATAACACCCACTGTTTTAACTGGAAGTAATGCTGCATAAGCCTGCCAAATCTTATGATAAAGACCGTGATCTTTTAAAGCTTGAATAAAGTAATAATCAGCCTCTTTTAAAATTTTAATTTTTTCATTAGTTATAATACCTGGCATTCGAATTGCTAAACCTGGTCCGGGAAAAGGGTGTCTTGAAATAATTTCTTTACTTAAATTTAACTCTAATCCTAATTTTCTTACCTCATCCTTAAATAACAATTTTAGTGGTTCTACTAATTTTAAATTCATTTTTTTGGGTAAGCCGCC
The DNA here is from genome assembly GCA_902588315.1 of uncultured Pelagibacteraceae bacterium. GTDB lineage: Bacteria > Pseudomonadota > Alphaproteobacteria > Pelagibacterales > Pelagibacteraceae > Pelagibacter. The sequence continues at coordinate 86,913 of CACIOP010000004.1, forward strand.
GACATTATGATGTGATTTAATTTTAGAAGTTTGACTTCCAGTAACTGATTTACTCTCAATTAAGTCTGGATAAAGAGTGCCCTGAGCTAAAAATTTGACATTTTTGATTTTCTTAGCGTATCTTTCGAAGATTTTGATAAATAAATTACCAATTATTTTTCTTTTTTTTTCTGGATCAGAAACATTTTTTAATTTTTTTAAGAATTCTTTTTCAGCATTTACATAAATTAAATTCATTTTTAAACGCTTCTTAAAAGTTTGAACTACTTGTACTTCCTCATTTTTTCTTAAAAGGCCAGTATTTACAAAAATACAATAAAGTTTTTTACCAATAGCTTTATTCAGTAATTGAGCGACTACACTGCTATCCACACCTCCAGATAAAGCACAAATAACTTTGTTGTTTCCCACTTGTTTTCTAACATCTTTAATAAGCTGATTTTTTTGATCCCTAGAGGACCAATTTCTTTTAATTTTACAAATTAAAAAAATGAAATTACTTATTAATTTTTTTCCATTCTCTGTATGCGTTACCTCAGGGTGAAATTGTACTCCATAATATTTTTTAATTTTATTTTCAACAATTGCAAATTTTGAGTTAGTGCTTGATGCAACAACTTTAAAATTCTTAGGCAGTTTTGAAACTTGATCAGCGTGGCTCATCCAAACTTGTTTGGATTTTTTATTTCCAAAAAAATTAGTTGTTAAAAGACTGGTATTTTTTTTGTAAACATTAGCTAGACCAAATTCTCTATGTTTTGATTGTTTTACCCTTCCACCATTAAGTTTTGATAAAATTTGATGCCCAAAACATATTCCAAGAACTGGCACATCAAGTTGTAAAATTTTTTTATCAAATGAGTACTTATTTATTTGATAAACATTTAATGGACCACCAGATAATACTATTCCTTTAATACTGTTATTTATGTCTTTTAATTTTATTTTTTTGTGACTAACTATTTCTGAAAACACACCCAATTCTCTTACTCTTCTTGCAATTAATTGAGTAAATTGTGAACCAAAATCTATTATTAAGATTTTCTTAAGATTTTGATCAAGACTCATTATTTTCAGGTTCTATATTTTTTAATGACTCTTGAATATCTTTATTTTCATCACATAAATTTTTACAAACTTTCACAAACTTTTCTGAAAGATCTTTAACTTTTTCATAATTAGACTTTTCTAAAGCAATTTTCATTAACATTAATAAAGCTTCCTCGTTATCGGGCTCAATTAAGAGTGTTGTTTCCAAATTGTATTCCTCTTTTCTTTGATTTTCTTCTTGGTTGTAAATTTTTGCTAAATATAAATATGAGTTTGCGTCTTTTGGATTAAAAACTATATTTCTCTCAAATAAAAAACGTGCATCTTCATATTTTTCTTTTTTAAACAATTCTAAAGCTTCATTAAAAAAATTTTCTTTACTAAAAGACGTGCTGTTAAAAGAAACTGTTAAAAGTATTAATCCTGTCAATTTGAGAAATTTGCTCATTAATATTTACTATCTTTTTTTACCACATCTACATTATGAACCATACTTTCATAAAATCCAGCTTTTGTAATTTTCACAAATTGTGGTTTATTTCTTAATTTAATGATTGTTTTTGATCCAAGATAACCCATGGAAGATTTTAATCCTCCAATTAATTTATAAATAATACTCCCTACATCTCCTTTATATTTTACAAAACCTTCAACACCCTCTGGTACGTACTTTGAAGAATCTTTTTGTTTTTTTTGAAAGTATCTATCGGCTGACCCTTTATTCATAGCTCCTACGGAACCCATGCCTCTAAAGTTTTTGAAAAGCTGTCCATTTTTTTTAATTAATTTCCCTGGGGTTTCGTTTGTACCTGCAAACAACGAACCTATCATTACAGCATCTGCTCCTGCAGCAAAGGCTTTTGCTAAATCGCCAGAATATTTTATTCCCCCATCTGAAATTATTTTAACATTTTTATTCTTTAGTCCGTTTCTTACGTCTAATATTGCACTTAATTGAGGAACCCCTATTCCAGCAACCAGTCTTGTTGTACAAATAGAACCTGGCCCTATACCAATTTTAATTATATCTACTCCTAACTTTATAAGGAATTTTGCAGCTTCTGGTGTTGCAATATTTCCCGCACACAAAGCAATTTTATTAGTTTTTATTTTTTTAATATATTTGATTATTTCGGCAACTTTCTTTGTATGACCGTGCGCTGTGTCTACTACAATTAAATCTACACCTTCTTTAATTACTTCTTTAGCTCTGATAAATTCATTTGGTGCTGCACCTACAGCTGCTCCAACAAGTAGTTTTTGTTTTTTTACTTTTTTTATCTCTGATACTTGTTTTTTTATATCAAGGTTTCTGTGAATTACTCCAATGCCACCAGCTTTAGCTATGGCTATTGCCATTCTGCTCTCTGTGACAGTATCCATTGCAGATGATAAAAGTGGAATTTTAAGTTTTAAATGCTTTGTTAAAGATACACTAGTGTCTGCATCAGAAGGTAATATTTCAGAATACTTTGGAGCTAATGTAACATCATCAAAGGTAAGTGCTTCTTTTATGG
>CACIOP010000005.1 GCA_902588315.1 uncultured Pelagibacteraceae bacterium
CTTCAATAGCTGCAAGTGCAATAACCATTTATAAAGGAAAAGAATTTGATGAGTGGAATGGCGAAGCGCTCATTACTTCTTTAAAAGATAAATCATTAAGAAAATTAAACTTTCAAAATTCATCTAACATTCAAGAAACAATTATTTTCAAAGATAAAATTGGAAGAATAAGAGATATACAAGTTCATCCTGTTAATGGAAAAATATATTTTCTTGCGGGAAATAGCTTATGGTTAATGGAGAAAAAAAAATAATATGAAAGAAAGACCTTATCATCATTTGCCTGATGGTACTTTCAGGAATCCAAAAGGATCCCCGGTAATAATATCTAGGTCAGGAAAATTTTCTTATAGAATTTTCAGTAAATTGAGAAAAAAAGTTGATTTAACTTATCCAAAAGAACATGTTATTGAAAAACAAAAAGTATTAGCTGATTTAGAAAAATATAAAGACAATGATTATATTGCTTGGATAGGTCATGCAACATATCTTATAAAATTAGGTGCAACTACAATTATAACAGATCCTGTATTTTCAAAGAATGCTGGACCACTAATCTTTGGTCCAAAAAGATTTACTAATCCTGCAATAAAATTAAATGAGATACCTAAAACGGATATATTTTTACTCACTCATAATCATTACGATCATCAGGACATGTCAACAATTAGAAATTTTCCTTTTAAAAGTGCTAAAGTATTAGCACCACTAAATCTTGGTAAATATTTTAAAGGATATAAAGATGTAAATGAAATGGATTGGTATGATCAAATAATTATAAATGAGGATTTGAAAATTTCTTTACTTCCTGCAGTTCATTGGTCAAAGAGAAGTTTAACAGACACTAATAAAACTTTGTGGGGTAATTTTTTAATAGAACATAAAAATAAAAAAATTTTATTTGCATGTGACACTGGATATGGGAAAGTCTACAAAGAACTAGGTGAAAAATATGGTCCTATAGATCTGACAATGATTAATATTGGGGCTTATAATTTCAAACCAATGTTTGATAAAACTATTTATCATACTACACCAGAAGAAGCCCTGAATGTTGCACAAGACCTAAAAAGTAAAAAAGTGTTAGGGATGCATTGGGGAACGTTTGTTTTGTCATTAGAACCGATTATGGAACCCCCAATTAGATTTAAAAATAGTGCTGAAAAATATGGTTTTAATAGAGAAGATGCAATTATTTTTAAAATTGGAGAAGTTAGTCCTCTAGATAAATTATTATAGAGTTAAATACTTAATAGCAAAAAATATAGTCCCTATAGAAGCAATAGTAGAGACAAAAATTGCTTTAATTATATTTTCGGGACTTACATTATAAGCGGCACATAAAACTATAGAAGTAACTCCACAAGGCGCAACACTCACAAAGAAAGCACCTGGTATTTCAGCTGGCAATCCTGCATTAAAAAACACTAATCCAATTAACAATAAAATTATTGGGGAAATAACTAATTTTAAAACTGAAATAGATACGGATAATTTGTTAATTACATTTTTAGTATAAAATGAAAGAGTTATGCCAATTGCAAACAATCCAACTGGAGAAACACATGCTGCAAGTTTAGACAAAGTGTATTCAATCGGTGTTTGATCAATATTAAAATTTAATAATAAAAATAATAGACCTATAATTATTGAAAGTATAAATGGGTTTAAAAATAAATTTTTAATAAAATTAAATAAATTTACATTTTTTTTTGTAGAAAATTCGAGAAAAAAAGCAATTACAGATAATAAAATTATCCCATCCATTAATATGATACTTGCAACTTGTGTAATTACATTTTGTTGAAAATAAATTTCTGTTATTGGTAAGAGCAAAGTTACATGGTTTGATAATGCAACTGTTAAAGCCCAAATAATTGACTCTGGGATTGATCTTTTAAAATATTTTGAAGTAATTAAGTAGGCGATAATTCCACATATCGACTGCATAATTAAATAAGAGAAAATTTGTTTGAAATCTACTTGTCCAATTTCATTTTGTGCTATTAGCTTAATTATCAATGCCGGAACTGCAATATAGAACAAGAAAAGATTTAAAATTTTAGCATGACTAAGGTCTAAGACCTTCAACTTACCAAAAACAAAACCTAAAAAAGTAATAAATATAAATGGAGTTAGTCCTAAAAAAATTGTGAACATAAATTATTTGATTGTTATTCTATGCATTATTCTATTTCCTTTGAAAGCTGTTGCTTGATGAAGCATAGATCTATTATCCCATATAGCCAATTGATTTTTTTCCCAAGGCAATGAAAATTGAAACTTCTTCTTAATTTGATGGTTAAATAAAAATTTTTTTAACTTTTCTTGATTTTTTATCTTTGAGCTAAAACCAACAAAATGTCCTGGACTGCAATAAATAGAATAATTTGTGCTGATTTTCCTAATTATTTTATGTGAAGATTTAAGCTCTTTAATTTTTTTTCCTTTTTCTTTTACTCTTTCTTTTGTTGTAACCGAGATTGGACCCTCAGAGGAATATTTACCTTTAATATTTTTAAATTTTCTTTTTATTGGACTTGGTAATTCTTTATAAGCAAGATATTGAGAACAAAATTCTGTATTAGCTTTTCCTTTTTTAGGCACAAGTTTAGAAAGTAACATTGTGTATCTTGGAGGATTTTTTGTATAAATCGAGTCAGTATGAAATTGTTCACCAAAACTTGGTCCTTTGTCAGTTAATTTTCTTTGCACCACTGTAATTTGAGGAAATTTTTTATTTAAACCTTTCAATCTTGGATAGTTGGCTAAATTTCCAAAATATTTTGCAAACTTAATGAAAAGTTTAGAAGTTAATTTTTGTCTCTTAAAATATAACATTCCATATTTATTCAGTGCTTTTTTGATTTTTGAAATATCTTTATTTGAAATATCTTTTAAATTTACAATTATTTCTGCTCCAATATTTTTTTTATTTGGAATTATTTTAAACATTCTTTAGAAAAAACTTTTTTAGGTGATTTATAGTTTGTTTAGGACTTTCCTCAGGAATGAAATGATCTGAATTAATTTCTGCACCATAGATTTTTTTATTTGTATATTTTTGCCAAATTTTAATCGAATTAAATTGCTTTCCAACTACTCCTTTTTTTCCCCACAAAACTTGGATAGGAATATTTAATTTTTTATTTCTATCTTTTTTATCGTGCTCTAAGTCTATAGTCGCCGAAGCTCTATAATCTTCACATGTTGCATGAATTCTTTTATTTTGTTTAAATGCTCTAAAATATTCATCTTCAACTCTTCCAATCGCACGTTTAGATGACCTATTAAACCGACTATGTAGCCATCTTTTAGGGTCTGCCATTATCATTTTCTCCGGCAAAGGTGCAGGCTGTATTAAATAAAACCAATGAAAATATCCTTTTGCAAATTTCATATCTGTATGTTCGTACATATCAAGAGTTGGACAAATATCTAATACACTTAAAGCCATAATTTTATTTCTATAATCTCTTGCCATTCTGTGTGCAACTCTTCCGCCCCTGTCATGTCCAGCAACAAAAAATTTTTTAAAATTTAATTTATTCATCAACTGAACCATATCTTTTGCCATTTCTCTTTTAGAATAATTTTTATGATTATTTCCACCAGGCAAAACCAAACTGTCCCCATATCCTCTTAGATCTGCAACTATTACTGTGAAATATTTACTAAGTTCAGGGGCAGTCTTGTGCCACATTACATGTGATTGTGGATATCCGTGAAGTAGCAATAATGGAGGACCATTACCTTTAAATCGACAAAATATTTTACCCTTGTCTACCTTAACAAATTTTTTTTTAAAACCATTAAACATGATTAAACTATTTAGTTATTTAATAGTTTATTTTTTGCCTTTTCAAATTCCTCTTGAGAAATAATTCCTTTTTCTTTTAAATCATTCAATTTAGTAAGTTCATCACTTAAATTGCTACTTTGTTCACCAGAAGTCTCGCTTGTCTCTCCGCCCTCACTTTCTGCTTCCTCTTTCTCAGCTCTATTAGCTTCCTTAGACTTAAAACCATTCATAATTGCCATTCCACCTAAGTATAAAACATAAGCCATAATAGGAATAACCAATCCAAAAAAAATTATTTTTTCCATAATTTAATCTTCATCTTCTTCACGCCAGTTTTTTTCATACATTAAATATGCAGCGTATATTACTGATACAGTACCTACAATCATACCATAATCAAAACCAGTTTGCTTGTCATGCAAATACCAACCTAATTGTGTTGCCCCAATAGGTGGAACTGTAAGAAGCAAAAAAATTATACCAAATCTGTATGGTCGTTTAGGTTTTTTCATCCTAATAAATTAACAGATTACAGCTTATGGTTTAATTATTAAATTTGCGATCTTTTGAAACAGTCGATCGTATTTTTAAGCAAACAAGCAATGGTCATTGGACCTACACCGCCTGGAACTGGTGTAAGTGCTTTTGCATTTTTTGAAACTTCATCAAAATGAACATCACCAACTATACCGTTATCAGTTTTATTTATACCAACATCAATAACAATAGCATCTTTCTTAACCCAATCTCCTTTAACAAGTTCGGGTATACCTACAGCTGCAACAATTATATCTGCCTCTAAACATTCAGCTTTTAAATCTTTAGTTTTTGAATGTGTTATAGTTACGGTACAATTTTCTTTCAAAAGAAGTTGTGTCATTGGTTTACCATTTAAATTTGATCTACCCACAACTACAGCTTTTTTACCACTTAAATTAGGTTCAATTTTTTTTATCAACAAATAACATCCAAGCGGAGTACAAGGTATCGAACTTTCATAACCAGATGAAAGATTACCTACATTCATTGGATGAAATCCATCTACGTCTTTTGAGGGATCAATAGCTTCTATGACCTTCTGCTTGTCAATATGCTTAGGTAAAGGAAGTTGAACTAAAATTCCCGAAACAGTTTCATCACTGTTTAGTTCTTGAATTTTTTCTAGAACAGTCTTCTCTTCAACTGAATCTGGATATTTAATTACTTCAGATTTTAATCCCACCTCATTTGCTGACTTCTCTTTATTTCTTACATAAATCTGACTAGGTGTTAAATCACCAATCAGTATTACTGTTAAACCTGGTACTTTATTATGTTTTGATTTTAGCTCTGCAACTTCTTCCTTTAACTTTGCTCTTAATTCTGCCGCTGCTTTTTTTCCATCAATTAAAATCATATTTCTCTCTTAAAAAATCATTGGTGCAATGTACAGCTTCATACACATTTCGATAAACCAAATCAATAAAAGAAGAATAATTGGAGAAATATCTAGTGAACCTAAATTTGGTAAAAAACGTCTAATTTTATTCAGAAAAGGCTCAGTTAATTTGTAACTTAACTCTAAAATTGCATACACAAACCTATTTTGAGTATTAAGAACGTTAAAAGCTATTAACCAACTTACAATAACATTGGCGATTACAACATAAGAGTACAATTTTAAAATTTGTAAAACTAAATAAAAAATAGCTATCATTTTTTCTCAACATAAATCGACTGACTTGGGAAAGCAAATGAAGCACCGTTTTTTTCAACAATTTCTTTGATCGCAATTGCTAATTTTTCTTTAACATCTAACCAATTATTCCAACTTCCTGTTTTTGTAAAGCATCTTACATACATATCTATTGAACTATCAGAAAATTTATCAACTCTTACCGCAACACCAATTGAGGTATTATAATCTTCGCTTGAATTAATATGACTTTCGATTTCATCTCTAATTTTTTTTAACTGATCTACCGTAGTGTCATATTGAAGTGTAATAATCCAACTGATTAACCAATTTGAAGTTTCACTTACATTTACAACTGCGTTTTCGGCAAATTGAAAATTTGGAATAATAGCAAGAGATTTATCAAACTTTCTAATTGTTGTTGATCTAAATCCAATCTTTTCTACTACACCTTCAATAATACCCTCGACAGCTATCCAGTCTCCAATTTTAAATCTCTTTTCAACTAAAACTAAAATTCCCGATATTAAATTTTTGAATAAATCTTGTGCCCCTAATGCTACAGCAACACCAAACAATCCAAGACCTGCAATGATTGGACCTATTTTAATTCCCCACAATTCTAAAACTGCTGCTAAACCTAAAATAAAAATTAATATTTTTAACGATTTAATTATCCAGCCAATAAGTTCTCTTGTTAACAATTTGTCTAAACCACTAAGTATGTATGAGATTGGTTCTATGATTTGGTGAATTACCCAAAAAATTAAAATAGTGATCAACGTTCTGTTAATTGTATCTACCACTTCCCTTCCTTCTAGTGAGAAGGTCATGTAGTAACTTGCAATAAAAAATCCTAATACAATTGGTAAAAATCTTGCTGGACCTACAAGTGATTGAACAAAAGTATCATCTAATTTATTCGTTGTTCTTTTCGAGATAATTTCTAATTTTTTAATAACTAATTTACTTATTAGACCTCTAAAAATTAAAAATAGTAAAAATATTCCAATACCAATTAAGATTTGAAAGATATCAACACCAAGAATTCCTTTATTCCATACTGACAAAAATATCTCCGAAAAATTATTAATTAATTCCATTTCTAAATTTTATATAACAAAAACTCTTCTTCTCCAGGATTAAAAAGAAAAATCTTTTTCCATTTGATTTCGTTCAGTATTGACGAGGTTTTTTCGCCTATACACATCAAATTTGTATTCATCCATAAATTTTCGGTTTGGTAAATCTTTATGAAATTTAAGAAACTTGACGCACTATTTTGAGAGTAAACATAGACTATATCAGGCATATTTAATTTTAATTCATTAACAAATTTCTCATCAAATTTTTGATTATGATCTACTCTGTAATTAATAATTCTTTTTATGTTAAAACCTTCGCTTAATAACTGTTGATCTAAATCAACCGATATTGTTTCACCACTAACGTAAAGTAGTTCTTTATTTTTGGATTCATAACTTTGTATAATTAACTCCTTTAAGTTCGTAACATTTCCTTCAGCCGCAATTGTATTTTGAAAACCAACACTTCTTGCTTTATTTTCTGTAGCATTTCCAACACAAAAGCATTTAATATTTTTATCTAATTTTACTGTATTTAAAAATTTTACTGCATTTGCACTAGTAAAAACAATTCCACCATATTCAGAAAAGTTAATTTCTTCATAATTAACCTTTTCAATTCTTATTAATGGAAGATGAGAAACTTGATGTCCTAATGATTGAAATTTTAATATCATTTCAGAACAATCCTGCAGTGGTCTAGTTAATAAAATATGCATATTATCTTTTATATGAATTATTTGATTTTGTTTTTAAAAGTATTCCAATCTCTTTACCAATTTCTTTAAACTCACTCAAATTACCAACTTTTTTTTCATAAAACCTTTGTTTACCATCTAAAGAAAAAAGTTCAGCCTCTACCGTAATTTTGTCTCCATCAACCACTGAATGAGCACCAATTGCTGTTTCACAATCTCCATCTAAAACTTTTAAAATATTTCTCTCAAGGTGAGCTCTTTTGTGTGTTTCCTCATGATTAATTTTGTTTAAAATAGAAATTGTCTCATCATCATTCTCCCTGCACTGAAGAGCAATTACGCCTTGTCCTACACTAGGAATTATTTTTTCAGCTGAAAAAATTTCTGAGATTTCATTTTCAAATTTTAAAAATTTGATACCAGCATAAGACAAAATAATTGCATCATACATCCCTTCATTCAATTTTCTAATTCTAGTATCTACATTTCCTCTAATTAGTTTACAGTTCAAATCTTGTCTGATTTTTTTTATTTGAAATTCTCTTCTGTATGATGAGGTACCAACAATTGAGTTTTGATCTAAATCTTTAAGTTTTTTTTTGTTCTTTGTAATTAAAATTTCTCTAGGGTCATTTCTTTTAAGAAAAGAATCTGTCCTTAATCCTTCTGTTTCATTAGCAGGCATATCTTTCAGTGCATGGACTGCAATATCAATATTTTTTAATTGAAGTTCTTTTTCAATATTGCTTGAAAACAAACCTTTGCCACCAAGCTCAGATAATCTTATATCCTGTACTTCGTCACCTTTAGTTGTAATTGATTTAATTAAGATATCTTCATTACTAAGATCCGTATTTTCAATAATCTTATCTTTAGCTTGTTGAGCGTAAAGTAAGGCAAGCTTGCTACCCCTAGATCCAATTATTATTTTTTTTCTCATAAAAATTATTTCTTACTTGTATAAAGATTGTACAATTATTAAAAACTATTTGAATGAGCAAAAAACCCTTAATTCTTGGAATAGAATCTAGTTGTGATGAAACAGCAGCTTCTTTAATAACTGAAAATGAAGAGGGATTCCCATTAGTTTTATCCAACATTGTTTCAAGTCAAGTGGAGGTTCATAAGGAGTTTGGCGGTATAGTTCCTGAACTAGCAGCACGTTCACACATTGAAAAAATTGATTGGATTGTCAAAAAAGCTATTGACGAAAGTGGAAGAAAAATTGATGATATAGATGCGGTTGCTTCTACCGCTGGTCCTGGATTAATTGTTTGTTTATCAGTTGGATTAAGTTTTGGTAAAGCTTTCGCAACAGCAATGAATAAACCTTTTATTGCTGTTAATCATTTAGAAGGACATGCTTTAAGTCCAAAACTAAATACAAATTTAAATTATCCATATTTACTTCTTTTAATTTCAGGTGGACACTCACAATATTTAAGCGTTCATAACCTTGGTAAATATAAAAGATTAGGAACAACTATTGATGATGCATTAGGTGAGGCATTTGACAAAACGGCAAAGCTTTTAGGAATAGAATTTCCAGGAGGACCTCAAATAGAAATTTTAGCTAAAAAAGGTGATCCAGAAAAATATGATTTACCAAAACCAATTTTCAGCAAAGGAGGATGCAATCTTTCTTTTGCAGGTCTAAAAACTGCTGTATTGAAGATAAGCAAAACAATTAAATCAGAACAAGATAAATATGATCTTGCAGCATCATTTCAAAAAACAATAGAAGAAATTTTATATAAAAAAACGAAAAATGCTTTTACTGAATTTGAAAAAATAAATGAATTAAATGAAAAAATTTTCGTTACTGCTGGAGGGGTAGCGGCAAATAAGAAAATTAGGTCTATGTTAATTAATCTATGTGAAGAAAACAATTATAAAAGTATTTTTCCACCTATAGAGTTTTGTGGCGATAATGCAGCAATGATTGCAATGGTTGGTTTGGAAAAATTTAAACTAAATAAATTTGATAATTTAGATTATCCAGCAAAACCAAGATGGCCTTTAGATGAAGATGCAGCTTTTCTAAAAGGTGCTGGAGTTCAATTGTAATGCAATATTGGTTGATGAAATCTGAACCAGATGTTTGGTCAATTGACCAGCAAAAAAAAGCTGGAATTAAAGGAGCACCTTGGGACGGTGTCAGAAACTATCAAGCTGCAAAAAATTTAAAAAGTATGAGAAAAGGAGATTTATGTTTTTTTTATCATTCAAATATTGGAAAAGAGATAGTTGGAATAGTAAAAGTTATTAAAGAGTCTTATATTGATAAAACTGACAAAACAGGAAGGTTTGTTGCCGTTACTGTTCAATTTAAGTCTAAATTTTTAAAGCCTATAACACTCGAAAGTATAAAAAAAAATAAGGATTTAAGCCATTTAGCTCTTATAAAGCAAAGTAGGCTTTCTGTAATGCCTGTTGATTATAAAAGCTGGAAAATTATAAATAACATGAGTAGAATTTAAATAAAAAATTAACCTATGCCAAAAAAAAAGAAAAAGAAAAGCAAGGTAAGAAAAAAGAAGTCTAAAGTTAGAAAAAAAACTTCGAAAAAGATTAAGAGAGGATCTAAAGTTAGAAAAAAAACTTCAAAAAAAATAAAGAAAAAAATTAAAGAAAAAATAGAAAATGGAAATACGCCTCCTGAAGTAATTATTAAAACAAAACCTGAATGGATTAAAAGTAGTTTAGCAAATAAAAGCAAGTACCAACAAAAATATTCTCAGTCTATAAAAAGTAACGATGAATTTTGGAGAAAAGAAGGAAAAAGAATTACCTGGATAAAACCATATAAAAAAATCAAAGATGTAAAATACAGTACACAAGAAGTAAAAATTAAATGGTTTGAAGATGGAACTTTAAATGCTTCTGCAAATTGTATTGATAGACATTTAAAAGATAAAAAAGATAAAACTGCTATTATTTGGATAGGAGATGATCCAAAAGACAGTCAAAAAATTTCTTATAAACAACTCCATCAAAAAGTTTCTAAAGCTGCGAATGGTTTAAAAAAATTAGGAATTAAAAAAGGTGATCGTGTGACAATTTATTTAACAATGATACCAGAGTTAGCAATTTTGATGTTAGCTTGTGCAAGAATTGGTGCAGTTCACTCAATTATTTTTGGAGGTTTTTCAGCAGACTCTATCTCTGGAAGAGTAAATGATTGCGAATCTGAATATATAATCACTGCTGATGAAGGAGTACGAGGTGGAAAAACTATACCACTGAAATATACAGTCGATGAAGCTCTAATGAGTTGTCCAGATGTTAAGAAATGTATTGTTGTTAAACGAACGGGAAATTATATCAACTGGGATCAAAGTAGAGATGTTTGGTACCATGATTTAATTAAGGATGTTCCTAATCATTGCGAACCTGAAGAAATGAATGCTGAGGATCCTTTGTTTATTTTATATACTTCGGGTTCAACAGGGAAACCTAAAGGAGTTCTTCATACTACTGGTGGTTATATGGTTTATGCTTCAATGACACATCAATATATTTTTAACTACAAACCAAAAGATATTTATTGGTGTACTGCTGATATTGGTTGGGTAACTGGACATAGTTATATTATTTATGGACCACTTTCGAATGGTGCAACAACTATAATGTTTGAAGGAATTCCAAATTATCCTGATAGTTCAAGGTGGTGGCAAATAGTTGATAAATATAAAGTAAATACTTTTTATACAGCACCAACTGCAATTAGAGCATTAATGCGAGAGGGAGATAAACCAGTTAAAAAAACCTCTAGAAAATCCCTTAAACTTTTGGGAACAGTAGGAGAACCAATAAATCCAGAGGCTTGGATGTGGTACTATAAAACTGTAGGTAATTCTAAATGCCCAATAGTAGATACTTGGTGGCAAACAGAAACCGGAGGTATAATGATTGCTCCACAAACGGGAGCTATTCCTCTTAAACCTGGGTCTGCAACAAAACCATTCTATGGAATTAAACCCATCCTTGTTGATAAAAATGGTAAAGAGATAAAAGGTGCTGGTGAAGGAAGATTATGTATAGCTCAATCATGGCCTGGCCAAATGAGAACAGTATATGGAGATCATCAAAGATTTATTGATACTTATTTCTCTCAGTTTAATGGTAAATATTTTACTGGTGATGGATGCAGAAGAGATAAAGATGGTTATTATTGGATCACTGGTCGTGTAGATGATGTAATTATTGTTTCGGGACATAATCTTGGAACAGCTGAAATTGAAAGTGCATTTGTTGCACACCCAAAAGTAGCTGAGGCCGCTGTAGTTGGTTACCCTCATGATATTAAAGGTAATGGTTTATATTGTTATGTAACCTTGAATGCAGGAGAAAGCGAAACTGGTGAACTAGAAAGAGATCTAAAACTTTGGGTTAGAAAACAAATTGGTCCTTTAGCAACTCCAGATCTAATTCATTTTACTCCAGGTCTTCCTAAAACAAGATCAGGAAAAATAATGAGAAGAATTTTAAGAAAAATTGCTGCTAACGAGCATGGTCAATTAGGAGACACCACTACTCTAGCAGATCCAAGTGTTGTTGATAGTTTAGTAGATAATAGAAAAAATATTTAAAACTGAATTAAATCTTTAAACTCTTGTTTAACAACATCCCATTTTAAAATCATAGAATTTAAAACGATCTTTCGATCTAAAGTTTTTAATTCATCTGCAATTGGAGCCCATTTATATAAAGAGAGTGCGCTAGGATTAAAAGGTAAGTCTTGGTAATAAACATCCCAATTTATTTTCTCTAATCGTTCATCAAAACTTTTCCTAGCTTCATCAATAATATCTAATGGCATTTTATTAGAAATTTCATCATCTAAAATTTTGTTAAAGATTTCGTTTGCTTTATCAATATCCTGATAATTGAAATTAACTTTCAAATATGAAAAAGTAAAAAAAGTTAAATCTTGTAATGCAACCGAATAAATATTCCATTTAGCAAGATTTACTGATGACATAAATTCATCATTATCAAAATGAAGAACGTATCTTGTTCCCATTCTAGTTTTTAGATAATTATATAAAGTAACTTGAGTAGCCCAGGCAGATTTTGTTTGAATAAACTGCTCTAAGTCATCCAAGGTTTTTATTTTTTTCTTTGGAATAAACGCCTTAAACATGGCGAATAAATATGTTTTGAAATCCTCAAGTTTTATGTCTCTCCAAGTTAATTTGTATTTTCCCATGTTAATTTGTAAGTGCGCCAATTATATCTTAAAAAAGCAAGTAAATAAGTACCTTATATGGTGAATTTTAGGTCTTTTCAAAACCTTCATAATGGTTATGGTTTCAACCAGTTATAACTAAATAGAGAGGTATAAATGTCAAATCAACAAAAACACTGGGAAAAAACCAGGGGATTGTTATTTATAACACTGGCAATCTGGTTTGTTTTCTCAATTGGCATCTTTCTCTTTGGAGCTGAAATGAACGAGGTCACAGGACCTTTCGGTTATCCGTGGACATACTGGTTTACATGTCAGGGATCTCTTGGTGCATTTGTAATCCTAATTTTCTGGTTTGCGAATAGACAAGAAAAAATCGATGAAGAGTTCGGCTTTAGCGAAAGAGAGGACGAATAATGAAAGGTAATTTCATAGATAATTTGCCTAAGATTTACGGAATCTATACAGGAGGATTTGTAGGTTTCATAATCATTATGGCAATTGCTGAACAGATGGGTATGACAGCTAAAACGATAGGTATCGCTTTTGTTGCATTTACTGTATTCATCTATGCATTAATCGGTTATCTATCAAGAACAGCCCAAGCAGATGCATATTATGTAGCTGGAAGGCAAGTACCAACAGTCTTCAACGGAATGGCGACTGCAGCAGACTGGATGTCTGGTGCATCATTCGTTGCTATGGCAGGTGGTATTTACTTTAAAGGTTACGGTTATATGGCACTACTTGTAGGTTGGACTGGTGGTTACGTGCTTGTTGCATCTTTATTAGCACCATACCTAAGAAAATTTGGCTGTTATACAGTTCCAGATTTTATAGGTACGAGATACGGTGGTAATTTAGCTAGATTTAGCGCAGTTGTAGTTTTAACTGTTGCTTCATTTACTTATGTGACTGCACAAATTAACGCTACAGGTACTATTGCATCTGTTGCACTTGATATCCCATTCCAATACGCAGTTTATGTTGGACTAATAAGTATTTTATTATGTTCAATGTTAGGTGGTATGAGAGGGGTAACTTGGACTCAGGTTGCACAATATATCGTACTAATTATAGCTTACCTGCTTCCAGTATTCTGGATCAGTAACAAAATGGGTGCGGGTTTCTTCCCTCACTTTATGTTAGCTGATGAGGTAGCTAGAATTGGTGAGTTAGAACAACAGTTCGGTTTTGTTAAAAACGCAGCTGCTGATCTAAAATCAGTACCTAAAGGCTTAGCAGGAATAACCAAAGCTCACTCTGCAGTGAACGCTACACCTTGGGCATTTATTTCATTAGCATTAGCGATGATGATGGGAACAGCTTCATTACCGCATGTGATGATGAGATACTTTACTACTCCAAGTGTAAAAGCAGCTAGAAAATCAGTAGGTTGGTCATTATTCTTTATCTTCTTACTTTACTCTTCTGCACCAATGTTAGCTACATTATCTAAGTTATCATTGATCGACCCGAATTTACCAACTGGTATTATCGGTAAGACATTTGCAGAAGTAGAAGCAATAGATTGGTACCAAAACTGGAACCAAGCAAACCTAATGTTTATCAGCGACTTTAACGGAAATGGAACTCTAGAATTAAATGAGTTCTTCATGGGTGGTAAAGCCGTTGTATTAGCAACACCAGAGATAGCTGGATTACCTTATGTAATTTCAGGTCTTGTTGCTGCAGGAGGTATGGCAGCTGCCATGTCTACTGCTGATGGTTTGATTCTAGCGATTGCAAACGCTATATCACATGATGTTTACTATAAGATCATTGATCCAAAAGCGGAAACTGCAAAACGACTACTTGTTGCAAGGGTATTACTTGTAATAATTGGTTTTGCTGGAGCAACTATTGCAGCAATGGAGATTCAAGGAATCTTAGGTTCAGTTATCTGGGCTTTTGATTTTGCGATGTCTGGATTGTTCTTCCCACTTGTACTTGGTGTATGGTGGAAGAGAGCTAATAGACAAGGTGCGATTGCTGGTATGCTAGGTGGTCTAATCGCCGGTGCATGGTACTTAGTTTGGGTACGAACTGGTGGAAGTGGATTCCTAGGAATTACACAGTTAACATTTGGTATCTTCGGATCAGCTGTTAGTTTAGTTTTAATGGTAGTAGTAAGTTTAATGACTGCAGAACCAGATAAAGCTACTCAAAAAATGGTTGATGATGTACGTGTACCGAGTGGTAAATCAATTCTTGGTAAATCACACTAAATAAATCTTTTAAAGGGGCGATTAATTTCGCCCCTTTTATTTCAGTACTTTTTCCAATATAAATTTTGAATGTCGGCAAATTTTCATCCTTTAATATATTTTATTGATTATTTGCTTGGAATTATCATGTGGACTTTAATTGGAAGAGTGGCAATGAATATTTTCCAAAGGGAAGACTCTCAATTTTTTTTTATGAGAGTATTTGTGAAATATACCAATCCTCTAATAAAATTATTTAAACCAATCACACCTTCTTTTATTATTGGGCCATTAGTGCCTTTATATGTTGCTTGGTTTTTCTACATGATTAGATTTTATCTAATGCCTTGGATCTTAGGCTATTCAGTCATGGGAATGTTGTCATTTCCTTTGGAGAGTGAAATTTCTAGACAAATTTATCAATTTTTTAATTCATTTTAATTTTTAAAATTGATACTAGTTAATCTAGTAATCAATGAAAAATATACAAATCTCACCATCAATACTATCGGCTGATTTTAGTCAGTTAGGTACAGAGATAAAAAGACTTGAAGAAGGTGGGGCTGATATGATTCATGTAGATGTGATGGATGGTCATTTTGTTCCTAATTTAACAATAGGACCTCCGGTAATTAAAGCTCTTAGAAAGCATTGTTCATTAAAATTCGATGTTCATTTGATGATATCACCAGTGCATAAATATATAGATGCTTACGCTGATGCGGGAGCAGATATTATTACTATTCATCCTGAGGCAACTGATAATTTAGAAAATTCAATTAAAAAAATAAAAGAAAAAAATAAAAATGTTGGAGTTTCGCTTAATCCTGAAACTAAAATTGATTTAATAATAGATTTATTAGATCAAATAGATTTAGTCCTAATTATGAGTGTAAATCCTGGATTTGGAGGGCAAAAATTTATGCCAGAGGTTTTAGATAAAATTAAAGAATTAAAAAAAATAAGAGAGCAAAAAAAATTTGATTTTGACATAGAAATTGATGGTGGAATAAATTTTGATAACTGTAAAAGTGCAATTGATGCTGGTGCAAACATTCTTGTTTCCGGTACTACAGTGTTCAAAAGTAATGATGGAGATATAAAGAAAAATATTAATTTATTAAAATTAAAATAAGTTAATGATTAATACAAATCCCTTAAGCATTTTAGGTCAATTTTATTTTAATATAAGAGATAGTTTTAAATCGATTTATCAAAATTCAAATTTTTACGAAAAAAAAATATCAAAAACTTTTGATAATAGTTTTGAATATAAACCAAGTCCTCACTTACTATCATGCATAGTTAAATACCAAAATAAGAAATATAAAATTGAAGATTTTGCTATTGAGTCAATTTGGCAGAAAAATTTAAGCTCAAAAGATTATGAAAAATTAAATAATTTTTTTTGGTTTTTTAGCTTAGATTTAAAATCTTCAAAAAAAACAACACAAACAGTTATTAAAAACTGGATTTCAAATAATAATAAATATCAAAAAAAAAGCTGGGAATTTGATTTAACAGCAAAAAGAATTATTTCATGGTTATCAAATCATCAACTCAGTTATGAAGATAGTGACCAAGAATACAGATCTACTTTTGATCATATGATTCAAAAACAAACTAATCATTTGTTAAATGAAATCAAAAACTCAAAAGAAGTTGAAAATAAAATGATTGGATGCGCTGCAATAATATTAACTGGATTGGCTTACAAAAATGAAAAACAATATCTTGTAAATGGATTGAATTTATTAAAAAATATCATTAAAGCGTCAATTGATAATCAAGGCTTTCCAAAATCAAGAAATATTCGACAACTTATATTTTATTTAAAATACTTTATAATTATTAGGGAGTGGTTTAAAGAGTCTCAGAGCTTAATTCCTGAATATATTGATGAGACTATTTATTATTTAGGTTCGAGTTATGCTTTTATTTGGCAAAATATAAAACAAGATATTTTTTTTAATGGTAATTATTCTTCTGAAAATAAAGAATTTGATCAATATTTAAAAAGGTTTGGTTATACTTTCAAAAACCAAATTAATGAACTTGGTGGATATGCAATTCTTAAAAATAAAAAAATAATTCTTGCTGCTGATATAGGTTCTAGTCCTAACAAAACTTCTTCCAGAGACTATCAAGCAGGTGCCTTATCTTTTGAAATATTTTCAAATGAAAAAAAATTAATTTCAAATGCTGGTTATTACTCAGATATAAATAATAAATTTAATAGATTATCAAAAAGCACCTCTCTTCATTGCACTTTAACAATTGAAGATTATTCTTCTTGTAATTTTATCAAACATCAACAAAATTTGATTACAGATAAAGGACTGAAAATATCAAAAAAAAATGTAGTTTTTGAAAATAATTATTGGAAAATATCAGGTGCACATGATGGATATTTAATTAAATTTGGAACCATTTATGAAAGAGAAATTGAATTCTACCCAGAACAAATGAAATTTATTGGCTATGATAAGTTATTTAGAAAAACTTCAAATAAAGAAATTAAATTTGATATTAGATTTCATCTTGATCCGAACTCAAAAGTAATGAAAACACAAGATAACAAATCTATACTAATTGAATTAGATGAGGAAGGTTGGAAATTTAGTTGTGATAACTTTGATATTAATATTGATAATGGTTTATATTTCGGTAATAAAAATTCATATAAGGAAAACCAAAATATTTTTATCTCAGGTATAAATAATGAAAAGGAACAGGTAATAAAGTGGGAGATAAGTAAATTACAATGAAGAAAAAAATCAAAACAGCTCTCATCTCTGTATCCGATAAAAGTAATTTAAAACCATTGTTGAATATTTTAAAAAAGAACAAAATTAAAATAATTAGCTCGGGTGGTACTTATAAAGAAATTAAAAGATTAAAATTTAACTGTTTAGAAGTATCTGATTTTACCAATTCACCTGAGATTTTGGAGGGTAGAGTAAAAACTCTTCATCCAAAAATCCATGCAGGAATTTTAAATAAAAGAAAAAAAAAATCTCACTTAAAAGATCTTAAAGATAATAATTTTGAGAATATTGATTTAGTCATAGTTAATTTTTATCCATTTGAGAACACTATAAAAAAAACAAATAATCATAAAAAAATTATTGAAAATATAGATATAGGTGGTCCTACTATGGTCAGATCTGCAGCAAAAAACTATTATGATGTAGCTGTAATAACTTCATCAGATCAGTATACGGAATTAATTCAAGAATTAAAAAAATTAAAAGGATCTACTTCTTTAGATTTTAGAGAAAAACTATCAAGAATAGCTTTTGCTGAAACTGCATATTATGACTCTGTAATTTCAAATTATTTTAACAAAAAAACAAATACTAATTTCCCTAGTAAAAAAATTTTTCATGGAAATCTAATTGAACAACTTAGATACGGAGAAAATCCTCATCAACAAAGTGCAATTTATTCAAGTAATACTGATACTAAATTAAAACAAGTTCATGGAAAGCAATTAAGCTACAACAATTATAATGACATATTCAGTGCTCTAACTATTTCAAGATCTTTACCAAAAGAAAAAGGAACAGTCATAGTTAAACACGCAAATCCATGTGGTGTTTCTACTAAAAAAAATCACTTAGAAAGTTATAAATCTGCTCTTTCTTGTGACCCTGTAAGTGCTTTTGGTGGAATAGTATCATGTAATTTCAAAATTACTAAAAATTTAGCCTTAGAATTAAATAAATTGTTCTTAGAAGTAATAATTGCAAATGGATTTGTTAATAGTGCTCTTAAGATATTAAAGACTAAAAAAAACTTAAGATTAATTGATAGATCTAATTATAATTCAGAAGAACTTCTTAAATTTGTATCATTTAACCAAAATATAATGCTACAATCTGAGGACTTAAGTGTATTTACAAAAAAAAATTTTAAAATTGTATCAAAACGGAAACCAACATCAAAACAACTTAAAGATCTAATTTTTGCTTTCAATGTATGTAGGTATGTCAAATCAAACGCAATAGTTTTAGCATCAAACGAAACCACTGTTGGTATTGGTTCTGGTCAACCAAGCAGATTAGATAGTTGTCAAATAGCAATAAATAAAATGAAAAAATTTAATCTTCAGAATGATAATTTAGTTGCTGCATCAGATGCATTCTTTCCTTTTGTAGATGGTATTGAAAAATTAGTCCAATCTGGTGTTAGAGCAGTAGTTCAGCCATCTGGATCAATAAGGGATAAAGAAATAATTAACTTTGCAAATGAAACTGATACCGTGCTTGTTTTTTCAAATACAAGACACTTTAAGCATTAGATATTTGATCTATTTTTGCGGCAAGAATAAAATCGCTCTCTGCTAAACCTTTTATCGCATGCGTAAATATTTTAATTCTTGCATAACCCCATCCAAACCATAGATCAGGATGATGACCTTCGGCTTCAGCTATTTGTCCAACTTTATTCACAAATTCTTGACTTTCTAAAAAGTTATCAAATTTAAAATTCTTGATTAAATGAAAGCCGTCAATTTTATCTTCTAAAACTTCCCAACCATCAACTTTTTTTAGATATTTATGTATCTCCTCTGCATCAAATGGAGGAATATTTCCTTCACAAGGAACACACTTTTTATTTGCTAGATCACTCATAATTTTTTTTTGGAGCGGGCAAAGGGGGTCGAACCCTCGACCTTCTCGTTGGCAACGAGACGCTCTACCACTGAGCTATGCCCGCTTATTCTATTACTGTTGAAAATAGAAGCTTTTTAAAAATTTAGCAAGAGGCTATTTTAGTAAAATTTGGACCCAACTGTGTCCCACAGTGGATCCGCATTAAAATAATCTGATTAAGGTTATTGGACTCATTCTCAAGATTTAGTAATCTTGGATCGTGAAAAATAAAGGCTTCACTTTAATAGAACTTTTAGTCGTAGTAGCAATTATAGGTATTCTCGCTGCAGTAGGTGTAGTTGCTTATAGTGGGTATACGAGTGGCGCTAAAAAGGCAGCAACTAAGTCTCAACACAAAACTGTTGTAAAGTTTATGCAATCAGAAATAATGAAATGTTCACTTGGAGAAACCAATTTGACATTAAAAAACTCCCAAGGATCTAGTGTTTCTATTTCCTGCAATAAATCTTCTGTTAACACAATCACTTTAGGAAGTAGATTTGTTGATCATTTTAAAGGAGACGGTTTTAAGAATCCATTTAACAATCCAGATAATAATGGTTCACTACACGCAACTACGGGCAACAGTCCAGTTCTTGGACAAACAAGAATTGTTAATGCTGGTGGGAATAAAATACAAATAGTAACAAAATTTGATGGTAGTAGTGGACAGTGGTCAGGAAATCAAAACGAGGTATTGATCACAGAAATTTTAGATGAAAGATAAAGGCTTCACCCTAGTTACACAGCTACACAGCAAGTTTTAGTCACCAACTGTGTCCCATAGTGGATCCGAAACATGTGATGATGAAAATTAACTAGGCTTTGCAATGAAAAGAAATCGTGGACTACCTTGTTGGCAACGAGACGCTCTACCACTGAGCTATGCCCGCTTATTCTATTACTGTTGAAAATAGAAGCTTTTTAAAAATTTAGCAGGAGGTTATTTTAGGTTTGTGACAAACTTCAATATTATTAAAAAAAATTAATATGTTATATTTTGAATATGAAAAAAGAAGATCTTCCAAATAAAATCCCAGTGTTTCCTCTGAGCAATTTTATAATATTTCCAAATACCACTGTACCATTAAATATATTCGAACCACGTTATATAGATATGATAAACGATAGTATGAAATCGAATAAATTAATTGGAATGATTCAACCAAAAACTTCAAATATTGACCAAATTAAACCTGAATTACATGAAGTTGGTTGTCTTGGAAAAATCACCAGTTTTAAAGAAACTGAAGATGGCAGGTTCTTAATTGAAGTTAAAGGTTTAATTAGGTTTAGAAAAATTACAGAGTTGAGTACAGAAAATAAATATAGAATCTTGGAAGTAAACTTT
Organism: uncultured Pelagibacteraceae bacterium; assembly: GCA_902588315.1. GTDB lineage: Bacteria > Pseudomonadota > Alphaproteobacteria > Pelagibacterales > Pelagibacteraceae > Pelagibacter. The sequence goes on from CACIOP010000005.1 coordinate 20,668, forward strand.
AAAGATTTCTATCAAGACCTAGAAGATAAAAAAGAGAATTTGAAGTTTTCTGATCTTGAGTTGATTTTTAAAGATTTGAAATCATTGTTTGAAAAAAGAGGATTTATAATTAATTGGAAAGCTCTAGAGAAACAAAGTCTTGATGAAACAATTAATGCACTTGCAATGGCATCTCCATTTTCTTTGGAAGAAAAACAAGTTTTGTTAGAAGCAAAAAATTTAAATAATAGAAAAGAAAAAATTTCTCAGATTTTAAGTACTTATACTTTCGATAATTTTGATAACACAACAATTCAATAACTTAAAAGTTTATTCCCTTATCAGCAACTTTGGTAAATAATTTATTTATAAATTGGTTTTTACCTAAATATTTCACATATTTGCTTAAAATATTATTATTAAATTTTCTCTCGAAGTCAAAAAATTCTTGAACCAAATCAATACTATTTGAAAAAATATAATTTTTATGTTTTGAATTTTTTTCAAATTCATAATTTACACAACTGTCAATAGGCAAACCCAAATCTATTTTATTTTTAATAATGTTAATAAAAAGTTTTACATCTCTAATTGTCATATTAAACCCCTGACCAGCAAGCGGGTGAATTCTATGCAGCAAATCACCAAAAGCTAAAATATTATTATGATAATAGGATCTTAAATTAAAAGATTTTAATTTAAAATTTTCAATTTTCTCAATTTTTTTTATTTTATATTTAATATTATGTTGATTGATGAGATGGATTATTTTTTTTTTATCAAAATCTTTTGAATTATAAATTGAATAAACAATTGAAGTTTTATCTTTTGATAATGGTAAAAAAGCAAGTGGGCCAATTGTAGTGAATATTTGAACAGCAATTTGGTTTGAAATTTTTTCATGATTAATTACAGTTGTATAGGCTGAACTATTGTAAGATTTTTCGATTTTTTTACTAAAGTATTTTTTTGTGAAAGCATTATTGCAATCAGTGTTTAATATTAAATTATATTTTTCTTGTTTTATTATTTTTTTTTTTGATTTTATTTTATTAAAATATTTATTTTTTAATAAATTTTTATTTAAAACTTCATATAACTGGTGGTTTTTTATTATTGAAAAAAGTTGTTTACCACTATTTTCAAAATTTAATATTTTTTCATTTTTATTTTTATCTGTATAAATCTCGATTTTTTTTAATTTCCAACTAATTTTTTCTATATTTACTATATTTCTATTAAAATAATCAAAATTGCTTTTTGAAATACCAATCGTTCTAGAACGATTAATTTTATGATTTTTATTTAATGAAAATAAATCAACAAAAATATTTTGATTAACTAAAGCTTTTGCCAAAGTTAAAGCAGTTAAACCTGAACCAAGTATACAAACTCTCATATTATTTTTAATTTTAACAAGAAAAATTAGATGATACAAAGTGGTAAAATTGATTCATAAATATGGACATAAAAAAAACAGCTAATTCATTTGTGAATTTTACTATTAAAAGAATAGCAGAAATTTTCGGGATAACTGCTTTCTGTGCTGGGGTTTTATTATTATTGGCACTGATAACCTATTCACCAGAAGACCCTAATTTCATTTTTCCAGAAAATACGAAAATTGAAAATATTTTGGGTTTTCAAGGAGGTTTTGTTTCAGATGTATTTTTTCAATCAATAGGCCTAGTTTCGTATCTCTTCTCATTTACTTTGATTGTAACTGGTATCAACATTATTAGAAGTAAAGAATTTTTTTTAATAATTGAAAATATATTCTTTGCAATAATTTATTGTATTTTTGGAACTTTATTTTTTGCACATTATTATTCAGAAGCGTTTACTCTGTATATAAATGGCAATGGTGGCTTTATAGGTGCTTATTTAAATCAAACATTTTTAAATTCAATAATTTTAATTAATGAGTTAACATTTTATTACTTATTAATTTTTTTAATTATTTTTTTATTTTTGATCAGTATTAATTTTCATCCAAAAAAATTTTATGAATTAATTAAAAATATAAATCAAGTTTTTACAAAAAAAGAAAAGAGAAATTATACTGATAAAAGTGAAGTAATCAGTGAATACATCCCTCAAGAAGAAATAAAAAATCTTATTCAAGAGGATTTGCCTTTTATAAAGGCTGAGACTAAAAGTAAAAATATAAATAAATTTAAATTACCAGACTTAGATTTATTGAAAATACCTTCTAAAAAAGAGAGGGAAAATCTTGAAAAAAGTGAAACACAAGATCCTGAATTTTTAGAAAAAATTCTAAAAGATTTTGGTGTTAATGGCAATATCAAGAAAGTAAGCCATGGACCTGTAGTAACTTTAAATGAATTTGAACCAGCTGCAGGTGTTAAGGTATCAAAAGTAATTAATTTATCTGATGACATTGCAAGAAATACCAGTTCAGAGTCTGCAAGAATAGCTACAATACCTGGAAGCAATACTGTCGGCATTGAACTGCCAAACAATGTTAGAGAAAATGTTTATTTAAGTGAAATTTTAAACAACCCTGATTTCAAAAAAAGAGACATCAAATTGCCGATCGCATTAGGAAAAAGTATTTCAGGGAAACCTATAGTCGGGGACTTATCCTCAATGCCCCATTTACTTATTGCTGGTACAACAGGGTCAGGTAAATCAGTCTGCATCAATACAATTATTTTGTCTCTTCTCTACCGACATGCTCCAGAAAAATGTAAATTTATTTTGATAGATCCAAAAATGCTTGAACTTTCAACATATGAAGGAATTCCACATTTGTTGTGCCCTGTAATAACAGAAGCGAAGAAAGCTGCTTCCGTTCTTGGTTGGGTGGTTAAGGAAATGGAGAGCAGATATAGACTTATGACTAAAGAAGGAGTTAGAAACATCGATAGCTATAATACAAAACACAAACTTCCAATGCCCTATATAGTTGTTGTTGTTGATGAAATGTCAGATTTAATGTTGGTAGCGGGTAAAGAAATTGAAAACTATATCCAAAAATTATCACAAATGGCAAGAGCGGCAGGAATTCATATCATTATGGCTACTCAAAGACCTAGTGTTGATGTAATTACTGGAACAATTAAAGCAAATTTTCCAACAAGGATATCATTTCAAGTTACCTCAAAAATAGATAGTAGAACAATTTTGGGTGAGCAAGGAGCAGAACAATTATTAGGAAAAGGAGATATGTTATATATGTCTTCTGCTAATCGTATAGTAAGAATTCATGCTCCTTTCGTTTCAGATGGTGAAATTGAACAAATTAATAATTTTTTAAGATCACAGTCTGAGCCTGATTATGTTGATGAAATTTTAAACTTTGCAGATGAAAAGGAGATGAGTGATAACCAAGATCTAGGTGATAAAGACGAACTCTATCAACAAGCTTTAGAAATTGTAAGATCAGAAGGAAAGGCTTCCACCTCTTTTTTACAAAGAAAACTCCAAATTGGTTACAACAGAGCTGCAAGAATAATTGATATGATGGAAGCAGATGGAATTGTTAGCAAGGCCAATCACGTTGGTAAAAGAGATGTTCTGTGATGTTAAAATTATATTTAGTAATAATCTTCTTTGTTTTAACGTTTAATTCAAATGCAGAAATAAAAGAGAAAATTATTCAAAACCTTAAGAATATAAAAAATTTAGATTTTAAATTTGAACAAAATGTTAATGGTAAAATAGAGAATGGTAATTGTACGATAGAATATCCAAAAAAAATATTTTGTGAATATGCGAGAAGTAACAATAAAATTTTAGTTTCGAATGGAAAATCTTTAGTTGTTAAAACTATTTCTAGTTATTATCGGTATCCTTTAAAAAAAACCCCGTTGAATGTTATTTTGGATAAAAATATTCTAATCAAAAAAATTGAATCTTTAAAAGAAATAAAAATAGATAATAATCTTATTAAATTTACAATTTTAGAAAATAATAACGAAATAAATATATTTTTTGATAAACAAACGTATGATTTAATTGGTTGGCAAAATACAGACATGTATCAAAATTTTAATATTACCTTCCTTTCATCTATTAGAAAAAATAGGGTGCTGTCTAAGAATTTATTTAATATACCTGCTCAAAATTAAATATTTAATATTTCAGTTTTAAATATTTTCATGCCTCTTGAAATATAATTACTTAAAGCATTTTTATGATCTAAAGAACAAGTATGTACCCAAACTCGTTTGGTATTGTTTACAAAAGATTTTTTAATGGCTTCTGACAATAAAAAGGATCCTAATTTTTTATTTTGATATTCTTCTAAAATTCCAAAATATGCAATTTCTGTTTCACTATTTTCTGAATGAAAAATTAATTCAAAAAATCCTACTAATTCATCCTTATTTTTTAAAACATAGGAATTAACATTTTTAGAGGAAACATAATTAATCCATTTTTCTTCTGACCAAGTAAGTCTATCTACCCACTTATGTTTTTTACCAATATTTTTATAAAAAAATTTATTTAGTTGAAAATTAATTGGATTTATTAAACTTAAAGAATAATCTTCAGAGGGTTTGTTTCCTTCGTTAAGATCTTGAAGTGAGTTAATTTCTAAGTAATTTCTTTTAACTTCTTCTGTCACTCCACCATTTTCCCCACTCGTTCACCTCCAAATAAATGAAAATGTAAATGAGGCACTTCTTGACCACCGTGATCACTAATGTTTGCTAAAGCTCTATAGCCTTTGCCTACCTCTGTTGAAATACCTAGCGTTTTAGCAACTATATTAATACCTTTTAACAAACCAACCATTTCCTCAGAAGAAGCATTTAAACTAAAATCATCTAGATCAACATATTTTCCTTTAGGGATTACTAGTGCATGAATTTTTTTCTGAGGATTAATGTCATGAAATGATAAAACAAAATCGTCCTCATATATTTTATTACAAGGGATCTCTCCGCGTAAAATTTTTGCAAAAATGTTATTATCGTCGTAACTCATTTTTTTCTTTTTTCTAGCTCTGACATGACCTCTTCAATTTTTACATCATTAGCCTCTAAATACATTAGCAAATGGTAAAATACATCTGCAGCTTCATGAATTTTATTAGAATTTTTTTCTACAGCTTCAATTAATTCATCAACTTCTTCTAAAACTTTTGCTTTACTTAATGATTTATCTGTAAGCAACTTATTAGTATAAGAACCTTCAACAGGCAAAGATTTTCTCTCTCGTGCAAGTTTAATTAAGTTTTCTAATGTGTTAAGCATATTAAATTCTAACAGGAATTCCTTTTGAATCCAAATACTCCTTAGCTTCTTTTACAGAATGTTTGCCATAGTGAAATATTGATGCTGCTAAAACTGCGCTTGCATTTCCTAATTTGATTCCATCTACTAAATGATCTAGATTTCCTACTCCGCCTGAAGCAATAACTGGAATATTTACCGTAGAAGATATCTTAGACATAAGTTCTATATCATAACCAACTTGAGTACCATCCCGATCCATAGAAGTAACTAGAAGCTCGCCTGCTCCACTATCTTCCATTTTTTTTGCAAATTCTATGACATCAATTCCAGTATTATTTCTTCCACCATGAGTAAATATTTCCCATTTGTCCACATTTTTTTTAGCATCTATCGCAACCACAATGCATTGTGACCCAAATTTTTTTGAACTTTGTTCAACTACTTCCGGATTTTGAACTGCAGCAGTATTGATTGATACTTTGTCTGCACCACAGTTCAGTAGTTTGCTGATGTCATCAACACTTCTAACACCACCTCCAACTGTCAGAGGAACAAAACATTTCTTCGATGTTTTCTCTACTACATCGTAAATAGTATCTCTATTTTCATTTGATGCAGTTATGTCTAAAAAACAAATTTCGTCTGCACCGCCGTCTGAGTAAATTTCAGCTTGTTCAACAGGATCACCTGCATCCTGCAGATCAACAAAGTTAATTCCTTTTACAACACGGCCGTTTTTCACGTCTAAACAAGGTATTATTCTATTTTTAAGCATCTAATTCCTTAGCTAATTCATCTAATTTGATATCACCATCATAGATGGCTTTCCCTACTATGATACCTTCGATATTCTTATTATTAAATTCTTTAGCTTTTTTAATATCATCTATTGATGAAACTCCACCCGATATAATTACTGGGCAATTGGATGTATTAGCAATCTTTGCTGTCTCTTCAAAATTAGGACTTTGCTTCATTCCATCTCTATTAATATCGGTATAAATCAACCTACTTGCACCATAATCATTAACTTCTTTCAAATAATCTAGAGTTAATTGGTTTGAATTTTCTTTCCAACCAGAAACAGACAAATAACCATCTTTAGCATCTAAACCTAAGGCAATTTGATTTGGAAATTTTTCACAAGCTGCTTTTAAAAAATTTTTATCTTTAATAGCCGCACTACCCAAAATAACTTTTTCAACACCAGCATCAGTATACTTTTGTATACTTTCAAAATTTCTTACTCCTCCACCAATTTCTATTTTAAGATCAAATTTAGTAACTATTTCTCCAATAATGTCCAAATTTACTGTTTTACCAGTTAATGCTCCATCCAAATCAACTATGTGCAAGTTTTTAAAACCATGATCTTTGTATTTATCTGCTTGTTCAATTGGGGACATTTCATATTCAGTTTTATTGTCAAAGTCTCCTTTAACTAACCTCACACATTTTTTATCTTTAATATCTATAGCTGGGAATATTTTCATTTACAAATTTATAAAATTATCAATTATTTTAAGTCCAATTTTATCACTTTTCTCAGGGTGAAATTGTGTTCCAAAAATATTTTCTTTTTCAATAGAGCAAACAATATTTGATGAATAATCAGTCGTTGCTGATATTACATTTTTATCTTCTGGTAAAAATTCATAACTGTGAACAAAATACATGTGAGAATTATTTTCTATACCTTTAAAAATTTTACTGTCCTTAACAATACTAATTTCATTCCAACCAATGTGAGGGAGTTTATATTTTCCATTTTGATTATCTATTTTTGATACTTTTCCAGAAATCCAACCAAGACCCTTGGTTTCTATTTCCTCATAGCCGACGTCCGCAAACATTTGAAGTCCTACGCAAATTCCAAGAAGTGGTTTTTTTTTGTTAATTGCAAATTCACTTAATGTATCAACTAAACCACTGATATTGTTAAGTGCATCGATACAACTCTTAAACGAACCCTGCCCTGGTAATACAACTTTATCTGAAGATTTAATCTTATTTAAATCTGAAGTTACCTCTATATTTACCTTATCTTTAGCAACCTCTTTAAAAGAATTTATCACCGAGCTTATATTGCCCGAATTATAATCAACAATTGTGACTTTCATTAAACTTATAATGAGCCTTTAGTGGATGGAATGCTCTTTTTGTTTCTTGGATCCATCTCTAATGCAGCTCTTAATGATCTTGCTAAAGCTTTATAACAAGACTCAATAATGTGGTGGCTATTGTCCCCATAAATATTTTCTATGTGCATTGTAATGCCTGCAGATTGAGAAAATGCTTGGAACCATTCTTTAAATAACTCTGTGTCCATCTCCCCAAGTTTTTCAACTTTCAATTTTACTTTCCAAATCAGATAAGGTCTGTTTGAAACATCGATAGCGACCCTTGTTAATGTTTCATCCATTGGAATAACTGTGTGAGCATATCTTTTTATTCCCACAAATTTTTTAGCAGCTTTTTTTAAAGCTTCACCAATGGCAATTCCTGTATCTTCAGTTGTATGATGAAGATCAATGTGAGTATCTCCTTTTGCTTTAACTTTTAAATCAATTAGTGAATGCTTTGATAATTGTTCAAGCATGTGGTCTAGAAAACCTATGCCAGTGTCAATTTGGTATTTACCTTTGCCGTCAATATTAACTTCAACATTGATGCTGGTTTCTTTTGTTTTTCGAGATACTTTTCCTTTTCTAGCCATATATTTTTAATGGTATACATACATAATCCAACTATATCAATATCAGTCTAAACACTTGAAGTATCAAAAATAGTTACCATTTATTAGGTATGACAACAATTGTACTAGTTAGAAAAAATAATGAAGTCGTAGTTGCTGGTGATGGACAAGTCAGTATGGGAAATACTGTTGTCAAAAGTACAGCTTCAAAGGTCAGAAAGATTGAAAAAAGAGATGTGGTTGCTGGATTTGCAGGATCAACTGCTGATGCATTAACTTTATTTGAGAGATTAGAAGGTAAATTGGAAAAACATGCGGGAAATTTATCCAGAGCTGCTGTTGAATTAGCAAAAGATTGGAGAACAGATAAATACTTAAGAAGATTAGAGGCATTGATGGCTGTTGGAGATAAAAATAATAGTTATATTATTTCTGGAACTGGGGATGTCTTAGAGCCTGAAGGAGATGTGATTGGAATAGGCTCAGGTGGTAATTACGCTTTAGCTGCAGGAAAAGTTTTAATTGAAGGTAATATGTCTGCTGAGGAAGTCGCCAAAAAAGCAATTAAGGTAGCAGCTGATATCTGTGTTTTCACAAATGATAATGTAAGAATAGAAAAAATTTAAATGGATAAATCAAACGTAACGCAACTGCACCCAAAGGATAAAAGTGAAAAAGAAGAAGCTTCTTTAGTAAGTTCTCTATCTCCAAGAGAAATAGTTTCAGAATTAGATAGATTCGTTGTTGGACAAAACAAAGCTAAGAGAGCTGTTGCTGTTGCATTAAGAAATAGATGGAGAAGACAAGCTCTTAAGGGTGAAATGAGAAATGAAGTTTTACCAAAAAATATTTTAATGATTGGGCCGACAGGAGTTGGTAAAACAGAAATTTCAAGAAGATTATCAAAATTAGCTGAAGCACCTTTTGTTAAAGTCGAAGCAACAAGATTTACTGAAGTTGGTTATGTAGGAAGAGATGTTGAGCAAATTGTAAGGGACCTGATTGAGATTGCGATTTCAATGGAGAAAGTAAAAAAACGAAAAGAAGTTTTTGCACAAGCCCAAAAGGCAGCTGAGGAAAAAGTTTTAGACGCTTTGGTTGGAAAAAAAGCAAGTTTGGCAACTAGAGAAAGTTTTAGGAAAAGATTAAGAAACGGTGATTTAGATGATAATGAAATCGAAATAGCCGTAAGTGACACTGGTTCTGGTGGTGCTTCTTTTGAAATCCCAGGTATGCCAGGTGCAAATGTTGGCATGATCAACATTGGTGAAATGATTGGCAAATCAATGGGAAATAAAGAAAAAAAGAAAAAAATGACAGTAAAAGAATCTCATGAAATTTTAATTAATGATGAATCTGACAAACTAATTGAACAAGATAAAATTATTAAAGCTGCAAAACTTTCAACTGAAAATAATGGAATAGTGTTCTTAGATGAAATTGATAAAATTTCAGCAAGAACTGATAGGGTTGGAGGTGATGTTTCAAGAGAAGGTGTTCAAAGAGATTTATTACCTTTAATTGAAGGAACGACTGTCAATACAAAACATGGTCCAATTAAGACTGATCATATCTTATTTATTGCCTCTGGAGCATTTCAGCTTGCAAAACCATCTGATTTACTTCCTGAGTTACAAGGAAGATTGCCAATTAGGGTTGAGCTTGAGGCTTTAACTAGTGAAGATTTTAAAAGAATATTAAGAGAACCTGATTTTAGTTTAATCAAACAGTATGTGGCTCTTTTAAAAACTGAGAATGTTGATCTCGAATTTTCAGATGATGGTATAGATGCGATTGCAAATATTGCATCAGAAGTAAATGCTACAATAGAAAACATTGGAGCAAGAAGATTACATACAATAATAGAAAAAATTTTAGATGATATTAGCTTTACAGCTACGGATCGTTCAGGTGAGAAAATTATAATTGATAAGGAATATATTAATAAAAATTTAGACACTCTGGTAAAAGATACAGATCTCTCTAAGTTTATACTTTAAATATAGTTCAATTCTATCATTTCTTTTTTAAAAGCACTTTCTAATTTATTCTTAATTTCGTATGGCAAAGTATTTTTCCAATCTCTTTTTTTTCCATATTTAAAAAAAGTTATTTTTTTTTGATCTTTATTGTTGATTGCCTCTGGGAAGCCCTTTTCTTTCTCAAGTTTTTGTAAATTATTAAAATTAGTAGTCAACAACACATTTTCTAATTTTTTGTGATCAATTTTTATTTTTGAGTTCATAATCTTACTTAAAAACTCCAATACACTCAAAAAAATTTTTTCTGGGTTAAGCACCAAATCTTCATATTTTATTAATAAATATCTATTGAATTTTTTAAACTCTTTCCAAGAATTATAATTATCTGACCATGATCCCATATGTGTAAGAACGTTTGTTTCAAATTTATTATAATCTTTAATTCCTTTTAGATATTTAAAAGAAACCAAGTCTTCAGCTGATTGTTTAAGTGTTGTTTCATAATGATTAGAATAAGATGTAACAACATTTCTGGGGTCTCTCACAATATATATGACACCTAGAGTGTTGTCTAAATTCGTAAAATGATGTCCATTTATAGAACTAAGAGTGCTGTGGGTTTTTATAAATAATAATGATTTTTTATAGTTTTTATTTATAGACTCCTGAGCTTTAATATAATTTTTAACTACCTCTTTTTCATCTGTAATATCAATACCTAAATTTTTGAATAAATTTATATGAGGAAAAAATTTAACATATTTTAATTTATCAAAATCAAATAAACCATCTTTTGTAAAAAAATAAGCTGTTAACATTGACCTTAAATAAGTATTTCCACTTTTTGGATATGATGCTAGCCATAAAATCATAATTTTAAATATAATAAATTATTTTTTTTTATTTTTTTTTTTTACATATATATAAAAAGCACCTGAACCACCATCTTCTTTGTTCGCATCTGATATCTTGTTTATAAATTTCATTAAATTTTTGTTATTCATGATAAATTCGGGAACTGAATATTTTAATATTCCTAATTCTTTCGAGACATATGGATCTTTTTCATTATCAGAATGAAGGCCTTTGCCAGTTACAACAATTAATTTACTAATATTTTCTGAATACGCTTTATTTATTAATTCTTCTATTGCTCTGTTAGCATCATCTAAAGTATAACCATGAAGATCGATTGATTTAGTTCTAAATAATTTCTTTTCTTGATTTTTAAAATCTTTATCTAAAATTTTTTCTTTACTGTTAATAAATTTGTTCCAATCTTTTCTATCTTTATCTGAAATATTATTGGTCAATTATGTTAATATATTAACTAACTTCCAGTTTGGATTAGTTGATGTAATGTCTCTTGAAAATACCCAAGTATCATAAATTTTTTTTGTTTTTTCTGGATCACCTGATATAATTTTTTTATCTTTATCTCTAATACATGTTATAACCTCAGCAATAAAATCTACTGTAACATTTAAAATTTTACCAATATACTTGTGCTCTTTTATTGTTGCCGAATTTACTCCAATGAAAGTAATTTCTGCAAAATGTCCTCTGGAGGTTCTATCTTTGAGAGCTTGATTAAATTGATTATAGATCTCATCATTTAAAAGCGGTCTACTTGTTGTGATTTTGTTATCGTTATCACTAAAATCAGTGATAACTGTCTCATAAGCAATTTTTGCGCCTTTAATAAATTCTTTTTGCGCCTCTTCGTTAAAATTTTCATTTATTTTTTTGGACTTGTCTTGATTTACAGTTTTTAAAACTTCCTTAAGTTGAGATGATGTTTTACCTTCAAAACCGGTTCGTTTACCCAATATTCCTCTTAGTCTAAGAAAAATAAACCCTGCAATCATAGCTAATAAAATTATATCTATGTATTCGAAACTATAATTCATTAGTTAATAGTAATTACAATGTTGATTAATTTCAACCAGCAATTTAGATTAGAGACAAATGAACTCAATTTTGTTATTTATAATTTTAGTTCCAATTATAGAGATTTACCTTTTAATTAAAGTTGGCGCTCAAATTGGAGCGATAACAACTATAATTCTAATTTTTATAACAGCAATTATTGGTGTTTATTATGCTAAATATGAGGGACTTAATACTCTCAAATCAGCTTTTGTAGAATTAAGTAAAAATATAACACCTGCATATGAAGTTGTATCTGCTGCAGCTATTGCATTTGGAGCGTTGTTACTAATCGTTCCAGGATTTTTTACTGACTTTTTGGGTTTTACTATAATTCTTCCAATAACTAGAAAATTTTTATTCAGAAAAATCTTAAAAAACTTCAAATACGACAAACCAAAAAAAAATAATTTTATTGATGGAGAATTTGAAGATATAGAAGACGAAAATAATGACAGAAAAATATAAAATAATAGCTAAGTATATTAAAGATATGTCAAGCGAAACTAGAAATTTAGAAACCTATTTATTTGTTAAAGAACGTATTAGAGATTATTCACTAACTATAGATATTCAATCTAAAGCATTAAAAAATAAACATGTGGAGGTGGATACCACTCTTAAATTTGAAGACAAATCCGAAAATGAAAAAAAATCTTATTTTGAAATGACTTTTTCATCAATAGTTAAAATAAATGAAAATATAAACGAAAAAAAAGAAATACAGAAAATAATTTTAAGTGATGTTCAGGTTGAAATTTATCCAGATTTAGAAAATGCATTTGAAAGTATGCTCAATAATTCTGGCTACCCTGATATGAAAATAGAAAAAAAAATAGATTTTGAAAAATTATATAATAATAGATTTAACTAAAATAATTTTTTTTAAGAAATTTACTCAAATATTGTTTATGTTTTTTAAACTCTACTGATGAGGGAGTTATAATTTTTTTGAAATAAGAAACACTAATATTATCACTAATTCTGCTATTGCTTTCATTTTCTTGAAAATCTAAACTTGGTTCCTTTTGGTCTATTAAATTTATGTAAACTTTTGAAAGTAAATCGCAATCGATTAAAGCTGTATGATTAATTCTTTTTGAATTATCAATTCTATATCGTTTACAAAGGGCATCTAAACTAACCTGAGAGCCTGGAAATTTTTCTCTTGCGATAACCAAAGTGTCAATAATTTCATTTTTAATTCTACCTTTTCCGGAAAGTAATAACTCATTGTTCAAATGCGCAAGATCAAATTCTGCATTATGGATAATTAATCTTTTGTCTTTTATAAACTCTAAAAACTCATCTTCTACTTCTTTAAATTTTTTTTGATTTAACAAAAACTCATCTGAATACCCATGAACCTTAAATGCTTTTTCAGAAACCTTCCTTTCAGGATTTAAGTAACAATGAAATTTGTTTTTAGTGGGTATTAAATTTTCTAGTTCAATACATCCAATTTCGACAATTCTATGTCCTTCTTTAACCGAAATACCCGTGGTTTCTGTATCTAATACTATCTCTTTCATTTATAAAATTTCATTTAATATTTTCTTTATACTCTTTTTCAAAGATTTTTTCTTGAAATTATTCTTAATGATAAAATTTGATTTTCTCCTCTTGTATAGAGAAGAAAACTGAATCATTTTAAATTTTTTTATAAGTTTATGATTGAAATTTTGTCTTTTTTTCAATCTTTTTTCTATCTCTAATCTATTTGAATCTATAAAAATTAATATGTCATTTTTATTGTTAATTTTATTTTCTAATAACAAAGGTATATCTAATATTACTATTTTCTTATTTTTATTCTTTTTTAAAAATAGTTTTAATGACTTTTTGATCTCTAAGTGAACTACAGTAATTATTTTTTTTAAATTCACTTTATTGCTTAATATTGCTTTTGTAATTTCATTTTTATTTATTGGAAACGATGTGATATATTTGGGTAATTTTTTTTTTAATTTTTTGAAAATTTTTTTATCTTTTTTATAAAGTATAGATACTTCATGATCTGCATTAAAGACCGGATATCCAAATTTACTAGCAACATAACTTTTGCCTGAACCAATATCTCCTAAAATTCCTATTCTAATCATTGTTTAAAATTTCAAGCACCTCACTATTAATCTTTGGCTCTATTCCATGCCAAATTTTAAAAGCTTCAAATGCTTGGTAAACAAACATCAATTTGCCATTTTCTGTTTTGCTTCCAAGTTTTTTTGCCTCTTTTAAAAAATTAGTTTCTACAGGATTATAAATTACATCATAAAATAATTTATTATTTATAGATTTTGAAAAATTTAAATTAATTGTTTCCCCGTTTAAGCCCAGGCTGGTAGCATTTATAATAACATCAAAATCAGTTATTTCTCCCCAATCTACTATTTTTAAACTGTGAAATTGCGATTTTAAATCTTCTGCTTTTTTTTTAGTTCTGTTGCTAATAATTATTTCAGACACATTCATTTTTTTTAAAGCAAAAATTATTGATGGCACAACTCCACCTGCGCCTAAAATAAATATTTTTTTACCTTGAATATTAAAATTCAATTCTTCTATAGCCTTGGTAAACCCAGCAATATCTGTATTATGTCCAACTAAATTGTCATTACTTAAAATTATCGTATTTACCGACTGAGTTTGCTCTGCTTCTGGACTTAATTGATCTAAATAAGGAATTACTGCTTTTTTAAATGGAACAGTGACGTTTATACCATTTATTTTTTTTTCTTTAACCTGAGAGATTACGGATTGTATATCGCCTTTATTAATTTTTTTTCTATCATAAACAGCCTTAATGTTATTTTTTGTGAGCCAATAATTGTGAAGTTTGGGTGATAAAGAATGATCAATAGGATTTCCAATAACAAAATATTTTTTCATTATAATAAACTAATATATTCTTTTATTTTTTTTACAGGCAATCCCATAATTGTATCTTCGTCCCCTTCTATGCTTGAAAACAAATTCCTGCCTTCACCTTCAATCTGATAAACATTATATGCATATAAGGCTTTATCTGTTATTTTTGATAAATAATTTCTTAGCTCATCCTCTGAAAAACTTTTCATAGTAAGTTTTGCTTTGTCAGTATAATTCCAAATCATAGAACCATTTTTTGATAAACATACAGAGCTGATTAAAAAATGTGATTTACCATTAAGTTTTCTTAATATTTTTAATGCTTCTTCTCTATTTTTTGGTTTAGATATTATTTCCCCCTCTAAATCTATTACACTATCTGCACCTAAAACTATATCTTCAGTTTTTTTCATACTCACCTTGTTTGCTTTTAATTCGGCTAAATTTTTGGAAATTATCTCTGGACTAGCTTTTTCCTTAATTAGACTTATCTTAATAACATCTTCATCTACATTTGATGGCTCGACAATACTTCTGATATTGTTTTTGTCTAAAATTTCTTTTCTAACTTTACTTTTAGACGCAAGAATAATTTTACTTAGCATTATTTAAATATATTTCATGAATTTTTATAATCGATGCCGCAGTTTCTTCAACAGATTTTCTTGTTACATCAATTTGTGGCCATTTATATTTCTGAAATGTTTTTTTTGCCTCCAAGACCTCTTTTCTTATATTTTCTAAATCCGTGTATTGTATGTTTTCAGTTTCTTTTAAAGAATTCATTCTGTTTTTTCTTAAATCAGCCAACCTTTCAGGCTCAGTGCTTAAACCTACTACGCAAGTCATTTTAGGGTTTTTCTTAAGTGTTTCTGGCAGCGAGTTTTCATTTACTAATGGAATATTAGATGTTTTGAATCCTTTGTTAGCCAGATAAATAGATGTTGGCGTTTTACTTGTTCTGCTGACACCAACAAGAATAATATCTGATTTATCTATATCATTTATTAAATTACCATCATCATGGTTCATCGTAAATTGAATGGCTTCAATTCTGTCATAGTATTCCTCATTTAGTATATGTTGCCCGCTTGGTTCGTGTGTTGCCTTCTGGTTTAAAATTTTTGAGAAATTTAAAATTAAATTTCCTAATACACCAAAACATGGAATTTTTTTGTCTTCACTTACGTTTGCTAAATATTTAGCTAAATTATTATCCACAATAGTATATAAAATTATTGCATTGGAATTTTTTTCTGCATCTTCTAAAATTTTTAAAATTTGGTTCTCCGTTCTTGTAAAAGAATAAGAATGAACCTTGTATTCTATATTTAAGAATTGAGCTTTCAGAGCTAAAAATATCCTATCTAAAGTTTCACCTGTTGAATCAGAAATTAAATATATTTGATATGTATTACTCATGAATAAATAGTTAATAAATTTGTATTATTTTAATTAAATTCCACAATTTAAAATTTTCTAAATTATCCTTGTAAAAACTGCTTTTTATTAACATTAATAATAAATAGGGTAAAACAATCCACAAAAATTAATATGATGAAAAAAGCTTCATTTTAAACAATTTTATTCCCACAACATGTTGGTAAATTGTTAATATAATGTTTATAAAAATTAATCACCTTTATTCACAAGATATACTACAACTACAATAATAAATAATACTCTTTTATGAAACCATTAAACAAAATAATAATTAACAAAGATACTTCATTTAATCCCATCTGGATAATGAGACAAGCAGGAAGATATTTACCAGAATTTAGAGAAATAAGAAAAAAAAATCCCAATTTTATTAATTTGTGCCTAAATGATGATTTATCTTCAGAAATAACCCTGCAACCTTTAAAAAGATTTAATTTAGATGCTGCAATAATATTTTCAGATATCTTAATGCTTCCGTATGGTTTGGGTCAAAAAGTAGAGTTTCAGAAAAATTTTGGACCAAAGTTAGGAGTATTAAATTTAAATGAAATTGCCAAGATTGACGAAATTGATTTTGTAGAAAAAATACATCGTGTATATAAGGCAATAAAAAAAGTTAGCTCGGACAACAGTTTAACAAATAAAAATACTATTGGTTTTGTTGGTGCTCCATGGACACTATTGGTTTACATGATTAATCAACAATCTCCTAAAAAAAACTTGAAAAAAGATTTTTTTAAAGATGATTTTTTAATAAATAGAATTTTACTAATTATTGAAAAATTTTTAAAGACCCATATAAAAAATCAAATTGAAAATGGTGCAAATATAATTCAGATCTTTGATAGTTGGGCAGGTTTGTTGGAAGAAAAAGATTTGCCCAATTATGTATATTCTCCAACTTTAAATTTGGTAAATTATGTAAAATCTTTAAATGTGCCAGTGATATGTTTTCCCAGAGAAATAAAAAATTATAAAGAGTTTTGTGATATTGTTAGACCCGATGCTGTAAGTATTGATTATAACGCAGATCCAAAAAAAATACTTAAAGATATAAAAATACCTATTCAAGGTGGCTTAGACCCGAAAATTTTATTAACAGACAAAGAAACTTTAAAAAAGGAAGCTTGTAAATATTTAGAAATTTTTCAAGATCACCCATATATATTTAATCTTGGGCATGGTATTCTTCCTGAAACAAATCCAGAAATGGTTGAAAATTTAATTAAAATTGTAAAAGATTTTAAATGATTGAAAAAAATCACCCACTTATAAAATATGGCAAAACAGGTGTTCTTATAATTAATTTAGGCACACCGGACTCTACTAATTGGTTTGATATAAGAAAATATTTAAGAGAGTTCCTTTCTGATAGACGGGTTATAGAGGTAAATCCATTAGTTTGGCAAATTATTTTGAATTTGTTTATTTTAAATTTCAGACCCTCAAAAACTGCTAAAGCTTATAAAGAAATTTGGATGAAAGATGAAAATATGTCACCACTTCTTTATTACACGAAAAAACAAAAAGAGAAAATTTCGAAAGTATTATCAAAAGAAAACATTGTTCTAGATTTTGCGATGAGATATGGAAATCCCAGCATTAAGAGTAAGATTCATACACTACATGAAATGGGTTGTGAAAAGTTAGTGATACTTCCTCTTTACCCACAATATGCTGCAGCAACAACAGCAACAGTTTGTGATGAAGTATACAGAACTTTAATGAAAATGAGGTGGCAACCGTCCTTAAAAATAATTCCTCATTACGAATCTGATCCTCTTTATATTGATGCGCTTGTTAATTCGATTGATAAAAAAATAAAAGAAATTAATTGGAAACCAGACCTTATTATAGCTTCTTATCATGGGATACCAAAAAAATATTTTGACAAAGGTGATCCTTATCATTGTTATTGTCATAAAACGACAAGGCTTATTTCAGAAAAATTTAGTTCAATTAAAATCAAAACTACATTTCAGTCAAGATTTGGTCCACAAGAATGGCTTCAACCATATACTGACAAGACTTTAGAAAATTTGCCTAAAGAGGGTGTTAAGAATGTCCTTACAATTTGCCCAGGGTTCGCATCTGATTGTGTAGAGACTTTAGAGGAAATACAAATTCAAGCTAAAGAAAGTTTTTTAAATTCAGGAGGAGAAAATTTTGATATGGTTCCCTGTTTAAATGATAATAGTGATCATATAATTTTATTAAAATCCCTAATTGAAAGAAATATCTAATATATGAATTCGTATTTATTATTTAAATCTTTACATTTAATCGCTGTTGTTTCTTGGATGGCTGGCCTTTTGTATCTTCCTAGAATTTTTGTTTACCATGTTGAAAATAAAGAAAAAAAAGAAACAACTGATGTTTTTGAGGTGATGGAAAAAAAATTATTTTTTTACATTATGCGGCCAGCAATGATTTTTACTTGGGTTTTTGGATTAGTATTAATCTATCTAAACGGAATAGACATATTCTCTCAATTATGGTTTCAAATAAAGATTGTCTTAGTAATATTATTATCAGCATATAATGATTATTTAGGAAAATGTCTTGTTGCTCTAAAAAATTCTACAAATACAAGATCTGCAAAATTTTTTAGAATAATTAACGAAATACCGACGGTTATCTTAATAATTGTTGTATTTTTAGCTATTTTTAAGCCAATCTAGGGTTGAAATAATAAGACCAGTATATATATTATTGATATCTGATAAGTCCTTATCAAAAAATTAATCATGAATATTCAAGAACTAAAACTAAAATCATCTGAACAGCTTATTACACAAGCAGAGGAGCTTGGTATAGAAAATGCCAGCACATTAAGAAAGCAAGAGATACTTTTTGCTATTCTTAAGAAAGTTGCTGAAAAAGAGGAAATTACTGGCGTAGGTGTTTTGCAATTATTACAAGACGGTTTTGGTTTTCTTAGAGCAATGGAATCAAATTATTTACCGGGACCTGATGATATATATGTGAGCCCAAGTCAAATTAGAAAATTTGGTTTAAGAACCGGAGATACAGTTGAAGGACCAGTAAGAGCTCCTAAAGAAGGAGAAAGATATTTTGCATTATTACAGGTTAGTAAAATAAATTTTGAGGAACCAGAAAAAGCTAGACACAAAATTGCATTTGATAACTTGACGCCACTATATCCAGATAAACAATTAGTCATGGAAGTTGAAACTACAAAAGTTGAAAAAAAACAAGATTTAACGCCAAGACTTATTGATCTGGTCAGCCCAATCGGAAAGGGACAAAGATCTATAATTATTTCTCCACCTAAAGCTGGTAAGACAATGATTTTGCAAAGTATTGCAAACTCAATAGCTAAAAATTATCCAGAGTGTTACTTGATGGTATTGCTGATTGATGAGCGTCCAGAAGAAGTAACTGACATGCAAAGAACCGTAAAAGGTGAAGTAATTAGCTCTACTTTTGACGAACCAGCTCAGAGGCACGTAGCAGTGGCTGAAATGGTTATTGAAAAAGCTAAAAGACTAACCGAACATAAAAAAGATGTTATTATTTTGTTAGATTCTATAACACGATTAGGAAGAGCTTATAACGCTGTAATACCAAGTTCAGGTAAAGTTTTAACAGGAGGTGTTGATGCAAATGCACTTCAGAGACCTAAAAGGTTTTTTGGAGCAGCTAGAAATATTGAAGAAGGTGGTTCATTAACGATTATTTCTACAGCTTTAATTGATACTGGAAGTAGAATGGATGAAGTTATTTTTGAAGAATTTAAAGGAACAGGTAATAGCGAAACAATACTAGATAGAAAAATTGCAGATAAAAGAATTTACCCAGCAATTGACATAACAAAATCAGGCACAAGAAGAGAAGAATTATTATTTGACAAAAATGATTTACAAAAAATGAACGTGCTTAGAAGAATAATTGCTCCAATGGGAACCATGGATGCTATAGAGTTTATTAACTCAAAACTAAAAGACACAAAAAATAATGCTGAGTTTTTTAACTCAATGAATAAACCCGCTTAAAGAAAATCTTTCATTTCAATTTTAAGTTTTACAGAGACGTAAATTTGAAGATATAATCTTATAATGACAATTTATGCTTTATCGAGTGGTCCTGGTATATCAGGTGTAGCTGTAATAAGACTTTCAGGACAAGACACCTCAAAAGTAATTCAACTTTTAACTGGTAAGGAGCCACCAAAGCCGAGAGTAGCAACATTAAGAAAAATCAATAAAATCAACACTTCTGAGCTGATTGATGAGGGACTAATCCTTTGGTTTCCTGGCCCTGAGAGCTACACAGGCGAAGATATGGCTGAAATTCAAGTACATGGCAGCAAAGCTGTTGTGGATGCTCTGCACTCCTCTCTTTCAGATATAGAAAATTGTAGATTAGCTGAGCCAGGTGAATTTACAAAACTAGCATTTCAAAATGGAAAAATAAATTTACTTAAAGCAGAAAGCATCGCTGATTTAATTTCGTCAGAAACAGAAATTCAAAGACAACAAGCAATTAAAATCATGAATGGAAAATCAGCAGACCAATTTAATTTTTTAAGAGAAAAACTTTTGAAAATTTTATCGCATGTTGAAGCTAAAATAGATTTTCCAGATGAGGATTTACCAAATAATATTTTAGATGAAATCAAAAACAGTTCAGATGAAGTAATAAATAAAATTAAAAAAATATTAAATGATCAAAAAGTTGGAGAAAGAATTAGAGAAGGTTTTAAGATTGCAATAGTTGGCCCCACTAATGCTGGAAAATCTAGTTTGATGAATTATTTATCAAATCGTGATGTGGCAATTGTTTCTGAAATAGCTGGAACTACTAGAGATGTAATTGAAACTCATCTTAATATAAATGGTTATCCTGTCATCATCTCCGATACGGCTGGAATAAGGGATTCAAAAGATGAGATCGAAAAAAAAGGTATTAAATTAGCGCTTCAAAAAGCGGAGGAGTCAGACCTAAAAATAGTAGTTTTACACCCAGAAAATCTAGATTTTAAACCATTTCTAGAGGACTCTAACTCTGAAAATACAATAGTAGTACTGAATAAATCAGATATTAAATTAGGCAAACCTCCCGGTATAGGAAATTATTTTAGGTTTAATAATTTAGGAAAAAATCTTAAAGATATAAATATTATTCATACGTCTATTAAAGAAGAAGAAAATTTAGTTGATATAATAAATGCAATCAAAGAAAAATTAAAAAACAAGTTTATATCAAGCGATGATATTTTAATTACAAGAGAGAGACATAGGCAACATCTGCAACAGTGTTTGGATCATCTAAATAACTTTAATCAAAAAAAAGAAATCGAAGATTACGATAAAGCTGCAGAAGATTTAAGATTAGCTACAAGACATTTAGGTATGATAGTCGGAAAAGTTGATGTAGAGGAGATATTAGGTAGTATTTTCAACGACTTTTGTATCGGCAAGTAATACCCTATTTTGCTTGTTTTTTGCACTTTTTTTATCAAAAAACGTTGATAAATATGGCTTATTTAGAAAAAATTAAGCCTATCTTGTAAATTATATAATCACATATAGATTTGGTTTATGAAAAATGATTTGTCATTTGATGTTGTTGTAATTGGAGGTGGTCATGCTGGATGTGAAGCTGCAGCAGCATCTGCTCGTCTTGGAGTGAACACTGCCCTATTTACCCATAAAATAGAAACTATCGGTGAGATGTCCTGCAACCCGGCAATAGGAGGTTTGGGTAAAGGTCATTTGGTTAGAGAAATAGATGCCCTTGATGGTGTTATGGGAGATGTAGCAGACAAATCAGGTATACAATTTAGATTGTTAAATAGAAGTAGAGGGCCAGCAGTCAGAGGACCTCGAACTCAATCTGATAGATCACTTTATCGTAAATATATGCAAGAAATGTTGTTAAACTATTGTAATTTAAGCGTTTTTTCTGATCCTGTAACTAAATTTATTTTCGATAAAAATTCGATAAGTGGATTTGAAACTAAAGAAGGTAAGAAAGTTCTATCTAACAAGATAATACTCACAACGGGGACTTTTTTAAATGGTTTGATACATATAGGTGATGAAAGAACTCCTGCTGGAAGATATGATGAAAAACCTTCTACAGGTTTGAGTGAACAATTAGCAAAATATAATTTTAAAATTGGAAGACTAAAAACCGGAACACCACCAAGGTTAGATTCAAGGACAATTAATTTTGAAAACTTAGAAGAACAATACGCAGATGACAATCCTTATTTTTTTTCATTCTTAACAAAAAAAAATTTGAACAAACAAGTGTCTTGCCGGATGACATATACAAATGAGAAGGTTCATAAAATTATAGAAAAGAATTTATCAAAGAGCGCTATGTACTCGGGTAGTATAAAAGGGGTAGGCCCAAGATATTGTCCTTCTATAGAAGATAAGATAGTAAAATTCGCAGATAAAGTTCGTCACCAGATATTTTTAGAGCCAGAAGGTCTAAATGATTACACAATTTACCCAAATGGTATATCAACATCACTTCCAGCTGAGGTACAACAAGAAATATGTAACAATATCAATGGTTTAGAGAATGTTACCATATTAAGACCAGGATACGCAATAGAATATGATTATATAGATCCACGTGAACTATTCCTAACTCTTGAAACTAAGAAGATAAACAATCTTTATCTTGCTGGTCAAATTAACGGAACAACAGGATATGAGGAAGCTGCTGCACAAGGCCTTATAGCTGGAATAAATGCTGCCTTGTCTGTTAAAAAATTGGAACCATTCATACTTGATAGATCTGATGCCTATATTGGAGTAATGATCGATGATTTGGTGACTAAAGGAGTAGCTGAGCCATACCGTATGTTTACATCAAGAGCAGAATATCGATTAAGTTTGAGATCTGATAATGCTGATCAAAGATTAACCGCAAAGGGAATAGAAATTGGTCTTATAAGTAATGAGAGAAAAGCAATATATTTGAGTAAATTTGAACAAATTAGTCAAATAAATTTAAAAATGAGAAATTCTAAGATTTCACCCTCTAAAGCTGAGAAATTTGGAATAAAAATAGCAAAAGACGGAATATTGAGATCATCTAGCGAAGTTTTAACTCAAAAAGGCGTTAATATGAGAAAAATAAGGGAAATATGGTCCGATATACCCTTTTTTAGCAAAGAAATTGATGAACAGGTAGAAATAAATGCTCATTATAGGGGATATCTAAAGAAGCAAAAAGCTGATATATTAGCATTTAAGAGGGATGAAAACCTAATTATTCCGGATAAAATTAATTATGATGGACTATCAGGTTTATCTAATGAGGTAAAAGCAAAATTTAAAGAAATAAAGCCCAAAACAATGGGTCAAGCTCTAAGAATTGATGGAATAACTCCTGCGGCTGTGTATATTTTGTTGTCACATGTTAAAAGAAAGTCTATTAAGCATATAGCTTAATGGATCAAGAAATTTTAAATTTTTATTCTAGAATCAATCACTTGAATGTTTCACGTGAAACATTTATGGACTTTGAAAACTATATATCCCTGATTCTTGAGAAAAATAAAAAAATCAACATAATTAGCCAAAATACAGCATCAAAAAAGGCTATAATTGACCGTCATATTATTGATTCAGCACAAATAATTGATTTTGTTGATTTAAATAGCAATACAACCACAGATATAGGTTCAGGAGGGGGTATGCCAGGCATAATTGTGGCAATTATACTAAAAAATATGAAAAATAATATGAATGTGCACCTTTATGAAAAAAGTTATCATAAAAGCCATTTTTTAAAAGAAGTTTCAAAAAAATTAAATTTAAACACAAAGGTTTTTCAAAAAAATATTTTTGAAATAAAAAATTTAGAAACAGGAACGATAATGTCCAGAGCATTTAAACCAATGCCAGTAGTTTTAGAATTAGTATATGAAAATTTTTCAAAATATAAAAATTTAATTTTCTTTATGGGTAAGAGTGGGAAAAAAATTTTTGAAAATTCCAAAAAAAATTGGGAGATGGAATATATAGAAAAGAAAAGTTTAACAAGTGAAGACTCATTTTTAATTAATATTAAAAAAATTAAAAAAAAAAATTAAATGCAAATTATTTCAGTAATAAATCAAAAGGGTGGGGTTGGAAAAACTACTACGGTGATAAATCTTGCAGCTGGATTATCTCAAATAGGTAAAAAAATTTTAGTAATTGACCTAGATCCACAAGGGAACGCAACAACCGGCCTGGGATTATCCAACACTGATAGTTCAACTGATACAATTTATGGAGTATTAAATGGAACAAGAGAAATTAGTGAAGTTATTAAAAAAACACAGTTTGAAAATTTAGATATTATAACATCTAATGTAGATTTATCGGGCCTAGAAGTAGAGACGGCTGATGATAGTAACAGGGCTTTTATACTTAAGACTAAATTAGCCGCATATTTAAACGATTCTAGTGGTTTATATGATTATGTCTTAATCGATTGCCCACCATCTTTGAGCTTATTGACAGTAATGGCACTTGTAAGCTCAAATTCACTATTGGTACCACTTCAGACAGAATTTTTTGCTTTAGAGGGTTTAACTCAACTAATGAAGACAATTGAAAGGATAAAAGTAAGTTTAAATCCAGATCTGAAAATAAGGGGTATACTTTTAACGATGTATGACAAAAGAAATAAGCTTTCCTCACAAGTTGAAAAAGAAGCAAGAGACTATTTTACTGAAAAAGTTTATTCAACCGTGATACCAAGAAATGTTAGATTGTCAGAAGCTCCTTCACACGGAATGCCAGTTTTGATTTATGACAAATCTTGTCCTGGCAGTAAATCATATTTTAGTTTTACTGATGAGTTTATAAACCAAGAGTCAACAATAGGAGCGCTGCTTAATGGATAAGATTAAAAAAGGATTAGGTCGGGGATTATCATCGTTGATAGGAGAAACAAAAGTAGAGTCTCAAAGAAATCAACTATCGATAAGTGATCTAGTTCCCAATAAATATCAACCAAGAAAATTTTTTGATGAATCTAGTTTAGAAGATTTAACTAATTCAATTAAAGAGAGAGGTTTAATTCAGCCCATTGTAGTAAGAAAATCTAATGATGATGCATCTAAATTTGAAATTATTGCAGGAGAGAGAAGATGGCTTGCAGCTCAAAGAGCTGGACTTCATAATGTTCCTGTCGTTGTTACAGAGGCAGATGACCTGAAGTCTTTAGAATTTGCAATTGTAGAAAATGTTCAAAGACACGATTTGAATCCACTTGAGGAAGCACAAGGATACAAAAGATTAATTGACGAATTTTCTTATGATCAAGAAAAAGTCTCAAAATTTATTGGAAAAAGCAGAAGTCATATTTCAAATATTTTGAGACTTTTAACGTTACCTAATGATGTAATTAAATTAGTTGAAACACAAAAATTAACTGCTGGACACGCTAAAGCTCTGGTTGGTCTTGATAATTCTAGTTTTGTAGCTGCCAAAATTATAGATAAAAAACTTTCTGTCAGACAAGCTGAAAACTTAGTTAAAATTTTCAAAAATAAAAAACCAAAATCTCAAAAATCAAAAGATACGAATATTATTGCTCTTGAATTATCTGTTTCAAACAAAATAGGATTAAATGTTAATATACAGAATAATAAGAGAAATAAGGGTAAAATAAGTTTTGAATACAAAGACTTAGACCAATTAAATAAAATTATAGATATAATAAAAAAAAATTATTAAATTTTTGAAGTAGATTTTTCTAAGATAAAATTATTTAGCAGATTCACTGAATTTTTAAAATTTTTTTTAATAATTAACTCAATATCATTTATTTCATAAGTAAGTTTACGAATATTTTCCGGGGTCCATTTTAAAAGTTGTTGTTTTGTAATTTCTTTATCCTTCCAAAAAATTGGTGGTCTTGCGGCTAATATTGTTTGATCAATATTTTTATTTTTTTTAAAATCTTCAGAGAGTTTAAGTAAAACTTTTAATTTTTTTAAAAAAGTTCTTAAAATAATCATACTATCATCATCATTGAAATTATTTTCATTAAGAATATTAATAATTTTCTTATTATTTCTTGCTAAACAGTTATTTATTAGATCATTAATACTGTGGTTTTCTGATAAATTAACAAGTTTTGTTATAGTTTCAGTATCTAGTTTTTTATTCTTTAAAGTAAAATTATTTATTTTTTCTAGTTCATTGAAAAGCATTTCTCTATTTCCACTACACTTGTTTACAATTATGTTGATATTATAAGAGGATATGATTATTTTTTTTTCTCTAAAATAGTCTATAGCCAACCTAGTTAGAGATTTTTCTTCATCAGGATAAAAAGCTACAGAAATATGTTTTTTACTTTTTTCAAAAAAAGTCCTAAGTTTTGACTTTTTTTCTAAATTTTCAGAGCTAATAATTATATTAATATCTTTAATATTTTTATTATCAATTTCTTCTATAATTTTTAAAATTTTATCAGTTGCTCTTTTGATTATAATGTTTTTTGTATTCCCAAAAAGTGATCCAGAAAGAACACTTTCCAAAAAATTCTCTGAGTCGGTTAAAATTTCTTTTTCATCGTAATTCAAAATTTCGTCTTTATTTTTAAAAATTTTTTTAATTATTTCTTTCTTTAAACCTTCATTTTGTCCATAAAATAAAAGTAAACTATCTGGAATAAGTTTTTTTTTTTCTATTTCAAAAAATTTTACAATCATTAAAAATTAATCAAATTATACTCTATTTTCTCAAGTAGTATTTTCGATAAGTTTCCTTTGATTTCTCTCTCATATTTTGATTGTTCAAAGTTATCATTATTGTTATCAATTTTAATACTTTCGGTTATTGAAACAATTTCTGATTTATCTATACTTTTTATTTCTAGATTTATATTTGCAGTTATGCTGAATTTTGTAATTTTCCCAGTCTTATCTTTTGCTATAGGAATTTTATTATAAGATGAATTTATTATTAATTTATAATTTATATTAGTTTTATTTTTTTGGTATTTTGAAAGACGTGATTTAATGTAATTATTTATTTTTTTGTCACCATTAATTTCAATTGATGAAATTGTAAAATTTGTCTGCTTATTTTTAGAATAAATAGAGTTATAACCACATCCGAACAGGGAAAGTATCAAAATTATTAAGAAAGTATTTCTTATCATTCTTTTATTATAATGTTGATCAGCTTATTTGGAATAAATATTTTTTTCTTTATCTTCTGATTCGTTAAATATTTTGAAATATTTTTTTCTTTTTTTATCATTTCTTCAACTTCTTCTTGTTTTGTATTTCTTTCTGATTTTAATAAGCCTCTTTTTTTTCCATTTATTTGAACAACTATATTGACATATTGTTCTACTAAGAATTTTTTATCATATCTTGGCCAACTGATGTTCTTATTTATATTTAACAATTTTAGACACTCGTTTGATAAATGAGGAATAATTGGCATCATAACAATCAGTATTTTTTCGTAGTTTAGCAAAAGAGTCTTTTTGGTATATTTTTCATTTATTTCATTGAACAAAAATGAATATAATTCATGAAGATTAGCAATAATGACATTATAACTAAAATTATTTAATGAATCTGTCACTTTTTTTATGAATTGGTTTGTAAATTTTGAAATTTTATCTTCCGTATCTTGTTTGTGATCTTTATTAATTTCATTTGTAATTTTTGTATTTAAATTCCAAAGTTTTTGAATAAATTTATGAGCAGATGCAATCCCTTCTTCTGACCATTGCACATCTTTTTCTGGTGGACTGTCCGATAAAATAAATAAGCGTACTGCATCAGCGCCGTAATTATCTATTATTAGTTGTGGATCAATGGTATTTTTTTTCGATTTTGACATTGATTCTGTTGGTCCAACTTTAATTTTTACTGAATGATTTTTCTTTAGAACTTTCTTACCATCTATAATATCAATTTCATCAGGGCTCACCCATTTTCCGTTTTCATCTTTATAAGTTTCATGACAAACCATCCCTTGGGTAAATAAACCTTTAAACGGCTCATCTAATTTAAAATTTTGATTTTTATAACTTATGGCTTTAACAAAAAATCTTGAATAAAGGAGATGAAGTATAGCATGCTCTACACCACCAATATATTGATCTACTGGCATCCAATAATTTGAATCATCAAAATTAAATCCATAGTTTTCATTTTTTGGTGAGCAGAAGCGTAAAAAATACCAAGAGGAGTCTACAAAAGTGTCTAATGTATCAGTTTCTCTTGTATAATTTTCATTATTAATTGAAATATTTTTCCATTCAGTTTCTTGATCTAGAGGATTACCTGTTGCTTTTAGTTTTTTAATTTTTGGAAGTTCTACAGGTAGCATTTCATTGGGAACTTTTTTTGGTTTACCATTTTTGTCATAAATTATTGGGATCGGACATCCCCAATATCTTTGTCTTGAAATTCCCCAATCTTTTAAACGAAAATTTATTTTTTTTTTCCCAAGTTTATTTTTTTCCAAGTGTTCAATTGTTTTTGTGATGGATTCATCTGGGCATTTTAAGTTATTTAGGAAAGAAGAATTTGTTAAATATCCACTTCCCGTATACGCTTTATCATCTACTTTTAAAGGAACACCATTAATTTCGTTTGATATTACAGATTTAACTTCTAATTTATATTTTCTAGCAAAATCCAAATCTCTTTGATCATGAGCCGGACATCCAAAAACAGCTCCTAATCCATAATCCATTAAAACAAAATTTGCGAAATACACTGGTACTTTATGTTGATTATTTAGTGGATTAATTGCTAATAATTCTGTTTTAAATCCAATTTTTTCAGCATTAGCTATTGCTTCTTCTGTAGTACCAGTTTTTGAACAATTTTTTTTAAACTCATTAAATTCTTTATTATTTTCATAAAATTTTGAAATTGGATGATCAATTGAAACTGCTAAAAAAGACATACCAAATAATGTATCTGGTCTAGTAGTAAAACATTCGATTTCATTTATTTTATTAGAATTATCAATTTTAAATTTTACTTCGCAACCAATAGACTTTCCTAGCCAGTTTTTTTGCATGATTTTAACTTTATTTGGCCAATTATCTAAATCTTCAAGGCTTTCTAGTAATTCATTAGAAAATTTTGAGATATTAAAGAACCATTGATTCAGTTTTCTTCTTTCAACTTGAGCCCCAGATCTCCAACCCTTGCCATCTATGACCTGTTCATTAGCTAGAACTGTTTCATCAACTGGATCCCAATTAACATACTGTTCTTTTCTATAAACCAAACCCTTATCATAAAGTTCTAAAAAAAATTTTTGTTGATGCTTATAGTACTCTGGGGTACATGTAGATATTTCTCTATCCCAATCAATTGATAACCCAAGTTGTTTTAATTGCTTTTTCATTATAGCTATATTTGTTTCTGTCCAAGTTTTTGGATCTAAATTATTTTGTCTTGCTGCATTTTCAGCAGGCATTCCGAATGAATCCCAACCCATTGGATGTAATACGTTATAACCGTCCAAAATTTTATACCTGGCTAATACATCGCCAATCGTATAATTTCTTACGTGACCCATGTGTATCTTTCCAGATGGATAAGGGAACATCTCTAAACAATAAAATTTTTTCTTATTTTGATCTATTTTAGTTTTAAATATTTTTTTATCAGCCCAGAAGGTCTGCCAATTTTTTTCAACTTCCTTAAAATTATATCTGTTCACTTAAATTATAGTATTATGGTTTTGTAGTATCTACACTAGGATCATTATAAGGTTTAAAATTTTTATCTTTATTTTGTTTTTCATAAATTGCAGCTTTTTTGAGAATTTCTTTCATTAATTCTTTTTTTAAACCTCCTTCTTTCTCAGAAACTGCACAATTAAAATTCTTATCACAAATTTTATAGTAAATTTTTATTGATAAAGAGTCCGATCTTATTTCATTAGATAAAAATCTTATATTTATTTTTATAGACTCATTACTTTGGTTTTCCGAATACCAATCTGTAATAATTATTCCTCCACTGTAATTAGCAGAAGATAGAGGCATAAAATCAATTATATCTAATGAAGCTCTCCATAATTCATTTGAACTAGCAAAATCGAAGGTTCCACCTTTACTGCTTCCTATATCGCTTATTCTGAAACCCCTGCCTTCTTCTAAGTTTCTTTTAACTCTTTCTCTTGGATCGGGAGGAAATTTTTTAGCATCAGCACCTGGCAATTTCCCACCGCATGAATTTA
Organism: uncultured Pelagibacteraceae bacterium; assembly: GCA_902588315.1. GTDB lineage: Bacteria > Pseudomonadota > Alphaproteobacteria > Pelagibacterales > Pelagibacteraceae > Pelagibacter. The sequence goes on from CACIOP010000005.1 coordinate 50,984, forward strand.
AAAAAAGGAGAAACATTATTAAAAAACAAGAGTTTTTATAAAATTTGACCATAATTAAAGTTATTAAATTTAAATATTTAATATTTTATATCTTATTTTCGTTAAATAGCTAAAATTTGTTGTAAATACTAGCTTTTTTGATGTTGCATATTTACAACAGTTTGAGAGTAATTTGCTAAAAAAACTTAGATCTAACAATAAAAAATAAAAAAAAATGATAAATAAGCACTGTTTATTATTAATAATTAACAATAATTAAAGGAGTAATTAATATGAACAACATTAAAAAAGTTGGATTATCAGCTCTAGCTGGTTCTCTAGTTGCAATGTCAGTAAATGCTGCAGAAATGACAGTTACTGGTGGCGCATCAATTACTTTCGCTGATTATGGTGCAGATATTACAAACAACGCTTGGTCTTCAGGTGATGGTTTAACATTTGCAGCATCAGGTGAACTTGATAACGGTTTAACTGTATCTTCGTCATACACATTAGACAGAGGTGTTTTAGATGACTACTCTGTATCTATCGCGACTGAAGGAATGGGAACAATTACATTCCATGGTTTAGATGGATCTTCAGCTTTAGGTGCTGTTGACGATGTTATGCCAACTGCTTATGAAGAGCCATGGTTTGGTGTAACTTCACCTTCAAAAGTTGATGGTAAAGCATACGACGATATGTTCCAGTATGTATCTCCAACAGTTGCAGGTGCTACAGTAACATTAACTTACAATCAAGCTGACACAACTAATTCAGATGATTCATTAACTTCAATGGCGATTGCATTATCTCCAGAAGCTATTGATGGATTAACAATTGGTTATGCTACTCAGGACGATGATTCTGGTGCAGCAACGGCTCACGTAAGTGACACTACTATGTATGTTAAATATGTATATGGTGCAGCTACATTAGGTTACCAAATGTCAGATGCTGACAGTGCTACTGATTCTTCAGATGGTGAGTCTGTAGGTTATGGTATTTCTTATGCAGTATCAGATGAATTATCTATTTCATATGGTGCGCATACTTACGAAACACCAAATGACTCTACTGATAAAGATCAAGAAGCTTCTGCGATTTCAGCTTCATACACTTCAGGTGGTATGACAATTTCTGCAGCTGCAGGTAGCGTTGATAACGTAGGTGGAACAGATGCTACTGACAGAGATACTTACGAGATCTCTATGTCATTTGCATTCTAATTCATTTTAGAAGTACAAATTTAAAAAGGGCCCCTTCTGTAGGGGCCTTTTTTTTACTCAAAGTAAGAAATCCCAGCAAACTCAAATTTATTAATAAGCTTAAGCTTTTTTATATTATCTTTTGAAACACCACCTAAAACAATTATGTTTTTTTTAGTTAGCCTAGAAAGCAATTTGAATTTATTTATTCCTAAATAATTTTTATTTCTTTTGAATAATGAAGATAAAACAATTTTTTCAACATTTTGGCTTTCCTTTCTTCTTATTTCCCTTAGATTGTGTGCTGATCCTATTATTTTGAATTGTTTTTTAAAAGAATAGCTTAGGTGTTTAAAACTTTTGTTAAATGCTGGTATATAAACACCATCTAAATCAAGTTTTATTGCTAATTTTATATTGTTAGATAAAAAAAACTTTAATTTTTTTTTTTTACAGAGTTTCTTAATTTTTATAACCACACTTTCATCTATTTTTTTTGAAGAATAATTTCTATAAATTATAGTAGTTTGTTTATCTTGTTTATTGATATTGTTTGTATCAAATTTATTTATAAAGTAATATTTTCTAATCATATTTATATGCATAGTACTGTTAAAAATTTATTAGACATTGAAAATAATATCAAAGATTATTTGGGTAAAACTACTGACGAAAATTTTCCAAAAATAATAGCAGTTTCTAAGACATTCAAAATTGATAAAATTCTGCCTCTTGTTGACCATGGTCATTGTGATTTTGGTGAAAACAAAGTTCAGGAAGCAGTTGATAAATGGACGGAAATAAAAAAAAAAAATTCTCAAATTAGATTGCACATGATTGGAAAATTACAAACTAATAAAGTAAAATTTGCAGTAAAATTATTTGACTATATTCATTCAGTAGATAGTGAGAAATTGGCTAAAAAAATTGCAGATGAACAATTTAAATTAAACAAAAAAATTAAAGTTTTCTTGCAAGTAAATATTGCTGATGAAAATCAGAAATCTGGAATTAGTAAAAATGAATTAAATAAGTTGGTTTCATATTGTAAAGAAATTAATTTAGATTTAATTGGCTTAATGTGCATACCTCCTTTCGATGTTAACCCTGAGAGATACTTCGATGAGATGAAAGAATTAAACAAAAAATATGGCTTTGTAGAGTTAAGTATGGGGATGTCGTCAGATTATTTAAAAGCAGTAGAAAAATCATCTACATATTTAAGAATTGGTTCTAATATTTTTGGAAAACGTATTTAGAAAATTTTTATTTTAGATTTTTTTTTAAGTATTCTAAGCATTATCAAGAAATCTTTTTCTTTTAAGGCGACACATCCAGCTGTGGGTTTATAATCTCTAGTAAGATGAATAAAAATACAGCTACCTAGGCCAACGATAGGTTTTTTAAAATTGTACTTAATTGGAATTAGTAAATCATATTTATAATCTTTTCTTTTTAATTTCTCGTGTCTTATTTTATTATTAACTTTAATTAGTTTGTTATATTTTTTTGGAAAATGGATATCATCACACCAACCCATTTCTTTTTTAATTTCTATACATTTTAATAGAGTTAATGGTTTTTCCATGCGATCTTTCCGATAGTATAAATTTCCAATTTCAAAAACTCCTTTAGGGGTTTTTTTATCTCCCTCCTTTTTGTCGGTTGTTGAACCTTTTTTGCCAATACAGCAGGTAAATTTAAATTCGTCTATTTGAAGAGTGTGTTTATTTTTAACAAAAATTGTCATATTCTTTTTTTTGTGAGTACTCAAAATTTAATAATATATAAGTTTAATGAATTATATCAAATTCTAGAAGAACTTGGTTTAGATTTAAATTTTAAGATTATTGTTGCAGAAAACGAAGAGTCTCTAAATGAAAAAATAAAAAAAATTCACAATTACTTAATTATATCTAATAAAAAATATTCAGATACTCATAATCAATTTGTTCTAAATTACACGCCAATTAATATTTTTAAATTAATCGAAAAGATAAATATTGAATTTTTGAAATTACAATTTAACAGCCAGTCTGAAGTAATAATAAAAAATTATAATATTGATTTAAATTCAAGAGAAATGTTTAAAAATAATATTAGACTTAAGTTGACAGAAAAAGAAATAAATACAATTAATTATTTATCTAAATCAGAAAAACCAGTTAGTGTTGATGAGCTGCAACAAAAAGTTTGGAGTTATCAGTCTGATATAGAAACCCATACTGTTGAAACTCATATTTATCGATTAAGAAAAAAAATTTTAAACACATTTAATGATAAAGATTTTATAATTAGTAAAAAAAATGGCTATCAAATCAAATAAAAAAAACCCTTTAGCTAAAGATTTATTTACTAAAAAGTACAAACAAAAAATAATTAAGCCTAAAAAAGGCAAGGGAAGTTTTAAAAGAAAAAAAATTTAAGTTAAAGTCTTGCCCCAATTTGCTGTATTACTTTAGACGACATTTCAGTACCTTTTTCGAGACACTCTTTTATAGATAATTTCTTAATATACCCGTGTAAAAAACCAGCAGCAAAAAGATCACCTGCACCTGTAAGATCAATAATTTTTAGATTTTTTTGTATATCACTTTCAATAACTTTATCACCATTAACTGCAACCGCACCTTTTTCACCTCTAGTCACAATCGTTAATTTATTAAGTTTTTTTAAAAAATTTATAACCTCATCAAAATTCTTTGCTTCAATTAAAGATGTAATTTCTTGTTCGTTAGCAAAAGTTATATCAAGTTTATTTTTTACTAAGTTTAAAAAATGCGTTTTGTGTCTATCTACGCAAAATAGATCTGAGAGCGACATAGCAACTTTGTTTGCGTTATTTATAGCTTTATCAAATGCTTTCTTTGGTTCTCCTTCATCCCATAGGTAACCTTCTAAAAAAATTATCTCACTTTTTTTAATTGCATCAGAACTCACATCATTTTCATTAATCTTTCCCGCAGTTCCTAGGAAAGTACACATTGTTCTTTCTGAGTCTGGAGTTACTAAAATTAAGCAAGTTCCCGTTGGTAATTCTTCTCTCTTTTTTGAATAAAAATATTTAACATTTTCTTTTTTTAGACCTTCCTCGTATTTACTACCAAATTCATCATCAGAAACTTTACCTATAAAACCAACTTTATCGCCAAGTTGAGATAATCCAACTATAGAGTTTGCTACCGATCCCCCTGATACAGTTTTTTCAATTTTAAGATTTGTTAATAAATTTTTGAACTCATTTTCATCAAAGAATAATTTCATTGTACTCTTTGTAAGATTATTTTCGGTAATAAAATTTTCATCTACTTTACAAATGACATCTACAATTGCATTTCCAATTCCTAAAATTTTCATGTTAAGCTTTTTTGGTAATAACAGGTTTTTTTCTATTTGGGTAGCAAGTAGTACATATTTTACAGCTTAAACCATAACATTCTCTTGCTTTACAATATTCTCTACCATAAAAAATTATTTGTAAATGAAGCTTGGACCAGGTTTTTTTAGGAAATATTCTTTTTAAATCTTTTTCAGTTTGAACTACATTTTTTCCATTTGTTAAACCCCATCTTTGTGCAAGTCTATGGATATGTGTATCAACGGCAAAAGCTGGATATCCAAAACCTTGAGACATCACAACACTAGCTGTTTTATGTCCTACACCAGGTAGTTTTTCAAGTTCTTCAAAAGTTTTAGGTACTTTACCCTTATGTTTTTCTAACACTTGCTTAGACATTAAATAAATACTTTTAGCTTTAATTCTAAAAATACCTATTTTCTTAATTAATTTTTCAATTTTTTTCCTTCCTAATTTTACAAAGTGTTCTGGCTTATAATATTTCGGATATATATCTTGTGTTACATTATTAACATTTAAATCAGTACATTGTGCAGAAAGCAGGACAGAAATTAATAATGTGAAAGTATTTTTACTTTTTAAAGGAACAGGTGTTTTAGGATAAATTTTATTTAAAGTTTTAATAATTACTTTTGCTTTTTGTTTTTCATTCATTTTGAAAAGTTAAGCAAATCTCTCATAGAATATAAACCTGGTTTTTTTTTCATCAACCATTTAGAGGCAGTTAAAGCTCCATCTGAATAAAGCGCTCTATCAAAAGCTTCATGGTTCAATGTAATTATTTCTTTTCCACTGGAGAATTTCACTTCGTGTTCACCAATAATTTCACCTTTTCTAATTGAGTTAAAATTAATTTTTTTTCCATAAGGAAAAGACTTTTTATTTAAGAATTTTTTACCAATTAAATTATATAAATTTTTATTTTTTCCATCAGCAATTCCTTTACCAAGCATCAAGGCAGTACCAGATGGATAGTCTTTTTTATGTTTGTGATGTACTTCAAATATTTTACTCAAATATTCATCATTTAGGGATTTTGATGCAATCTCAGTTAAATACATTAATAAATTTACACCTAAACTCATGTTACCTGCTTTTAGAATAGGTATTTTTTTTGAATATTTTTTAATTTGATTTTCTTGGCTTCTAGTAAATCCAGTGGTTCCAACTACCACTTTTTTCCTCAGTTTTGATGCTATCTTGATAATTTCAAGAGTACAACTTGGTACTGTGAAATCAATAATTACATCAGTTTTTTTAAAAGCTTTGACAGAATTTAACTCGGGTTTAACTCTGTTAAACGTTTTATTTATTAATCTATTTTCTGTAAGTGTAACTAGTTTAAAGTTTTTATTTTTTTTTGCAGATCTAATTAATTGCTGGCCCATCCTACCCATGCAACCAGAAATAGCTAAATTTATTTTTTTCATTAGTATTTTTTTATTATAATATACATTACTTACATTAATTGAAATGAATTATATTATAAAAATTATTTTTTTATTTAGCTTTTGCACTTTTGTTTTTGCTGAAGAAGCGATATTTCACAAAAATTTAAAAATCAAAAAAGACGATACTACAGTCAATGTTAAAGGTGGTTTTAAAATTATTAGAGAGCAATTTTATAAAAATTTTAAAAAAGAAAACAATCTTGATTATAATTTTTTAGAAGTTACCAAAGAGAATCCTAGATATGGTGACACCGCTTTGAAACTCACTTTAGGAACTGGTTGTATTGGCTCAAAAGCAGATTGTAAAAGAGCGAATGCTGAGTCAAAAAAAAGAGTTGAGATAAGTGGAAGAAAGATTGGAAAAAAAAAGGACGATAATGTATGGATGTCAATGTCACTCTTGATACCCAAAGATTTTAAATGGGGAGGAAGACTTACTATACAGCAATGGCATAACGATATAGAAGTTTATGAACCTATGTTAGAAACTGATTTAAAAAATTTTGTTGGATTAACTATGAAAAATGGGTCTAAAAAGGGATATTTTGTATTGGACAAGCCAAATAAAAATTGCTCAGCTGGCTCTGGAGATGGTTCTACGGGCGCTAATTTTTGTATAAAAGCCTATCAGGAGTTTAAATTATTGGATTGGGATGAGTTACTAAGTCTTAAGGGAAAATGGATAGATATTATCCATAATATTAACTTTAACTCTAATCCGGAAAAAGGTTATTTCAAAATTTGGATTAATGGTGATCTTAAAGTTGATCAGAAAGGACAAACAATTTGGAAAACCCACGGTGATGTAGAAAAGTATTTTGGTAAAAATCGTTGGGATTTTAAGTTTGGAATTTACACAACCTCAAAAATGGCATTTAAGTTATATTTCGACGAAATTTGGATAAAAAAATCTTGTAAAGGTCTCAAATTAAAGCGACTTGGTTATAATTGTAAAAGTTTATTGAACCAAAAAGGAGGTGCAAAACCTTATGTAATTAAAGATATAAGTGGTAATCCAGCTTTGGCCGGAACCTTATAATTTGAGGTTAATTTTTCCAGAAATCTTTTGCTTTTTGAAAAAATTTTTTAATACTTGGATTTGACTTATCGTTTTCAATGTCTCTAAATTGCTCTAATAATTCTTTTTGTTTTTTATTTAAATAAACCGGTACTTCTGTTTTTACCTGAACATACAAATCCCCGAAATCACCCCGTCTCATAAATGGCATTCCTTTACCTTTTAATCTGAATTGTTTTCCATTTTGAGTTCCATCAGGAATTTTTATTTTAGCTTTTCCCCCGTCAATAGTAGGTATTTCAATGGTTGTTCCTAAAGCTGCATCAGCTAAAGAAAGAGGGAATTCAAAAAATAAATTTTCGTCTGATCTTTTAAATAAGTTATGTGAATTTACATTGATAAACAGATAAAGATCTCCTGTTGCTCCACCTCTAGTTCCAGCTTCACCTTTTCCTGCGAGCCTTATTCTTGTTCCATCATCTACACCTTTTGGAATTGTTACAGATATTCTTTTAGATGCTTGTTTTTTACCCTGACCATTACAATCATTACAAGGATTAGTAATTTCCTCACCATTTCCATTACATTGAGGACAGGTTTGTTGAACAGTAAAGAAACCTTGATTAGATCTTATTCTGCCATTCCCACCACAATATGAACATCTATCAGGTGAATAACCAGGCTTAGATCCATTACCTTTACAAGTCCCACATTGTTCTGATGTTGAAAATTTAATATCTTGTTTTTTTCCATGATAAGCTTCTTCTAGAGAAATAGATAAATCATACCTTAAGTCAGAACCTCTATTATTTGATTTTCTATTTCTTGAGCGTCCACCTCCTCCAAAATCTCCGAAGAAATCTTCAAAAATATCTGAAAAATCTGCTCCGCTAAATCCACCAAAACCTCCGCCTGGTCTTCCACCACCATTTTCGAAAGCTGCATGACCAAAGTTATCGTAGTTTTGTTTCTTCTCTTTGTCTGAAAGTATCCCGTAGGCTTCACTGGCTTCTTTAAATTTTTCTTCAGCCTTTGTGTCTCCAGGATTTTTATCTGGATGATATTTAACAGCTAATTTTCTGTATGCAGATTTTAATTCGTCAGGGCTTGCGCTTTTGTTAACGCCTAGGACATCGTAATAGTCTCTTTTAGCCATCAAATTACCCCAGACAATTAAATGTCAGTTTAAGCGCTTTTTTCTTTATTCTCGTCTTTTACTTCTTCGAAATCAGCATCAACAACATTCTCGTCTTTTTTACCCGCATCATCTCCACCATCATCTTTTCCAGACTCAGGTTTTGCACTTTGTTGTGATTTATAGATTGCTTCTCCAAGTTTCATTGAAGCTTGAACTAAGGCCTCAGTTTTTTTCTTAATATCTTCAATATCTTCACCTTTTAAAGCTTCTTTTACAGCAGTTGATGCATCTTCAATTGCTTTTTTCTCTGCATCAGAAATTTTTGATCCATGCTCTTTTAAATTTTTTTCAGTAGAGTGAATTAGAGTATCTGCTTGGTTTCTAACATCAACAGACTCTCTTTTCTTTTTATCTGCTTCTTTATTAGCCTCTGCATCTTTCACCATTTTTTCAATTTCTTCATCACTTAGTCCACCTGAAGCTTGGATTTGAATTTTTTGTTCTTTACCAGTTCCTTTGTCTTTTGCAGAAACATTCACGATACCATTAGCATCAATATCAAATGTAACTTCAATTTGAGGCACTCCTCTTGGTGCTGGTGCAATACCCACTAATTCAAAATTTCCTAAAGCTTTATTGTCAGCAGCCATTTCTCTTTCTCCTTGTAGAACTCTAATAGATACAGCTGGCTGATTGTCTTCAGCAGTTGAGAAAACTTGACTTTTTTTAGTTGGTATTGTTGTGTTTTTATCAATTAGTTTTGTAGAAACTCCTCCAAGTGTTTCGATACCAAGTGATAATGGAGTTACATCTAATAGAAGTACATCTTTAACATCACCTTGTAAAACACCCGCCTGAATAGCAGCACCCATTGCAACTACTTCATCCGGGTTTACACTTTTGTTTGGGTCTTTTCCAAAAAAGTTTTTTACTTCTTCAATTACTTTTGGCATTCTAGTCATACCACCAACCATAACTACTTCATCAATTTCACTAGCAGTTATTCCAGCATCTTTTAAAGCTGTTTTGCATGGAGGCATCGTTCTAGCAATTAAATCTTCAACTAAAGCTTCAAGTTTTGCTCTAGTCATTTTTAAATTAATATGTTTTGGACCTGTTTTATCTGCTGTAATGAAAGGTAAATTTATATCTGTTTGTTCAGCAGATGATAATTCTATTTTTGCTTTTTCAGCTGCTTCTTTTAATCTTTGTAAAGCAAGTTTATCTGATTTTAAATCAATTCCATTATCTTTTTTAAATTCAGAAATTAAGTAATCAACAACAGCATTATCAAAATCTTCACCACCTAAAAAAGTATCACCATTAGTTGATTTAACTTCAAATACACCATCACCTAATTCTAAGATAGAAACATCAAATGTTCCCCCACCCAAGTCATATACAGCAATTTTTTTATTTTGTTTTTTATCTAAACCATAAGCTAGAGATGCAGCTGTTGGTTCGTTAATAATTCTTAAAACTTCTAATCCAGCAATCTTTCCAGCATCTTTTGTTGCTTGTCTTTGGGCATCATTAAAGTATGCAGGTACTGTAATTACAGCTTTTGTTACAGCTTGACCTAAATACTTTTCTGCTGTTTCTTTCATTTTTTGTAAAATGAAAGCAGATATTTGAGAGGGTGAATATTTCTCACCTTTAGCTTCGATCCAAGCATCGCCTTTTTCAGAATTAACTATTTTAAAAGGTGCAGCTTCCACATCTTTTTTTACAGTTGGATCATCAAAATTTCTTCCAATTAATCTTTTAACTGCAAAGATAGTATTTTCTGGATTAGTAACAGCTTGTCTTTTCGCTGGTTGCCCAATTAATTTTTCATTTTCATCTGTAAATGCTACAACAGATGGAGTAGTTCTTGCTCCTTCAGCATTTTCTAGAACCTTAGCTTGTGTACCTTCCATAATGGCAACACATGAATTTGTCGTTCCTAAGTCTATTCCAATAATTTTGCTCATAATACTAATGTCTCTCTTTCGTCATATAGGGTTTAAATGTGAAACTACAAGTTGATCTCATAATTATTTATTTTCAGGATTTTCCTGTTTTTCCTCAGTTTTTTCCTCATTAATTGTAACTTTTTTTGACACCCCTACTAACGAGGGTCTTAGTAATCTGTCTTTTATGGTAAAGCCCTTTTGAATTTCCTGGATTATAGTTCCAGGTTCTTTTGTATCATCCTCTATTTCCATCATTGCCTGGTGAAAGTTTGGATCAAGTTTTTTGTTAAGACTATCAATTGGTTTGATGTTATTTTTTTCGAATATTGAGATTAGATCTTTTTTAATAATATCTAAATGTTCTAGTGTCTTTTTTAATGCTTCAGTTTCCTTTAACTTATCGTCACTTTCAAGAACATGTTTTGACCGATCCAAGTTATCAATCAAATTTAATGCCTCTTTGGCAAAACTATAACCACCATATTCAAAAGCATCCTCTTTTTCTTTTTCAAATCTTCTTCTTTGATTTTCCATTTCAGCAAAAGTTCTTGCCACTTTATCTTCAAGTTCAGCAATTTTTTCTTCTGGAGTTTGGTCTTTAACCTCTTCCTTAGTTTCTTGGTCTGTTTCTTTTTTATTTTCTTCGGCTAAGTTTTCTTCAGGTTTTTCAGTTTCGTTTACTGTATCCTGGTTTTGACTTTTAGAAGGGCTATTTTGGTTTTCCTCTTTTTCCATAGCCTTTTATATGGTAAGGATTTTAGTAATTTCTAGATGTCTAAACAAAAAATTTATAAATTATTAATAGGTACTAATAACAAGGGTAAATTAAGTGAAATCAAGAGTTTGTTGCCAAAAAGTATTAAAATTCATTCTACATCTGAGTTTAATCTCAAGAGCCCAGTTGAAAATGGAAAAACATTTATAGAAAATTCATTAATTAAATCGAAATATTTTTCAAAAAAAACAGGATTAATATGCTTGGCAGATGACTCAGGTTTAGAAATAGATTTTTTGGATAAAGATCCTGGAATTTACTCCGCAAGGTGGGGAGGAAGGCATGGAGATTTTAATAAAGCTATAAGAAGAGTTTACAGAGAGCTAAATAAAAAAGATAAATACTGGAAAAATAAAAAAATTAAAGCAAGATTTATTTGTGCACTTTCTATTTCCTACTTAAATAAAAAAATCGTTTGCGTTCTGGGAAAAGTTGAGGGTCATATTTCAGATAAACCAAGAGGAAAAAATGGATTTGGTTATGATCCAATTTTCATTCCTTTAAAAAAAAGAAAAACTTTTGGAGAGATGAAATCATCTCAAAAATATAAGATGGATCATAGATACCAAGCTTTTAAAAAAATTAGAAAATTTCTATAAGTTTTTTGTCCTCAATTTTATAAAAATTAAGCCTGTGATTAATTTTATTATTTTTGATATCAAAAATTCCTATTTTTCCTTTGAATGAATTTTTTCTTTTAAAAATTTTACTTAAGTTTTCGGTATTTGAATTTATTGATAAATAATAAACTAAGCCTACAAGATCATAACTTAATAAAGATAAATGTGTAGGATCCTCATTAAATGCGTTAAAGTATTTTATTTTATAGTTATCAAAATTTTCTTTATTTATCGATGGATAATATAATGGCTGGATATCAGTTTCGTTTAATAAACTTTCATCAAACCATTGATTTAAAGTTATAAAATATTTATTTTTTGGAAGTACGTCAGTATATAAAAGTGATGTAAATACACTTTTTAGACTTTCATCAAAATCTGAAATTACTACTGCATCAAAGTTTAAACCACCTAGAGTGTATCTTTTTTCAAGTCTTTTTATTTTCTTTTCTTTATTTGGATCATTTGAATTTTTCACCCGTTTTATTTCATCTTCTAAATTTTGCTTTCTTATTCTGTAGTTTGTAATCTCTTCTATTTGTTTTGTTAGTTTTGTGGGATCTGTATTATATTCATAATCTTTATAAATTTTAATTTTTGAATTTTTCATTCCTTTTTTAACTTCAAATTCATAATCTTGTATTGGTGTTAAAAAAATAGTTCTTTGTATTTGATTAGTTTTTAAAAATTTTTTTATTGTATTAAATTGTGATGTAGAATTAATTCCAGCAGAGATTACATTTTTTGGAAGATTAAGAGTTTTATTTGTTAATGATAAAAATGTTAAATCTTTCATTTCATCTAAATAAGTTAAACTTTCATAGAACACGGGACCAATTACAACTTTTATTCCCATTTGACTTAATTCAAATGCTGATTTTAAAGTCTGGTTTGCTTTAGTTGCTGTATCTTTTGGATAGATTTCTATAAGATTATTATCAATATCTTTGACAGCTAATCCAACCGCTTTAATGATTGACTCTCCAATAGATTTATTTCCTCCTGTCATAGGTACCAACAATCCTATCTTAATTTTTTCTTGAGCATTAACTGTTGAAAAAAATAGAAAGTAAAAACTTAAAAAAATAAAATAAATAATTTTAATTAATTTGATCATTTTGATGCTAGTATAATATTTTTTGAGCTAAATTATGATCATAAAACCACAATTTAAATTAAAAGAATACGAAAATGGTCTTTATCTGGTATCAACTCCTTTAGGTAATCTAAAAGATATAACCTTAAGAGCAATTGAAGTTTTACAGCAATCTCATTATATTTTATGCGAAGATACTCGTGTTTCAAAAAATCTTTTAGATAAATATCAAATAAAATCAAAATTAATTTCAAATCATAAATTTAATGAAAAAAAAAATGTAATAAAAATTATTGAATATTTGAAATCTGGAAAAATAATTTCTTTGATATCTGATGCTGGTACACCGAGTATTTCTGATCCAGGTTCAATTTTAGTTAATGAATGCGTCAATAACGATATAAAAATATTTCCCATTCCTGGACCTTCGGCTGTTTCTGCAGCGGTTTCAATCAGTGGATTTTCAGATAAATTTATTTTTTGTGGTTTCTTTTCAGATAAAAAACAACAATTATCTAATGAATTAAAAAAATTGTCAGAATTTGAAAATTCTTTAGTTTTTTTTATTTCTCCAAAAAAAATTAACAAAATGATACCTGAAATAAAAAAAAATTTTACTGGAAGAAAGATAGTTTTTTGTAGGGAAATAACAAAAGTTTATGAGGAATTTATTAGAAAAAATGTAGATGAATTAGAATTATTTGAAAAAGAACCAAAAGGTGAGCTTACAGTTGTTATTTCCGATAAAAAAATAAATAAAAATATATCTGAAAAATTAAGTGAATCAGATAAGAATATTATTAAAAAAATGATTAATAAATTATCAACTAAAGAAATTACAGATATTTTAAGTCAAACTAGTAACGTGTCGAAAAAAGAAATATATAACTATTGTTTAGTATCGAAAAATGAAAAATAAATTATTAATTTATATCTTTATAAGTTTTATTTTAAATGGATGTGTTGGAGTTGGTTCAAAAGGTCTTTTCGGTACGGGTGTTTCAGTTGCTTTGGATCCCAGAACACTTGGTACTCAAATAGATGATTCAATTATGCAAAAAAGTATAAGTGCAAAAATTTTGGCAAAAGATAAAAAATATCTTTTAGCAGTAAAAACTAAAGTTTTAGATGGTAGAATTTTTGTAACTGGAAAAGTGGATAACCCTGAAGAAAAATTAATGATTACAAAATTAGCATGGGAAACTAAAGGTGCCAGATCTGTAAGAAATGATATTAAAATAAAAGAAGAATTTAATTTTAAACAATCAGCAAAGGATGTTTTAATTACCTCTCAACTTAGAACTGCTATAATTGTTAATAAAAATATTAAGGCAACTAATTATCAAATAGATACTTACAAGAAGAAAATTTATATTTATGGAATTGCTTTAACCTCAGAGGAAAAAGATTTAGTTATAAGTGAAGCAAAAGAAATACTTGATGTAGAAGACGTGATTGCAAGTATAATACTTGTTGAAGATTTAAGAATTCAAAGAGAGTAATTATTTTTTGTAATCAATTACTTGGGAAGAATAAGCAGCAATTGATGCTAGGTTAAGTATCTCAGATGTTGATGATCTTAAAGGTGCAATTTCTATTGGAAGCCCAAGTCCAATTAATAATGGTCCAATAACTTTTGTATCTCCAATTGTTTTCATCAGTTTGTATGAAATTGCTGCACTATGCTGTCCAGGCATTATTAAAATATTTGCTTTACCAACAATTTTTGCAAAGGGATATAGCTCCTCATACTCTGGATTAAGAGCAACATCAGGCTGCATATCTCCATCAAATTCAAAGTCTACTTTTCTTTCTTTTAATATCTCAACCGCGTTTCGAATATGTTTTGTTCTATTAGTAAGAGGTTGTCCAAATGTAGAGTGAGATACAAAAGCAACTTTTGGGTCAAATCCAAAAAGTCTAACCACTCTTGCTGTGGATATTGCTATTTCAGCCATTTGTTCAGACGTAGGGTATTCATGAACGCTTGTATCACCAACAAAAATAGTTCTTCCTTTATGAACGATCATATTTAATCCAAACATAATTTCACCTTTTCTAACATCAACAACTTGCTTGATTTTTTCAAAAGAGGCACCAAATCGTCTTGTATTACCTGTTACAGCACCATCAGCATCGCCACAGGCAACCATACTAGTAGCCCAAACAACTCTATCATTTCTGATCATTCGGTCACAATCTCGTTCTAATAATCCCTGCTCTCTTTGTAATTTTTCAAATAAATGTTTAACGTATCTTTTTCTCTTTTCTTCATCTTTTGAATTAACAATTTCAATGTCAAAATTTTCACTGTATCCAATATTTTTAATCTGTTCTTTAATTTTACTTTCTTTACCGACTAAAATTGGAATACCTAACTTTGAATTTTTAAATGCTATGGCAGCTTTTAGAGTATTTTCATCTTCACCATCTGCAAAAACAATTTTTTTCTGATTTTTCTTAATAAATGAATTTATACCTTGCATGATGGTTACTGTCGGATCTAGCCTTTGTTTAAGTTGATCTTTATAAGCATCAAAATCATCTATATTTTTTCTAGCAACTCCACTATCTATAGCTGCTTTTGCTACAGCTGCTGGTATTACACTAATTAATCTTGGATCAAATGTTGATGGAATAATATAATTTTTTCCATAATGAGGTCTTTCTCCACCCATAGCTGCAACTACTTCATCAGGAACATCTTCTCTTGCAAGCTTAGCTATTGCATTAGCTGCAGCAACTTTCATTTCTTCATTTATAGTTTTGGATCTAACATCTAAAGCTCCTCGAAAAATGTAAGGAAATCCGATTAAATTATTTACTTGATTGGGATAATCTGATCTCCCTGTTGCAACAATTGCATCATTTCTAACTTCATTAATTTCTTCTGGGGTAATTTCTGGATCAGGATTAGCACAAGCAAATATAATTGGTTTTTTTGCCATAGATTTAACCATTTCTTTTTTTAGAACACCTTTTGCAGATAATCCTAAAAAAACATCTGCACCTTTAACAGCATCTTCCAAAGTTCTATGTTTAGTTTTAACTACGTATCTAGATTTCCATTGATCAATTCCTTCAGTTCTTCCTTCGTAAATAACGCCTTTTCTGTCTAGCATTATTATATTTTCAGATTTTACTCCAGAGTTTTTAAATAACTCGGTACAAGCTTGTGCTGAAGCTCCTGCACCATTTACTACAACTTTAATTTTTTCTATTGATTTACCACAAATATCTAAAGCATTAATTAATGCTGCGGTTGTTATGATTGCTGTTCCATGTTGATCATCATGAAAAACAGGAATATCCAAAATTTCTTTTAATTTTTGTTCTATTATAAAACAATCTGGGGCTGCTATGTCCTCTAAATTTATTCCACCAAAGCTAGGTGCAAAATTTTTAATTGAATTTATGATTTCGTTTGAATCTTTACAATCAATCTCTAAGTCAATCGAATCTATATCTGCAAATCTTTTAAATAATACAGCCTTTCCTTCCATTACAGGCTTTGATGCAAGAGCACCTAAATTTCCCATACCTAATATTGCTGAACCATTACTTATTACAGCAACAAGGTTTCCTTTACTCGTGTAATCATAAGCTGCTTCTGGATTTTCACTTATCTTTTTTACAGGAGCAGCAACTCCTGGAGAATAAGCCAAAGCGAGATCACGCTTAGTTGTCATATTTTTTGAAGAAATAATCTCAATCTTGCCAGGTTTTTTGTCTTTATGAAAATCTAAAGCTTCTTTATCTGTGTAATGATCGATTTTTGTTTTTTTCATTTCTGATAACAATAAGTGTACAATTGGGGTAAAATTAAGACTAATATGATTTATGAATTTACTTAAGTCAACAGGCACATTTGGTTTTTATACTATCATTAGTAGATTGCTGGGATATTTAAGAGATATTTTAATAGCAATTTTCCTTGGAACAGGGATGTTGGCTGATGCTTTTTTTGTAGCATTTAGAATTCCAAATACTTTTAGAAGATTGTTTGCCGAAGGAACTTTTAATGCAGCATTCGTTCCGAGTTATTCATCAGAAATCACTAAGGGGAAAAAGCAATCAAATAAATTCGCTAACGATATTTTTAATCTCCTTTTTTTAGGGTTGTTATTTTTAACAATAATAATTGAAATTTTTATGCCCGCATTTGTTTCAATAATTGCCCCTGGATTTGTGAGTAGTTTGGAAAAAATGGAGGTAGCAATTAATTTAACAAGAATTACTTTTCCTTTTTTATTTTTTATTTGTTTGGCCTCATTTTTTTCTGCAATCCTAAATTCGCACAATAAGTTTGCAGCTGCTGCTGCAGCTCCTATAATACTGAATATTATTTTAATTTTAGTATTAATTTTTTCAAAAAATCTAGGTGATCAGTTAGTGTACTATTTATCTTATGGGGTTTCTTTAGCTGGTTTTTTACAATTAATATTTTTATATAAATATGTATCAAAATATTATTCACTTAAATTTAGTTTTAAATTAAAAGTAAGTAACAAAGTTAAATTCTTTTTTAAAAAACTTTTACCAAGTATTTTTTCATCAGGTGTTACTCAAATTAATATTTTAATTGGTACAATAATTGCATCGTTTCAAGCAAGTGCAGTTTCTTATTTGTATTATGCTGATAGAATTTATCAAATCAACCTAGCCATAGCTGGAATTGCAATTGGTATTGTAATACTTCCACAGCTTTCAAAATATATTCAATCTAGAAAAAAAAATAAGATTTTACTTATACAAAATAAAGCTCTAGAATTAAGTTTATTCTTAAGTCTTCCAGCTACTATCGCTTTAATAATAGGATCAGAACAAATTATTTCCGCTTTATTTGGTTATGGATCCTTCAATGAAAGTTCAGTGAGCAACTCAAGCTTAGCCTTATATTATTTTGCTTTAGGTCTACCCGCTTTTGCATTGATAAAAGTTTTTTCATGCTTTTTCTTTGCAAACCATGATACTAAAACTCCATTTTATATTTCTTTGATTTCAGTATTGGTTAATATTTTTATTAGTTTGTATTATTTTAGTGAAATTGGTTTTATAATAATTCCAATAGCCACATCTATTTCATCTTGGTTTAATTCAATATTGTTATTTTTATTTTTAAAAAATCGACAATTATTTTATTTTAACCAAATATTTTTTATTAAATTTATTAAAATAATTTTCGCATCAGTTATGATGGGTTTATTTTTTAATTTCTTATTAAATTTTTTTCAAAATGAACTAGCATTTAATCAATCAATTAAATCTTTTTATTTAGTTTTATCTGTTATATTAGGATTATTTTTTTATTTAATTGTGTGTTATTTCATCAAAGCTTTTCAAATGAAAGATATTAAATTAAGGTATTAATTTTATGAGTAAAAAAATATTCTCTGGTGTTCAACCTACTGGTAATCTTCACCTCGGAAATTATTTAGGTGCTATAAAAAACTTTGTAGACTTAAACAATGATAAAGATAATAAATGTATTTTTTGTGTAGTTGATCTACATGCAATTACAGTAAGTCAAGATCCTAAAGAACTAAAAAATAATATCCGGGAAACAGTTGCAACCTTTGTAGCAAGTGGAATAGATCCAAAAAAAAGTATAATTTTTAATCAATCTAGAGTAGCTGCTCATTCAGAAGGAGCATGGATATTAAGTTGTGTTGCTAGAATGGGTTGGTTAAATAGAATGACTCAATTCAAAGAAAAAGCTGGAAAAGATAAGGAGAAAGCTAGTATTGGATTATACTCTTATCCAGTTCTGATGGCGGCTGATATTCTTTTATATGATGCTACTCATGTTCCTGTGGGTGATGATCAAAAACAACATTTGGAATTATGTAGAGATATAGCTCAAAAATTTAATAATGATTTTGGTGTAGAAAATTTTCTTCAAGTTCCAGAACCTCTAATTCAAAAAGAGTTTTCAAGAATAATGAGTTTGAAAGATGGTTCAAAAAAAATGAGTAAATCAGAATTATCAGATTTAAGCCGAATAAATTTAACAGACGACAAAGATCAAATAATAAACAAAATCAAAAAAGCAAAAACAGATCCATTGCCTATGCCACAAGATATAAAAGAGCTTGATGAAAGATTAGAGGCAAGGAATCTTTTAGGAATTTATTCAAGCTTGACAAATTCAACATTAGAAAATTCAGTAAAAAATTTTTCAGGTAAAAATTTTTCAGAATTTAAAGAACAGTTATCTGAAGAACTTGTTAATAAAATTGAACCTATTTCTAATGAGATAAAAAAACTTTTAGAAGATAAAAAATTTCTTGATGAAATTCTTCTAGATGGAGTTGAAAAAGCAAATATGATTGCTTCTAAAAAGATTGAAAGAATTAAAGAAATAGTAGGTTTTTAATAAAAATTAATTATCAAGTTTTAATTTTCAAAATATTCACTATATATAATTTATGTTCGTGCAAACAGAAGTAACACCAAATCCAAATTCTTTGAAATTTCTTCCAGGGAAGAAAGTTTCAAATAGTGGTCCTTATGAAATTACAAATAAAGAAGATATGAAAAATGAATTAGTGAGAAATATTTTGTCAATAAATGGTGTTGAGAGTATTTTTTTAGGTCAAGATTTTATTTCAGTAAATAAGAATGAAAACATTAAGTGGGACGAAATAAAACATATCGTAATTTCTCTCATAAACGATTTTTATGCAGATGGTAAAGAATTTGTAATTGACGAAAATGTAAAAGAAGAGGATTTGGATTTAAGCGAAATCGAGTCAAAAATTGTAAAAATTTTAGAGGAAAAAATAAGACCTGCTGTTGCTAAAGATGGTGGAGATATAAAATTTAAAGAGTTTAAGGACGGAATTGTTAAGGTACAATTACAAGGAAGTTGTTCTGGTTGTCCAAGTTCAACTATGACTTTAAAACAGGGTGTTCAAAATCTTTTATGTCATTATTTGCCAGAGGTAAAAGAGGTCATTGCTATACAATAGTTAATTATGAGAAAATTTAAAAAGTCAGGTTTTTTAAAAAATAAAGGTCTTAATATAGTTTCACGGTTTTTTTTAAGTTCTTTTATTGTAATTTCATTTTTTTATGCAGCACCAATAATAATTAATTTTACAGATAATAATTTTAATAACAAAGAATTTACTAATAATTCAAAAAGTATTTTAAATAATACTTTAAATAAAGATAAATTAATTGACGAAGACCCATTAGCAGATGCTGATGAGAGAGAATTATTATATGATATTTTAGAAGAGAATAATTCTGAAATTAATTTAGTCAGATATACAACATCAGAGATTGACTCATTATTTAATGAGGTGAAATATAATTTAAAAGAAGTAAGAGATACAAAATTAGTAAAACCGATAGATATTGGTCTTTTGCCAAATGAAATTAAAAATATTGGAAACACTGCAAAAAGAAAAGATATGTTTATAAAAATTGTTCTCCCTTTAATTGTTAAGGAAAACAATAAAATTAGACTTGATAGAAAAAGATTATTCACAATTTTAAATAAAAATAGCAACACTGATATTGAAAAAAAATGGTTAGAAAAAAAATATAAACAATACGGTGTAAGAAAAAATGATTTATCTACTTTAAAAGTAAGAATGGATGAAATACCAGTTTCATTGGCAATAGCACAAGCTGCTAAAGAAACTGGCTGGGGTACTTCAAGATTCGCTTTAAAAGGTAATGCTTTGTTTGGACAATGGACTTGGTCTGGAGAAGGATTAAAACCTAAAAATGCTGATGAAGGTAAAGATCATAAAGTAATGAAATTTCATAGCTTGCAGTTATCTGTAAGAGCATACTTAAGAAATTTAAATACACACTCAACGTATAAAAATTTAAGAAAAGCGAGAACAAAACTTAGAAATCAAAACAAACCTTTAGATAGTTTAATTTTATCTAAATATTTAGATAAATATGCAGAAACAGGAAGTCAATATATAGAGGTTTTACAAAAAATTATTGAACAAAATAAATTAAAAGATTTTGATGAGGCGAGATTATTGCCCTCAAGCAAAGATTTAGAAAGCTTGATTTAATATTTTTTAATAGGGAATTGAACCCCAAACCATCTCCATTTTCCATCATCATTCAGAGAACAATTAATTCTACCCCTCCTTGGTTTGAATGGCTCTCTAAACTCAATCGTTAAAGAGTTGTTTATAAAATTTGTTTTTGATTTTTCCCAAATATCCCCTTCATTAGAATAACAATTGATATTGGATAAATTTTTTTGCTCCTTGAAAAATTCAACTTTAAAATTTGGTGGGTTTGTGTTTTCGAATAATTGTTTTTCTTCAGGAAGCATTCTTTTATATTCAAGCGGAAAATAATTTATTATTGATCTAAATCTTTTTAATTCTCCATATTTTTCATTAATTGGAAATCTAGGTAATTCAAATTTATCTTTATTTAGGTCAATGACCCCAGAATGTTGGCCAAAAGCATATTCGAAATTTTCTGATATATAATTTTTCATAAATTTTGAGTATTCACCAAAAGGATATGAAAATAGACTAGGTACATAACCAAGTTCTCTAAGAAAAATTTTATTAGCTGTTTCAATATCTAATATAAAATCTTCATTGTTTATATCTATGAGATATTCATGAGTATGAGAATGATGTCCTATATTTGCAAATTCATTACTTTCAACCTCTTTAATTTGTTCCCAAGTCATATAACCTCTTTTTCCTACAGGTTCAGTTGAAACAAATAAAATAAAAGGAATTTTATTTTCTTTTAGGTAAGGCCATGCTTCATTATAAAAAGATTCAAAAGCATCATCGATAGTTACCAGTATTTCTTTTTTTGATTTTGGTATCTTAAATTGCTCTACAAAATATTTTGGATTGTGAAAAATAAAATTTGAGCTTCTAATAATATCCATATGTTGTTTAAAAATATCCATTTTAATATTGGTAGAAGGGTATTTATTCTCATTAAAACGATGATACATTATTGATAGAATTCCTTCATCATTTGAATAGTATTTGATATTATTTTCATCTGATTTAGAACTGATATTAGAAAATAAAATAATTATGAGTAAAATGATAATAGATGTAACAGGTGAAAAAATTTTTTTAATGATCATTACTAATAATGATATTTATAATATTACTAAAGAGAATACTAAAATTAATTATGAAAAATTAACTTTAATTATTAATGATTTCTTAAATTCCCACGAATTTACATTAAGAGATATAAATAAAATTTATTTAAATAGGGGTCCCGGAAGCTTTGCAGGAATTAGAAATTCACTTTCTATAGTAAAAGCATTTAATTTAACCAATAATATTGATTACTATTGTTATAGTATTCATGATTTTAAAGGTGAAAAAGATATAAAATACGAAAATATCCCTGAATTGTGTGATAAATTTAATATCAAAAAAAATTTGATTAACCCTATTTATTTAAGTTAAAATTATTAATGTCAGAAACGATAGAGCAAAAATGTATAGCAAAAGGGGTTAAATTAACCGATCAAAGAAGAATAATTGCTCAAGTAATGTCAGAGTCTACTGATCATCCGGATGTTGATGAGCTTTACAATAGAGTATCTAAAATTGATCCAAAGATAAGTATTGCAACCGTTTATAGAACAGTAAAATTATTTGAAGAGACAGGAATATTAACAAAGCATGAGTTTAAAGGTGGAAAAGCCAGGTACGAAGAAATTAATGAAGGTCACCACGATCATTTAATTGATGTAAAGACAGGAGAAATTATAGAATTTGTAGACGATGAAATTGAGAAGCTACAAAAAAAAGTTGCAGAAAAATATGGTTACAAATTAGTAGATCATAAATTGGAACTTTATGGCATTAAAAAAAAATGATATGGAAATTGAAATTATTAAACCGTTTGGTCCATCCATAGTTAAATTAAAACTGCCTGACAAGATTATTAATGAAATGAATATGTATACCGACCAGGTAATACATGACTCAAATAAATCAATTGAATTAAGTCATGGAAATAAATTAGTTGGTAATGTACATCAAGAAATTTTATTGCATACTGATTTTATGAAAAAAATAAAATGGGCAGAATTCTTGGCTAATGCATGCCAGCAGTGGGTAGCCAAAGAGAGAGGAAAACAATTAAAAAAATTTGAAATAATAAAAAGTTGGATCGTGAGACAATTTAAAAATGAATATAATCCAGTACATTATCACAGTGGACATATTTCTGGGGTAGGCTATTTAAAAGTTCCAAAAAATTTAGGATCTACAGTTCAAAAGGATAAAAAATATAATGAGAATGGTAAATTAGAACTTATTGATGGCTCAAAAAAATTATTTTGCAAACCAATTTATACAGTAACGCCTGAAGTAGGTAGTTTTTATTTATTTCCTAATTACATGATGCATACTGTTTATCCGTTCACAGACTCTGATGAAGAAAGAAGATCTGTTTCTTTTAATGCAAAAATTGATGAAGAAGCTGCAGGAATAACATAATGAAAAATAAAAATATTTTTATAAAAACTTTTGGTTGTCAGATGAATGAGTATGACTCTAATAGAATATATGATTCTGTAAAAAAAATTGGATATAAAAAAATAGAAAATTATGAAGAAGCAGACTGTTATTTATTAAATACCTGTCATATAAGGGATAAAGCAAAAGAAAAAGTCTATCATGAAATAGGCAGAGTTAAAAAAATATTTAGGTTTAAAAAAAAACCATTAGTTATTATTGCAGGGTGTGTAGCTCAAGCAGAAAATGAGGAAATGCTTAAAAGAGAACCTTATATAGATCTAGTTATTGGCCCTCAAGCTTATCATAAAATTAATGATACAATTTTAAATTACACTAAAAAAAAGAAAAAAATAGAAGAGACAGAGTTTGATGCAGTTTCTAAATTTAAATATTTAAGTAAAATAAAAAATGAAGCTGGAAAAGTTTCATCCTTTTTAACTATTCAAGAAGGATGTGATAAGTTTTGTCATTTTTGTGTAGTCCCATATACAAGAGGACCAGAATATTCTCGACCATTTAATCAAGTTTTAGATGAAGCAAAATATTTAGCTGATAATGGTGCAAAAGAAATAATTTTACTTGGTCAAAATGTTAATGCTTATGATAATGGAGAATACAGACTATCAGATTTAATTTTAAATATTGAAAAAATATCTGAAATTAAAAGAGTTAGATACACAACATCTCATCCAAAAGATATGACAGAGGATTTGATTGAAGTTTATAAAACTTCTAAAAAGTTGATGCCACTTGTGCATTTACCCGTCCAAAGTGGATCTAATAAAATTTTAAACTCAATGAATAGAAAACATACTATTGAGGAATATCTAAATACTTTTGATAAATTAAAAAAAATTAATCCAAAGATAGAATTTTCAAGTGATTTTATTATAGGTTATCCTGGAGAAGAAGATCAGGATTTTAAAGATACTTTTAATTTAATTAAAAGGGTTAAATTTATTAACTCTTTCTCTTTCGTCTTTAGCCCAAGACCTGGAACAGTAGCTGAAAATTTAGACTTAATTGAAAAAAAAATTTCCATTGAAAGATTAGAAAAAATTCAGACTATTTTATCTGAAAATCAAATACAAATGAACAACTCATTGAAGGGGAAAGTCATT
Source organism: uncultured Pelagibacteraceae bacterium (assembly GCA_902588315.1). Lineage (GTDB taxonomy): Bacteria > Pseudomonadota > Alphaproteobacteria > Pelagibacterales > Pelagibacteraceae > Pelagibacter. Next base: position 75,199 of record CACIOP010000005.1, read on the forward strand.
GATGTTTTGGTTGAAAATTTAACTGACGATAAAAGCAAAGCTTTTGGTAGATCTGAGTATATGACATCTGTAATTTTTAATGGTAAAAAGAATGATATTGGAAAAATAGTTCAAGTGAGAATTAAAGATAGTAATAGAAATACTTTATTCGGTGAAGTAATAACTAATTCGGATCAGAAGGTTGCATAGAATTTGAGTGGAATAACTAAAAAAAATATTGATCAGTCTTTAAAATTTGTTTACTCAGATAACAATTCCCTAAGCGTTATATTTCACGACAACAATTTGTTAATGGGTGTTGTTGGGGAATTTAATAAAAATTTACAAGAATTAGAAAAAATTACAAATTGCAGCTTATATTCAAGGGGAAATTCAATTTTAATTAAATCAACACCTGAAAAGAATGAAAAAATTAAAAATGCTATTCAATTTTTAGCTAATCAGTTTATTAATAATGGAAGTATAGAGAATAAAGATATACTTTCATCAATTGATAACTTTATGATTAATGAAAAAGTAAAAAATAATAATGTTACAGATATTATTAAAACTCCAAAAAAATCTATAATTCCTAGATCTGAAAAACAAAAAAGCTATGTGAGAGCTTTGAGGGAGAGTGATATTGTAATTTCAGCCGGGCCAGCAGGAACCGGAAAAACTTTTTTGGCAGTAGCCGTAGGCTTAACTATGCTCTTAGAAAAAAAGATTGAGAGAATTATTCTTTCAAGACCAGCTGTAGAAGCAGGTGAGCGTTTGGGATTTTTACCTGGTGATATGAAGGAAAAAGTAGACCCTTATCTAAGACCTTTATACGATTCATTATATGATCTCTTCGACTTTGAAAAAATACAAAGAATGATTGAAATTGGAGATATAGAGATTGCACCTTTAGCTTTTATGAGAGGTAGAACTCTAAAAAATTCCTTTGCAATTTTAGATGAAGCACAAAATGCTACGGATACTCAGATAAAAATGTTTTTAACACGTATTGGAGAAAATTCTAAAATTGTTGTAAATGGTGACCCATCTCAAATTGATTTACCAAACAAAAACATGTCAGGATTAGTTCGATCAAAAGAGTTACTAGGTCATTTAAAGGAAATATCCATAGTTGATTTTGATCATTCAGATGTAGTTAGACATCCACTTGTTTCTAAAATAGTCAAAGCATACTCAAATAATGATTAGTATTAATGTCTTCTCTGAGGAGAAGGCTTGGTCAAAAAGACTTAAAAATAAGGACATTTTTTTTAAAAAAATTTGTAAAGCTTTTCCAAAAAAATATAAATTTTTGAATAAAAAAGTAACCTTAACACTACTACTTTCAAATAATCAGAATATTAAAAAATTAAATAAAGTTTTTAGAAAAAAAAATAAATCTACTGATATATTATCTTTTCCATTAGATAAAAAAATAAAAATTTTAAAAAATACTTATCTTGGAGACATTATCATTAGCTATAATTATTTAGATAAACCAAGATCACAAAATTTAAAATCTTTTAAAGAAAAAGTTACTAAATTATTCATACATGGTTTTCTTCATCTTTTAGGTTTTGATCATAAAACAAATAAAGATTATTCTAAAATGTTAAAAGAGGAAAATCTATTATTTAAATCTGTACAATCAAAAATAAATTAAATTGAAAAATAAATTTTATATTGAAGTAATTTATTTAATTTTATTAGGAGTGCTTACTTCCTTAAGTTTGCCTCCATTTAATTATGTTGTAATAAATTTTTTAACTTTTAGTTTATTCTATATATTTTTAATAAAAAAAATTGAGTTTTATAAAAATAAAAGAATATTTTTTCTTTATGGTTGGTTATTTGGGTTTGGTTATTTTGTAAGTAATTTATATTGGATCTCAATATCATTAACGTTTGATCAAAATTTTAAGTTTTTAATACCTCTTACAATAATATTAATACCTGGTTTCTTAGCCATGTTTTATGCTTTAGTTTCTTATCTATTTGTGGTTTTAAAACCAAATAATAATTTAAGCTCATTTTTTCTTTTTTCTTTAATATTTGGAATAGTAGAATTTGTGAGAGGATCAATACTCACTGGTTTCCCTTGGAATTTAATTGCTTATAGTTTCTCTAATCAAATAGAAATTTTAAACATTACATCAGTCATAGGCACATACAGCTTTAATCTTTTCTGTATTTCATTATTTACAAGCCCATCAATATTCATTTTAAGAGAGAATAAAAAAGAAATTAGTATTTGTGTTGCATTTCTTATTACAACAATGTCATTTTATATACTTGGTTCACAAAATTTAGAAAAATTTAATAATCAACAGATAAAAAAACTTGATTATAAAATAAGAATTTTAAGTTCAAATATAGGCATAGATAGATTTTATAATAATATTGATCCAATAACTGCAATAGAAGAGCTAATTGAAATCAGTTCTCCTAAAAAAAATCAAAAAATAATTTTTATTTGGCCAGAAGGTATTATTCCAGGTATTTCACAAGACCAACTAAAAGAATACAAATGGTTATTTGAAAATAAATTCAACAAAAATCATTTATTAGCAATTGGGATTAATAGCAAAAAAGATGTAAATAAAACTATTAAATATTTTAATTCATTATCTATTTTTGACTATGACCTTAATGTAATAAATGCATATAACAAAATTAATCTTGTCCCTTTTGGAGAATTTTTACCTTTTGAAAAATTATTAAAAAGTATTGGCTTAAAAACAATCACTAATGACTACCAATCATATTCAAAAGGTGAAGAAAGAAAAATAATTGATCTGAAATATAATGATTTATCAGTTAAAATATTACCCCTTATTTGTTATGAGATAATTTATTCAGGTAAAATTTTCTCAAATAATAACTTTGATTATATTGTAAATATTTCAGAAGATGGCTGGTTTGGTAAATCAATTGGACCAGAGCAACATTTAACTCATAGTATTTTTAGAGCGATAGAAAGTGGTAAATATGTTTTAAGGTCTGCAAATAATGGGACAACAGCAATTATTAATCCATTAGGAGTTATTGAGCAAAAAGTTGATATAAATAAATCAGGTTATATTGATTTAATTGAGTCAAGAAAAATTGAGATGACTCTATTCGCAAAGTTTGGAAATAAAATTTTTGGATTAATAATTTTATTGTATATTTTTTTAATATTTTCATTTAAGAAGCTTAGAAATGAGTAATTTAAAAAATTTTCTTTTCACTAGTGAGTCCGTTTCAGAAGGCCATCCAGACAAAGTATCTGATAGGATTTCAGATATGGTTGTTGATAGTTTTATTTCTGGAGATCCATACTCTAGAGTTGCTTGCGAAACACTAACAACAACAAATAAAGTAGTTTTAGCTGGTGAAGTTAGAGGACCAGAAATTAAAAAAGATGAATTAATTGAAAAAGTAAGAAATTGTATAAAAGATATTGGTTATGACCAAGAAGGATTTACTTGGAAAGAAGCAACAAAAATTGAAAGTCATTTACATTCCCAATCAGCTGATATTGCTATGGGCGTAGACTCCTCTGGTAACAAAGATGAAGGAGCTGGAGATCAAGGTATTATGTTTGGATACGCATGTAATGAAACAGATGTTTTAATGCCAGCACCAATTCATTATTCTCATAAAATTTTAAGATTGATGGCGGAAGACAGAAAGTCAGGAAAGTTAAAAAATATTGAACCAGATTCAAAAAGTCAGGTAACATTTGAGTATATTGATGGAAAACCTTCAAAAGTAAAATCTGTAGTTATCTCTTCACAACATTCACCAGATGTTAATCAATCGCAAGTCAGAGATTTACTCAGACCTTATATGTTAAAGTCTATTCCTGAAAATTTTCTTAATGGTTTTAACGAGGATGAGTTTTATGTAAATCCTACAGGAAACTTTGTAATTGGTGGTCCAGATGGAGATTGTGGTTTGACAGGTAGAAAAATTATTGTTGATACTTATGGTGGAGCCGCACCTCATGGTGGTGGTGCTTTTTCAGGAAAAGATCCGACTAAAGTTGATAGATCAGCAGCTTATGCTGCAAGATATATTGCAAAAAATGTTGTTGGTTCTAAAATTTCTGAAAAGTGTTTAATTCAGTTAGCTTATGCAATTGGCGTATCAAAACCATTATCTATTTATGTCGATTTATTTGATAACGATCTAGATAAAAATAAATTTGTTGTAGAAAAGATTAAAGAAAATTTTGATTTGAGCCCTAGAGGAATCAGAGAAATGTTGAATTTAAATAAACCAATATATGAAAAAACAGCCGCTTATGGTCATTTTGGTAGAGTACCTGAAGAAAATGGGTCATTTTCATGGGAAAAAACTGATAAAACTAACGTTTTTTCTAAATAGTTTCTGTTGAATTAAAAAAAAACTTTACTATATTGCAACTACATTATTGAACTTTACAAAATGGGCTTTAGCCCATTTTTTTTTGGAGCAAACAAAATTATGTTAAATAAAAGAGCAGATAAACTTGAATTATTAAGAATTGCTGAAGCTGTAGCATTAGAAAAAGCAATTGATAAAGAACTAATTATAAGTTCTATGGAAACAGGTATTGCTAAAGCTGCAAAATCAAAATTTGGACAGGAAAATGAAATAAAAGTTTCTATCAATAGAGACAACGGAGATATTGAGCTTTATAGAAAATTGATAATTGCCGAAAATCCTGAAAATACAAATACCGAGATAAGATTAGAGGATGCAATTAATTTAAATCAAATAAATAAAGACAAATCCATTGGTGATGAAGTATTACAGCCACTTCCTTCATTTGATTTTGGAAGAATAGCTGCGCAAACAGCAAAGCAAGTAATAAGTTTTAATGTGAGAGAGGCTGAAAGAGAGAGACAGTTTAATGATTTTATTGATAAGAAAGACACAATTTTAAGTGGAATTATAAAGAGACTAGAATTTGGAAATGCAATTGTTGATTTAGGAAGGACTGAAGCAATAATCCAAAAAAATGAATTGATCCCTCGTGAAAACATTAAAGCAGGTGATCGTATAAAAGCTTATTGTTATGATGTCAGAAGAGAACCTAGAGGGCAACAAATATTTCTATCTAGAGCTCATCCTAAATTTATGGAAAAACTTTTCGTTCAAGAAGTTCCCGAAATCTATGATGGATTAATAGAAATTAAATCTTCTTCAAGAGATCCCGGAAGTAGAGCTAAAATATGTGTGAAAGCTGTTGATACTTCTTTAGACCCAGTCGGAGCATGTGTGGGTATGAGAGGTTCAAGAGTTCAAGCTGTAGTTAATGAACTTCAAGGGGAAAAAATTGATATAGTTAATTGGTCAGAGGATCCTGCTATTTTGGTTTCAAATGCGTTATCCCCTGCAGAAGTTCAAAGAGTTAACGTTGATAGTGAAAGAAAAAAACTTGATGTAATTCTTACTGAGGAAAATTTAAGCAAAGCAATTGGAAGAAGAGGTCAAAATGTAAGACTTGCAACCAAATTATTAAATTTTGAAATTAATATAATGACAGATGCAGAGGATTCAGAGAGAAGACAATTGGAATTTAAAGAAAAAACAGAAAATTTTGTGAAAAATTTGGAGTTAGATGAAACACTAGGTCAGTTACTTGTTGCCGAGGGTTTTTCAACTATTGATGATATAAAAGATAGTTCAGCTGAAAATTTGATGAAGATCGAAGGTATAGAAGAAGACACAGCTAAAGCGTTAATAGAAAGAGCTAAGGAGTTTCACGAAAAAGATCAGGAGGATATTTCCCAGAGAATTAAGGAATTAGGTCTTGAAGATGCCTTAATTAATTTAAAAGGATTAACTCCAGGAATGTTAGTTACACTTGGTGAGCAAAAAATTCTAAGTTTAGAGGATTTTGCAGACTTAGCATCTGATGAATTAACTGGTGGTTATGATGTAGTTAAAGGCGAGAGAGTGAAAATCCAAGGTTATCTGGAGGATTTTGCTTTATCTAAAGAAGAAGCGGATGAACTTATTATGTCTGCCAGAAACATTGTTTATAAAGATTGAGTGATGAGGTATGGAAAAAAAAACAAAATTAACTATTTCAGGCTCAGCCAAAAAATCAATAAAGAATATTGAGATTGCTAAATCTCAAGGAAAAAATTCTGTAGTAATTGAAAAACAAACTGGAAAATTCTCGAGTAGAGGAGGATCATTAAGATCTAGTACGAATAAGCTAAGAACAAACTCAACTTTCAACAGAGTAACACCATTAAAACCTTCATTTAATCCTAAATCACCCTCTATAACAAACGATTTTGAAAAGAGAAAACTAGCAGAGCAAAGAGCTACAAAGCGACTTAAAGGAGATAGTGAAAATAAAGATAGAAAAACTTTAAAAACAGGAACAAAAAAAAGAGAGCTAAAGTTAACTGTATCAAGAGCACTAAGTGATGAGATTGATGCAAAACAAAGAAGTTTAGCATCAGTAAAGAGAGCAAGACAAAAAGAAATTAAAAATGCTACAAAAGATGATACTCAAGAAAATTTAAAACCGATTAAAAGAGATGTTAATATTCCTGAAGCAATCACAGTAAGAGAACTTGCAAATAGAATGGCTGAACAATCAAGCAATGTAATTAAGTATTTATTTGGTATGGGAGTTACTGTGACTATTAATCAAACATTAGCCGCAGATACTGCGGAATTTTTAGTTAAAGAATTTGGTCATAATCCAATTAGGGAAGAGAAAGCAGAGGAAATAATACAAAAGATAAAAGCTTCAAGAACAGAAAATTTAAAAAATCGACCACCAATAGTTACCGTTATGGGTCATGTGGATCATGGCAAAACATCAGTACTAGATGTGCTCAGAAGTGCGAACGTGGTTTCAGGAGAATTTGGTGGAATAACCCAACACATTGGAGCTTATCAAATTGAAAGTCAGGGTAATAAATTAACATTTATTGATACTCCAGGTCATGCTGCATTTACTGAAATGAGAGCAAGAGGATCAAAATTAACAGACGTAGTTGTTTTAGTAGTTGCTGCTGATGATGGAGTTAAACCTCAAACAATTGAGTCTATTAAACATGCTAAAGCTGCAAATGTTCCAATAGTTGTAGCAATAAATAAATGTGATTTACCAGAGGCAGATACTCAGAAGATAAAAAATCAATTATTAGAGCATGAATTAATTGCTGAAGATTTATCTGGTGATACTTTAATGGTTGAGATTTCAACTAAAACAAAACAAAACTTAGATAAATTAGTAGAGTCAATAATATTACAAGCAGAGATTTTAGATCTTAAAACGGATTATGAATCTAAAGCTACAGGTATAGTTTTAGAGTCAAAAATTGACGTTGGTAGAGGTCCAGTTGCAAATATAATTGTAACAACAGGAACACTTAAGAGAGGTGATTTTTTTGTAAGTGGTTTAAAGTGGGGAAAAGTAAGGGCTATTATTAATGATAAAGGTAAAAATATTAATGAAGCATTACCATCTACTCCTGTTGAAATTTTAGGAATAAATGGTGCAGCTAAAGCTGGAGACGATTTTATTGTTCTTGATACAGAAAAAGAAGCTAAGACATTGAGTGAAAATAGAGCTCAAGAGAGCAAGGATGGAAAAAATCCAGTATCTTTTGCAACTCAAGACTCTGCCTTTTCAGATAAATCTACTGAAGAATTAAATTTAATAATTAAATCTGATGTACATGGATCATCTGAAGCAATTAAAAATGCAATTAGTCAAATTAAACATGATGAGGTTAAACCGAAAATAATTTTAGCAGATATTGGAATGGTAACAGAAACAGACGTTACTTTAGCCAAAGCTTCAAATGCAGTATTAATAGCTTTTAATGTTAAACCAAGTAAAGAAGCAAAAAAACTTGCTGAAAATGAGAAGATTAAAATATCTTCCTACAATATTATTTATGAAGTTTTAGACTATATTAAACAAAGAATGTCAGGATTATTGGCACCAGATGTCCAAGAGAAAATTACTGGCACTGCACAAATTTTAGAAATATTTAAAGTTTCAGGTGCAGGTAAAGTTGCTGGCTCAAAAGTAACTGAAGGAGAAATTAATAGTACTTCAGATGTAAGAATCATTAGAGATGGTACTATTATTTATACTGGAAAAGTTTCAACAATATTTAGAGAAAAAAACCAAGTTAAACAAGTAAGTGATGGTCAAGAATGTGGAATAACCGTTAAAGATTATATGGATTTTCAAAAAAATGACACAATAGAAGCATTTAGTGTTACATCTACTGAGAGGTCAATTTAATGGCAGACAGAATAAGAAAATCATTGTCGCAAAGACAGTTAAGAGTAGGAGAAATGATTAAGCAGTCTTTAAGCATGATTTTTATAAGAAATGAGGCTAAGGTGCCAAATTTAGAAACAAACACTATAACTGTTACTGAGGTTAGAATGAGTCCTGATTTAAAAATAGCTAAAGCATATGTCCTTCCGTTGGGTGGAAAAGATGCGGAGGAAACAATTAGTGTTTTAAAGGAATACTCATTTTTAATTAGAAAAATTTTATCACAAAAAGTGGTTATGAAATTTTTACCAAAATTACTTTTTAGAAAAGATGAATCTTTTGAGTATGCGGAAAAAATAGAAAACTTAATAAAACAAACAAATAAATAGGAAGAAAGAGGCATGAATAAAAAGTCACAAGAATTAGCAATGCACGATAAAGATACTGGATCTTCAGAGATACAGATCGCTTTGCTAACAGAGAAAATTGAAACTCTCTCTAAACATATTAAGCAATTCAAAAAGGATAAACATTCATCTGTTGGATTGTTGAGAGCGGTCAATAGAAGAAAGAAATTGTTGGAATACCTAAAGAAAAATAAAATGGATTCTTACAAAAATGTACTGTCGAAATTGAGTTTAAGAAAATAGAAATCAAGATAGATAGAACGGAATGGAATGAAACGAACGAACGAAATGGAAATGAAATGTTTAAAGTATACAAGAAGGAAATTGAAGTAGCGGGAAAGAAGATAAGTTTAGAAACAGGTAAAGTAGCAAGACAGGCAGACGGTGCAATAATCGCAACATGCGGAGAGACAGTCATACTAGCAACAGTAGTAGGAGCAAAAAAAGTAAATCCTGATATGGATTACTTTCCATTATCTGTAAATTACCAAGAAAAATATTATGCAGCTGGAAAAATTCCAGGTGGATATTTTAAAAGAGAAGCAAGACCAACTGAGAGCGAAACATTAATCTCTAGATTAATTGACAGACCAATCAGACCTTTGTTTCCAGATGAATTTAAAAATGAAGTACAGTTATTACCAACAGTAATTTCATACGATAAAGAAAATGAACCAGATATTTTATCAATCACTGCTTCATCAGCTGCTTTAGCTATATCAGGAATGCCATTTATGGGCCCTGTAGGCGCTTCAAGAGTTGGTTTTATAGATGGAAAATATGTTTTAAATCCTTCTAAGGCAGAGTTAGAAAAATCGAAATTAGATTTAGTTGTAGCGGGTACAAAAGATGCTGTACTAATGGTTGAGTCTGAAGCAAGAGGTTTAACAGAGGAAGAAATGTTAAATGCAGTTAAATTTGGTCATGAGGGATTTGTCCCAGTAATCGAGATGATAGAGGATCTTGCAAAAGAATGCAGAAAACCTGAGTGGATTGTTGAAAAGAAAGATCTATCTGAGGTTAAGAAAAAACTTGAAGAAACTTTTACAGAAGATCTTAAAAAAGCTTTTGCAACAAGAGACAAACAAGATAGATCAAATCAAATTTCAGAGATTACTGATAAAGCTAAAAAGCTTTATGAGGAAGATGAAAATTACACAGATCTTGATGTTAACAGTCAGTTAAAAAACCTTGAAAAATCAATTGTAAGAACAGACATTCTAAAAAATAAAAATAGAATTGATGGTAGAGGTTTATCAGATGTAAGACCTATCGAATGTGAAGTTGGCGTTTTACCAAGAGCACATGGTTCTGCATTATTTACTAGAGGAGAAACCCAAGCAATTGTTGTAGCAACTTTAGGAACATCTGATGATGAACAAAGAATTGAGAGTTTAGATGGATTACAAAGAGAGAGATTTATGCTCCATTATAATTTCCCCCCTTTTTCAGTCGGAGAAACTGGAAGAATTGGAACAGGTAGAAGAGAAATTGGTCATGGTAAATTAGCATGGAGGGCGATTAATTCTTCATTACCAACAAAAGAAGCATTTCCATACACTTTTAGAGTAGTTTCAGAGATTACAGAGTCTAATGGTTCTTCTTCAATGGCTACTGTTTGTGGAACATCTTTAGCATTAATGGATGCTGGAGTACCAATCAAAGAGCCAGTTGCGGGTATTGCAATGGGTTTAATTAAAGAAGGTGATAATTTCAGTGTCCTTTCAGACATCCTAGGTGATGAAGATCATCTTGGTGACATGGACTTTAAAGTTGCTGGAACTAAAGATGGAATTACTTCTCTTCAAATGGATATCAAAATCACAGGTATTACATTTGAAATTATGGAACAGGCATTAAGCCAAGCTAAAGATGGAAGAGTCCATATCTTAGGTGAAATGAATAAAGCATTATCAACTTCAAGATCTGATGTTGGTAAACACACTCCTAAAATGGAACAAATCAATGTAGATAAAAAAGACATTGCTGCCGTAATTGGAAAAGGTGGCGCAACAATCAGAGAGATAGTAGAAAAATCAGGTGCGAAAGTAGATGTAAATGATGAAGGTGTGGTAACAGTTGCTGCCCCTGATGAAGAGTCTAGAAACATTGCAATGCAAATGATTAAAGATATCACTGCAAAAGCTGAACTGAATAAAATTTATTCAGGTAAAGTAATGAAGATTATGGAATTTGGTGCATTTGTTAATTTTTTAGGAAAACAAGATGGACTTGTTCACATCTCAGAACTTGCAGATAAGAGAGTTGCTAAAGTTACTGATATTGTTAAGGAAGGCGATGAGGTGAAAGTTAAAGTAATTGGTTTTGATAGAGGTAAAGTTAAACTTTCTATGAAAAGTGTTGATAAATAAATTTTTTAAAAATTTAAATTACACACAAATTTTAATTACTTAATATAATTTTTTTTTACTTTAATTGTTTTCATTATTGTTTAAATTCT